>JAHJCH010000140.1 GCA_018813065.1 Myxococcota bacterium
AGGCGGACGCGGCGGCGCGGGCCTCCATGCGCGGCTTCGCCCGTGAGGTCGCCCGCCAGCGCCGCGCCGCCCTGCCGCGCTGGCGTCGTCTTCTTGGCGCGCTCAACCCCCTGGGCTGGGCCTTGACGCGTTGAGCGTGCTCCTGCGCGCAAGCCCCTTCCAATCCCCCCCTAAGGGCACCAGAATCACCGCTTCACCTTGATTTTGAGGAGCAGATCATGATCCGCACCGTCGATCTCATTGAACGCAAGCGCGACGGCGGCGCGCTGCGTGACGAAGAAATCTACGCGCTCATCGACGCCTACACGCGCGGCGACGTCCCTGATTACCAGATGTCCGCGCTCTTGATGACCATCTACCTCAAGGGCTTCAGCGGCGCGGAGTTGGCCGCCTGGACCGACGCCATGCTGCGCTCAGGCGAGGTCCTTGATCTCTCCTCGATCCCGGGCGTCAAGGTTGACAAGCACAGCACGGGCGGCGTTGGCGACAAGATCAGTCTGCCCCTCGCCCCGCTCGTCGCCGCCTGTGGCGTGCCTGTGCCCATGGTCAGTGGGCGAGGGCTCGGCCACACGGGCGGCACGCTGGACAAGCTGGAGAGCATCCCGGGCTTCTCCACGCAGCAGCCCGTCGAGCGCTTTATTGAGCTGGTGGCCACCATCGGGCTGGGCCTCATCGGCCAGACGGCGGAGATCGCCCCTGCCGACAAAAAGCTCTACGCCCTGCGTGACGTCACCGGCACTGTCCCCTCCATCCCGCTGATCACCAGCTCGATCATGAGCAAGAAGCTGGCGGAGGGCATCGACGGCCTCGTCCTCGATGTCAAGGTCGGCTCTGGCGCGTTTATGAAGACCGAGGCCGACGCCCGCGCGCTGGCCGAGGCCATGGTGGGGGTGGGCCAGCGCATGGGCCGCCGCGTCGTGGCGCTCCTGACCAACATGGACCAGCCGCTGGGCCGCGCCGTGGGCAACGCCTTAGAGGTCCGCGAGTCCATCGACATCCTCAAGGGCTGTGGCCCGGAGGACACCACCGCGCTGACCTTGGGCCTCGCCTACACCATGCTCGACATGGCGGCCAAGCCCACGACGGACGTGGACAAGGCCCTCAGCGATGGCCGAGGCCTCGCCAAGTTCGCCGAGATCATCGAAGCCCAAGGCGGCGATCCCCGCGTCATCGACGATCCCAACCGGCTGCCCACCGCCCGCTACAAGCGCGACTTCCTGGCGCCGCGCGATGGCTACATCAGCGCCATCGACGCCCAGGGGGTGGGCCTCGCCGCCTTAGTCCTCGGCGCGGGCCGCGCCACCAAGGAAGAGGACATCGATCCTGCGGTGGGCCTCATGCTGCACAAGCGGCTGGGGGACAAGGTCAAGGCGGGGGAGCCGATCTTGACCTTGGAGCACAACGATCGTGGCGTAGACGACGCGCTGCATCGGCTCACCGCGGCCTACACGCTCAGCGACGAAGCCCCGCCTGCCGCCAAGCCGCTCTTCATCGATCGCATTGGAGGCTGATATGGGCTACGCGCCGCGTTGGCTGAGCCTTGGCCTGCTCACGCTCGCCCCCGCCGCTGCTCAGGCGGCCCCCGCGCCCTTACCGCTGCAAGGCTGGCTGACGGAGATCGGGCTCCTTGAGCCGGGCCTCATGCTGCACCGCCTCGGCGCGGTGACGGACGTGCCTTGGTCGAGCCGCCTCATCAGCCTGCTTGGCCTGGTGGCGCTGCTGCTCACCTCATGGGCGCTGAGCACGCACCGCCGCCTTGTGCCTTGGCGGATCATTGGCTGGGGGCTGAGCCTCCAGGTGCTCTTGGGCGTCCTTTTGCTGCGCACGCGCTTCGGCGCGGGCTTCTTCGACGCCATCGGCGCGGGCGTCAGCAAGATCATGAGCTACTACCGTGAAGGCACGCTGTTGGTCTTTGGCAAGGATCTCATCGAATCCTTCCCCTTCTCATTCCTGCTCAACGTGCTACCCACGATCATCTTCTTCTCCTCACTGATGGCCGTCCTCTACCACCTGCGGATCATGCAGCTACTTGTGGGCGGGATCGCCTGGCTGATGCGGCGGACGCTGCGGACCAGCGGCGCCGAGAGCCTCTCAGCGGCGGGCAACATCTTCGTGGGCCAGACCGAGGCGCCGCTGTTGATCCGCCCCTATGTATCCGACATGACCCCCAGCGAGCTGATGGCGGTGATGGTGGGCGGCTTCGCCACCGTCGCGGGCGGGGTGATGGTGGCCTACGTCAGCATGTTTGGCGACGCTTTTCCGGGCATCGCTGGTCATTTGATGATCGCCAGCATCATGTCGGCGCCAGCGGCGCTGCTGACGGCCAAGCTGATGCACCCAGAGACGCGCCAGCCGGTGACGGCGGGCGAGGGGGCCAAGGCGGCGCGCTCGGACTACGCCAACGTCATCGACGCGGCGGCGACGGGCGCGGCGGACGGGCTCAAGCTGGCGATGAACGTAGCGGCCATGCTCCTGGCCTTTGTTGGCCTCGTGGCGCTGCTCAACGGCCTGATTGGCGGGGTGGGGGGCTGGTTTGGCGCCCCTGATTTGAGCTTCCAACAGATATTGGGCTGGCTCTTAGCGCCGGTGGCCTGGCTGATGGGCATCCCTTGGGTGGACGCGGTGACGGCGGGCAGCCTCTTGGGCACCAAGACCGTGCTCAACGAGTTCTACGCCTACGAGGCGCTCTCGGGCATGGTCAAGAGCGGGGCGTTTACGGACCCGCGCTCCGCCATCATCCTCACCTACGCGCTGTGTGGCTTCGCCAACTTCGGCAGCATCGCCATCCAGGTCGGTGGCATCAGCGCCATCGCGCCGACGCGCCGCAAGGATTTAGCCCGCCTGGGCCTGCGGGCGATGATCGGCGGCACCATCGCCGCCTTTATGACCGCCACCGTGGCGGGCATCCTCATCTAAGCCACCCTTAAACCCGCCTCAAGCCGCGCTGAGCGCGGCCCATCTCCCCGCAAACAAGCGTCGCCTTGATGCAATCATTGCTGTAGTACTCTTTTTTGTGCTAATGATCTTGCGGCCTATGCTGCTCTCGCTCGCCACAAGGCGCTCAACCGTAACGCTTTGACGGAGGTTGATAAGATCACACCGCGACACCTCTGGCTCATCCACCTCGCCTTGCTCAGCGTCGCGGCCTACGAATCGGCGCTGCTCATAAACCACACATTGGCGGCGGAGATATGGGCGCGCGCTGTGACGCGCCGAGCGTCGCCGCGCCGCGCCGCGCCCATCTCGACCAAGGGGCCTCCTCGGGGGGAGATGTCATCGGAGATCGTGGCGCGCAACCTCTTCAACGCCAGCCCGCCTCAACCGGTTGAGCCTTGCCGTGGCCCTGAGTGTGTCGAGGTGGGGGGCGGCGAAGCGGATCAATTTATCTCCACGCGGATCCCTTCGCCGGGGGAGGCCTGCAAGCCCAGCGAGGTCAAGCTGGACTTAGCGGGCGTGATGTTGGCGGAGCCCTCAACCTGGTCGATGGCGATCTTTGAGGGCAGCGAGGGTGATCGGATGCTGCGAGAGGGGCAGCGCATCGCCGACTACACGTTAGCGGCGATCCAGCAGCGGCGCGTCGTCCTCTCCCAGCGCGGTCAGTTTGAGTGCCTGCGGCTGAAGACTCGGCTTGAGAAGGCGCGAGCGCGCGCGGGGCGCCGTGATCCTCGACGCAGAGGCGCGGGCCAGAAGATCAAGCACCTGGGTCAAAACCGCTATGAGATCGACGCGGGCTTCCTTGAGGGCGAGCTGAAGTCCAAGCGCCACCTCAAGCAGGCGCGGCTGCGCCCGGCGCGAGGGCGTGGTCGGCCCCAAGGCGTCAAGCTCATCGGCGTGCAGCGGGGGGGGCTCTATGGTCGGCTTGGGCTGCGCTCCAACGACGTCATCCGCGCGGCCAACGATCAAGAGATCACCAAACTCGCCGAGGCCTCACGGCTGCTGGAGCGGCTCAGATCCCAGGGCCGCTTGGTGGTGGAGGTCACCCGACGTGGCCGCCCCCTCACGTTTGAGTACAGCGTGCGCTGAGCGACGTCGCGCGGGGCCTCAGTCCAGGGCGGCGCAGGCCGCCTGATCCGCACAGCGTGTCGCCGTCAGGGCGCAGGCGCGCCGCGCGCTCGACCAGCCCTCACACACCTCGATGCAGCCGCTGCTGGCCGCGCAGAGATCCACCTTGGGGCAGAGCACCTCACAGCGGATCGGCGGCGACGGCGCATCGCAGGGGCGCAGATCACAGCTCTCCAGGGTGTAGACGCAGGCGCCATAGGTGGGCAGGGTGGCGGCGAGGATCTGCGCGCAGCGTGCGTCCTCGATGCAGTCCCCCGCCTCGCTGAAGCAGGCGCGGCAGCGGCGCATCTTGGCGCAGGCCTCCAAGAAGACGCTCGTCTCCTCGGCCGCGCAGGCGTCGAGGGCGCAGATGTCCTCGGCGTCGAGGGCGCAGCGCGCCCAGCTGAGCTGCTGGCTGAGCTGACATGACTCCAGGCAAGCCACGGCGTCGATCCCCTCACACACCTCGCTGCGGCTTTGGCAGGCGTCATGACAAAAGCTGTTGGGGCCATAACAGAGATCAATCACCTCACAGGCGGCCTCGCCGACGCAGCGCCAGCGGTCGTCATAGTGGACGTTGCAGAGGCCCATGCAGCCGCTCCAGTCCAAGCAGTCGCCCGTCTCATCCGGCCAGCAGCGCCCGCAGAGGTTAAGGTTGGCGCATGAGGCGTTACAGGCCTCGGAGCCTGCATAGCTGAGGCAGCTGTTGATGTGATCGGCGTCACATTGATCAAAGGCGCGGACGCAATCGATCGTGCGCTCATCGAAGTCGAGGCAGGCCAGCGCGCAGCCGGCCACGTCCAGACACTCCCCCGCCGCGTCGCGGGCGCAGAGGCCGCAGCCCTCCAAGAACAAGCAGGTGCTCAGACAGCGGCTTTGCTTGAGATCCCAGCAGCGCGACAGGGCGTCCGCCTCGCAGGAGGGCTCCGCCACCAGGCACTCTGCCCAACCCTCCTCTTGGTTGGCGCGACACCAGGCGGCGCAGCCCTCGGCGGTAAAGCAGCCGCCCGCCTCATCCTCGATGCAGTAATCACAGCCGCTGGCCTTGAGGCAGGCCTGCTCGCAGAGATCGCCGCTGATCTGCTCGGCGGCGGGCAGCTGATTGAGATCACAGCCCAGCAACAGCAGCAGCAGCGGCGTGGCCCTCATCACCAGGCGCCCCAGAGCGCGCGCAGGGCGGGGCGCAGCGCCTCAAGGAGCGGCCACGCGCTGACGCTGGCGGCGTTGATCAGCGTCGCCAACCACAAAGCGCGGCCTCGGGCCAGACCCGCGCCCCACCACAGCGCGAGCGCCTCGACGAAGATCACGCACAGCTCCAGGCTCAGCAGATCCAGGGCGCCCATGGCCCGCGCGCCCCAGCGGGCCTCGATCCACAGGAGCGTATCGGGGCCGAGGGGCCAAAAGAGGGCGTGAGCATAGGCGGCGAGGGGATGGGTGAGGAGGTTGAGGGCCACGGCCCAGCGCGCCCCGACGCGCCCCATAACGGCGAACAAGATGAGCCCCTCGACGAGCAAGGTCAGGAGCAGCGAGGCGACATAAACACCGCTCATGATTTGGCCCTCAGCCGCCGCCGCCGCAGCCAGAGGACGCCCGCCAAGCCCAGGGGGCTCAGGGCCAAGCTCAGCGGCGGGCGTGACCACGCCTGGGCCACCTCGGTGCGCATCCAGGCTCGGCGCTGCGCCTGCTGAGCCGCCGCCTTCGCCGCCTCAAGCTGGGCCTGGGTGCGCTTACGCACCTCATGACGCAGGGCCACGCGCCCCTCGCCCACGGCCTCGATCTGATAATGACTCTCCACCCACGCCACATCGCTGCGTTGATCGACGAAGCGGGCTTGGCGCAGGGGGGCATCAGAGCGATGAATCTCCACCTGGCTGGGCGCGGCGCGGCTACACAAGGGCTTGAGGCGGCTCAGGGTGGCCCACTCGGGATGAGCGGCGGGCAGGGCGAAGAGGAATGGCGGCGAGGCGTGATAAAAGCGCGTCACGATCCGGCCTTGATCATCGGGGATCAAGGGCACGACGCGATCAAAGCTGGGTCCGGTGGGGAAGAGATAAAAGCGCAGCGCAGGCCAGGCGTTGGCCCCCTCGATGATCACGGCGTGATCCACCGCTCGGGCGCCGGATGGCAACAGATCCGCGTGGGCGGAGGGGGCGCTCATCAGGCCCAAGCTGACCAAAAACAGCGCGTTGATGGGGCGCACGCGACCTCCTTTGATTTTTCGACCGTGGCAGCCTAGCTTCGATGACCGTGAGAGAGAAGCCACAGGGCGCAAAAGAGGAGTGAGCGTATGGAGATGATCTACACCTACCGCGCGGGGCGCCGCCTCGCCCTCACGAAGTCCGCCGATCGCTTTGTGATCCTCACGCGGCCGGGCGCCGCGTCGCTCAAGGGCCTCGCGATCATCGAGGCGCGGCCCTCCGCCGTCGTCGTCCGCAGCGACGACGTGGACGAGGACATGCGCCGCGCCCGCGCCCACAGCGTGGCCCACCACCACTACATCGATGAAGCGGGCGCCGCCTTCTTGATGACCGATCAGATCCTCCTCAGCTTCGACGGCTTCCCCAGCCAAGCGCAGCTCAACGCCGTGTTGGCGCGCCATCATTTGGAGGTGGCGCGGCGGGTCAGCAGCGAGGACTTCGTGCTGCGCCTGACGGACGCGACGGGGATGAACCCGCTGAAGCTGATCGTGGCGCTCAATGAGGCGCGGCTGCCTGGGATCAAGCGCGTGGAGCACAACCTGGAGTACATGGCCGCGCCGCAGGCGGCCCCCTCGGACGGGCTCTATGAGCGCCAGTGGCATCTCCACGACAAGCGCCTTGATCCTCAGGTCGATCCGCGCGCCAGCGCCCGCTGCGACGAGGCCTGGGCGGCCCTGGGCGGCGGCGGCGACCCGGAGGTGGTCATCTGCGTGCTTGATGACGGCTGCCGCATGGACCACCAGGACTTCGACGGCGCGCGCAAGTTCGCCGACTGGGGCTACTTCGAGGGCGACATCTACGGCTACGTCGTCGCCAACAAGCGCTTCCTCCACGCCCAGAGCGCCGGCGCCGACCCACACGCCATGTACAGCGCGGGGCAGAACCACGGCACGGCCTGCTGCGGCGTCATTGGCGCGGAGCGAGACGGCGAGCTGACCATCGGCGCCGCCTACGGCTGCCGCCTCTTGCCGATCAAGGTGCTCTCACACGGGCCGTACCTCTACTTCGACGACGCCGACTTAGTGGAGGTCCTCGACTTCATCGCGCACAAGGCCGACGTGATGAGCAACTCCTGGGGCAGCACGCCGACGCGCCTCTTCTCGGGCCAGGTCATCGAGCGGATTCAGCGGCTCAGCGTCAGCGGCGGTCGGCGGGGCAAGGGGATTCTCTTCCTGTGGGCGGCGGGCAATGAGAACTGCCCGCTGAGCTACGCCTCGGACAAACACGCCCCGTACACACATGGCTGGAGCCGCGACGAGAGCGGCGAGCTGAAGTGGGTGGGGGTGGAGACGAGCCGGATCTTTCAAAACAACCTCGCCGAAGAAGACGGGGTGCTGCACATCGCCGCGTTGGCGAGCACGGCGCGGCGCGCCCACTACTCCAACTATGGGCCGGGCGTGGATCTCTGCGCGCCATCGAGCAACGCCCACGCATACCACCGCATGGCGGTAGAGGGCCTGGGCATCACCACGGTGGAGGGGGACGATCGCGATGACTTCACCGAGCGCTTTGGGGGCACCTCCAGCGCCACGCCCTTGGTGGCGGCCATCGCGGGCTTAATCATCTCCGCCAACCCCGATCTCACCGCGCGCCAGGTGCGCCAGATCCTCTTAGAGACCGCCAGCCAGGACTTGGACTTGACGCCCTACCCCAAGACCCCGCCGACGGACTTCGATCCCAACCCCGCGTGGGACGTCTCGCCCATCGCGCCCTTTGATCGGGGCGACTTCAATGAGGCGGGCTGGAGCCCTTGGTTTGGCCACGGCAAGGTGGACGCGGCGGCGGCGGTCCAGCGCGCCTTATCGCTGCGCCCTTTGAGGGGCTGAGCATCGCTTGGGGAGGAGGCGTGCCTCAGCCGCAGTGGCGTGTTTCAGCCGCAGTGGCGTGCCTCAGCCGCAGTGGCGTGCTAAACCACACGCCTTTCAACGCTGGAGCCCCCATGAAGCGCTACGCCACCCTCGCCGCCGCGATGATCCTCGTCTTCCTCGCGCTCTTTGGGCTGATCGAGGCCCTCGGCGTGCCCCTGCTCACCGCGCCGACGCCCTACCTTGAAGGAGGCGGCGCGCTGCCGGGCCTCATCGGCGTCGGCCTGCTGATCATCGATGTCCTGCTCCCGATCCCCTCCAGCCTGGTGATGATCGCCCACGGCGCCCTCTACGGCGTCATCTATGGCGCGCTGCTGTCCTTGATTGGCGGCGTGGGCGCGGCGGCCACCGGCTTCTGGATGGGGCGGCGTGGGGTGGGCCTCATCGAGCGCCTCACCTCAGCGCAGGAGCGCGCCGCCGCCGACGCCCTCTTGCGGCGCTGGGGGACGCTGGCGATCATCCTCAGCCGCCCGGTGCCGATGGTCGCCGAGACGGTGGCGATCCTGGCGGGGACCACCACGCTGCGTTGGCGCGGCGTGCTCCTCGCCTCGGCGCTGGGCAACCTGCCCATCGCCGTGATCTACGCCATGACGGGCGCCTCAGCGGCGAGCCTGACATCGAGCTTCTGGATCTTTGGGCTGGTCATCGCCGTGGCGGGGCTATTCTTCGCCGTTGGCCGCTTAGGGTCACGAGAGGAGGTTTAAGATGCCGGGTTTCTTTACAGAGTTGGCGCGCCTTGAGGCCGAGGGCGCCCCCTTTATCTTGGCGACGGTGATCGAAGCGGGGGGCTCTACCCCGCGCGAGGTCGGCGCGCAGATGGCGGTGACGGCGGAGGCGCTGTGGGGCACCGTCGGGGGCGGCGCCATCGAGCTGCGCTGCGTGGAGATCGCCCGCGCGCTGCTGAGCGATCCCTTGCGCGAGACGGAGACGCTGGATGTCCACCTCAACCACGATCTGGGGATGTCGTGTGGTGGGCGAATGAAGGTCTTTATGCAGAAGATCACCGCCGCGCCGAGGCTATGGATCTTTGGCGCGGGGCACTGTGGGACGGCGCTGGCCCACCTGGCGCCGCGCGTTGGCTGGGCGGTGACGGTGATTGACCATCGCCCGGAGTGGGCCGATCCGGCGCGCTTCCCCGAGGGCGTCCATGTCATCGCCGCCCACCCTGTAGAGCGGTTGAGCGAGGCGCGGCCAGCGCCGCATGACTACGCGGTGATCGTCAACTACAGCCACGCCCTCGACGGCGAAGTGCTCGCGGCGTTGCTGAGCGCGCCGCCGCGCTACATCGGACAGATGGCCAGCCGCCGCAAGTGGATCAAGCTGCGCGAGGGCCTGCTGGCGCAGGGCTTCAGCGAGGCGGTGGTGGATCAAGTCCGCGCGCCGGTGGGGCTACCGATCCAAGCGTTTACGCCGGAGGAGATCGCCGTCAGCATCCTGGCGCAGATGGTGGCGGAGCGCAGGGCCGCACCTTGAGGCGGGTGGCGGGGCTGATCTTAGCGGGCGGCGCCTCTTCACGGATGGGCCAACCCAAGGCGCTCTTACGCCTTGATGGACAAACCTTCGCCGCGCGCCTGACGGACCTCTTCCTGGCCGCGCGGCTTGACCCTGTGATCTTGGTGGTGGGGCGTCACTGGGCGGAGATCGCCGCCGAGGCCCCCTTGGGCGCGCGGCTCGTGCGCGCCGAGGGCTGGCGTGGGGGGATGCGCGCCTCCCTGCGAGCGGGCCTAAGCGCCTTGAGCGCGCCCTGCCCGGTGATCTTGACCCATGTGGATCGCCCTTGCTTACGCTTGAGCACGCTCTTGGCGCTGCGCGCGGCGGTCGGGGAGAGCCCGTGGGTGGCGACGCACGCGGGGCAACCGGGCCACCCGGTGCGTTTGCCTGCCGGGCGCCTTACGCGCCTCTTGATGAGCGATGACGTGCCGCTGCGGGCGCTCTTGAGCGACGCGCGGCGGCTTCCTGTGCGCGATCCGGGGGTGCTGCTCAACCTCAATGACTCAGCTGCGTTAACAGAGGCGGGGCTTAGGCTTGGCTGAGGCCCTCGGCGCGCACGCGCTGCGCCCAAACGCTCGCCCAGGGCGAGAGCGCCGCGCCCTCCATGGGCTGAGCGGCGAAGAAACCTTGGATTTGATGACAACCCAGGCTTTGAACCAGCCGCCAATCGGTCAGATTCTCGGCGCCCTCAGCGACGGTCGTCATCCCCAGGCGTTGGGCCAGCTCCAAGCTGGTCTCCAGGATGGCGCGAGCGCTCTCATTGGCGGCGACATCGTGGACGAACATCCGATCAATCTTCAGCTCAGAGAAGGGGAGGCGGCTGAGCTGCTCCAAAGAGGCGTAACCGGTGCCGAAATCATCGATGGAGAGGGTGATCCCCTTAAGGCTGAGGCGGGTCAGCGTCTCCAACGTGGCCTTAATATCTTGAATGGCGCCGCTCTCGGTGATCTCGAGCGTGAGGGCGCGGCCTTCGACGCCGTGAGCGCGCAAAAGACCCTCGATCCGGCGGGGCAAATCCAAGCGCCCCAGGGTATCGGCATCGACATTGACGGCCAGCTTAAGATCAAGCCCCGCCTCACGCCATCCGCGCAGCTGCGCGAGGCTGGCGTTGAGCATTCTCTCCACCAGCGCGCCCATCAAACCCAGCGACTCGACCATAGGCAGGAAGAAAAAGGGGCTCAGGACACCGCGCGAGGGGTGGCGCCAACGGGCCAGGGCCTCGACGCCCACCAAGGCGCCCGTTTGTGCTTCGATTTTAGGCTGATAGAAGGGCAGGATTTGCCCTTCTCGTAGGGCGACGCGCAGCTCTATATCGGTGATCTCGGGGGCTTGAGGCGCGCTGCGCTTGGGCTGAGCGGGCTTAAACGCCCGGATCAGGGCCAAAACCTGGGCGCCATCAACGGGCTTCTCCAAAGCGCCCAAAATCTCAAGGCCATGAGCGCGCCCGAGGCGCTCACTGAGGCGCAAGATCCGCCGATCTTCGCCGCTGATGAGGATAACGCCGCCGGGATAACCGCGATCAGCCAGGCGGCGCAGCAGCTCGGGGCCGTCCATCTCGGGCATTTGCAGATCACAGAGGAGGATCATGGGCGGCTGTGGGCGATCCAGGGCCTCCAGGGCGGCGGCGCCGGAGCCGCGCGTCTCGATTTGGCGAAACCCCACCGCCTTGAGGCTGGCCGCCATCACGTTGAGCATAAAAGAGTCGTCATCGATGAGCAGGATGGGGCGATTGAGATCAAGGCTCATGCGAAGCGCGCCTCCAAGCGTGCGTTAATTTGCTCAATCACCAGCTCAAGCGCCTCCAAGAGTGTCATCCCCAGCGATTGAAGCTCATCCTGGGGCGCTGCGGCGTGCTGCAAGGCCGCACAAGCGGCCTCCAGGGCATCTGCGCCGACGACGCGAGCGGCGGATTTGAGCTGATGTGCGAGGGCGGCGGCGGCGGCGGCGTCTTGCGCCTCCATCGCCGCGCCCAAACCTGCTTTGGCCTCTTCGGCGCTCTCGACGAAGCCCTTGAGCAGCTGCCATGTCATCGCCTCATCGCCGCCGATCAGGGCGCGCAGGCGCGCGACATCGAAGCGGGGCAGAGGTTGAGGCGTGAGGCGCCCTGGCGCCAAGCCGATCCAGTGACGCAGGCGCATATCAAGTCGGGGCAGGGGGCAGGGTTTGATGAGGATCTCGGAGAAGAGCGCGCGCGCGTGGGGGGTGAGGTGGGCATCGGCGGTGAGCAACAGGATGGGGATTTGGGGATCAACACCGGGCTGCCCTGCGCGGATCAGCGCGGCCAGGGCTTGACCGCCGATCTCGGGCATATTCAGGTCGGTGAGGATCAGCGAAAAAGGGGCGCGCTGTGCGGCTTGGAGCGCGCGGCGGCCATCCTCTACGGCCTCAAACGCATAGCCAAGGTGGCTGAGCTGGCGACAGAGCAGCGCTCGGCCCATGTCATGATCTTCGACGATCAAAATCCGTGGTTTGCTGGCGTGCTCTTCGTCGTCTCTGGGCTTCATCGTCATCCATCGTGGCGTGGGCTGTGGGGCAGACTTAAGCACGCGCCTTTTTGGCGCGCAAAGCCTACGTCATTGAAAAGCGCGGGCGGGCGGGTCATTGTGCCGGGCAATCAAGAACAGGGAGGCATGATGCCAACAAAAATAAGATGGGCGCTCTTGGCATGGGCGCTGAGCATACCCACAGCCATCGCGCAGGGTTGGCCTGATCTGGACAGCGCCGCCAAGGGCGCCAAGGTGGGCAGCAAGGACGCCGCGCTGATCATCGCCATCGAGAACTATGAGCATG
>JAHJCH010000141.1 GCA_018813065.1 Myxococcota bacterium
CGGGCGGTGGTGAGGCGGGCTCGGGCGGTGAGGCGGGATCGGGTGGTGAGGCGGGCTCAGGTGGTGATCTGGATGGCTGCGTTCGTGAGCCAGCCCAGCTCGCCCTTCAACTCGACTGCTTCTTCGATCACCAGTGCCCTTGCGGGAGCCACTGCGACCTCGGCCGATGCCTAGATGATTGTCATCAAGCGGGCGATTGCGTTGCTGGTGAGATCTGCGATGACTACGGCCGTTGCCGATCCCCGGACGCGCTCTACCCCATCGACGCCACGCCCCAAGGCGCGCTGCACCTCGAGCCCTCGGCCCTGACCATCGCCGATCACCGCCGCCCTGCCACCGTGCAGCTCGTGGCGCTCGGCCAAGCTCTCGGTCGCGTGCGGGTGGTCGCGGGTCACGGGCTCACTGTCTCTTGCACCCCCGACGAAGCGCCCGGCTCGGAGTGCGAGTACCCCAGCGTCTCTCTCCAGCCCAACGCGCCCATCTCGCTGACGATCAGCGCGACGGGGCAACCTCCCCTCGTGACGCCCCCCACCTTCGAGGGCGTCGATCCCCCCGAGCGCCTCCTCTTCGCGTCGGACGCCTACCAACAAGTGACGTTCTTCACGGGGGCGAAGCGGATCACGCTGGGTGTGCGCCGCCCTCCCCCGGTCGTTGTCGCTACGAAGCGCGTGGAGGCCCGCCTCGTGGGCGTCTATCACGGACACCTCTGGCCTGTCGGCGCGGGGCTCTCTTCACGCTCCCAAGTCCAAGATCTCAGCGCGTCGCTCGCGCGCCTGCGCTTGCCCGCGACGCTCGAGATCTACGAGGGAGACGCACGAGACACGCGCGTGGTGCGGATCTACGATGCTCATCGCGCCCTCTTCCCCGAGGCGGGGGCGGTCGGGCGTGTCACCCTCGATAACCAGGGTCAACGGCGCTTGGAGATCCCCGCCATCCCCTTCATCGAAGACCAGATCTTGCTCTCGGTTGAGGGGGCGGAGGTGGAGTGGGATCACGAGCTGTTCGTGGGCACGCTCGACGCGCGCTTCTCGGGCATCACCCGGCCCCAGGACGATCCGTTCGTGCGCTGGCGCTTCAGCCTGCGTTACCTCCGGCCTCTGGAGGATGGGGCCGCCGCGCCGAGCCTCCCCGCGCCCACCCCCACGCCCGATCTCGCGCTCGACGCGCCGCTCTACTCGGGCGCGGACATTGATCCCACCGGCCGCACTGCGGGGGATCGCGTGCAGAGCGTGCTCTGCGGGGGGCGCGCGCTGGGCCAAGGCATCCCTGAGGGATCGATCGACGGTGACTTTGGCTGTGAGGGTCAGGGGTGGGCCACCTTCGGCGTGCTCTCGGACGACACGCTGCGGATCGAGCCCCTCATCAGCGCTTGCTTGGAGGATCTGGAGGAGGGGGAGGGCTCGACGGGCGCTTGCGTCTCCGTGGAGCGGGTCAAGGCCGCCTTGGACGCGGGGCTCTATCCGGCCGTGGACGACCCCGATGATCTGGGCGCCGCCCTCGCGCACCGCACCCTACAGCGGTGGATCGCGCTGCATGGCTTCCTGGCAGAACAATCGCGGATCGTCGCGCAGCTGAGGACGGTGATTGGCCTTGAGGGGAACGCCCCTCCCCCGCTCCCCCTGATCGACGACGCGGTGTTCGACCGGCTCATGGACGGCTGGGGGCTGCTCCTCCGCCCACGCGTCGCCGCGGCCCTCGCCCGCGCGCCGTTCCCGCTGCTCCACGCGCCCGACTACCGCTGGCGGGTCAACCCCAGCTTCGAGGCCAACCCCCAGCGGCTACACACTCAGCCGTTGGGGCTCCCCGTGGTGATGCTTGATGGCCTCGAGGCGCAGCTCAAGGCGCTGGCGCGCGCCTTCGAAGACGCGCGGCTCGAGTCCCGCGTCGACGCCCTCGTCCGAGATCGCGTGGGCCGCGCGCTGCGCCGCGCGTGGCCCATCCTCGCCCTCGCGCAGGGGATCTACGATCGCGCGGAGGTTCACGTGGGCGCCTTGAGCTGGGCGGAGGATTGGCGAGGGGCCCGCGACGCCTTCGCGCCCGCCGCCGCGAGGCTGCTCAGCAGCGCCAGCGCCGCGCTGACGGCCACCAACCCGCTGGGCATCGAGGAGATCGATCTGCCACTCTACCGCGTCGGAGATCAAGAGGGGGCCTTCGGGCGCTTCACCGCCATGTCCACCGAGCTGCTCGCAGATGACGGCGCCCTCAACGCCCCTCACCGCGTCCGAGAAGCCGTAGAGGTGTTGGAGGCGATTCAAGACGACTGGGCGGCGCGCTTGGAGCAGCTGTGGCTCAACGATCAGCTGGCTTGGCGAGAGGACGCCTCTGCCGCCGCGATACGCCGCCACTATGGCGAGAAAATCTCCACGCTGTGCGGTCAAGCCGCCTGGAACAGCTTGACGCTCTTGGACGAGATCGCCGTGGGCGACTGCGCGCTGGACGGAGAGGTGATCGCGGGCGACTGCGTGTTCGACGGGGAGTTTTGCTTCATCAACGAGACGGACGAGGCGTGCGTGTTCGACGAGGGTGACGCGCGCGCGCGAGTCTCCACGGCTGATCTGGGCTACGAGGTGTGCTTCTTCGCCGCGCTTCGGCGCCGCTTCGGCCCCGAGGTGAGCACGGGGAACCCGGAGATGGACGCGCACGTCCTCGCGCTCTTCCCCAATATGGACGATGAGCCCTTCCCTCGTGGCTTCACCCCAGAGAACGTGGCGTTCGCTCAAGAGCACTGGCCGGATGTAGACCCTTGGGAGATCATCAAGGTGTTTATGGGTGAGGACGAGGGGTTTGTCACCGAGGCGATGAACTACTGCGAGCAGCGCCGGGCGATCACGAACGAGGGGCGGCCGACGACGCTCCCCGAGTCCTGCGTGACGACCGACGAGTGCCCCACAGGCTATCTCTGCGGAGGGGAGCAGGTGTGCTTCATCGACACCGCCTCCGATCTCACCCAAAACCCCGAGTGCTTCTTGGGCTCGATGGGTCAAGCCGCGCTGGATGTCTTGATCAGCGCGCGGGAGGTGGACATGGCCCGCTCCCAGCTCGAGGAGCACACGGAGCGTTACGATAACGCCATGCGCAGCTGCATGATCGCCCAGCTCGGGGGGGAGCGGCTCGAGCACCTCTTGGCGAACCACGACCTCACGATGAACGTGCTGGGGGGGTTCAAGCTCGCGGCGGACATCACCGCGAACATGGCGTCGGCGGCGAAGGACGCCGCCGATGTGAACACCGTCTTCACTGGCGGCGCGAAGGGCGCCGCCGCCGCAGTCGAGGGCGTCGCCAAGAGCGTCTCCGACAGCCTCCAGTATGGGATGGACATCGCCGAGCGCGTCCACGCGGAGAACATGATGGCCTTGGAGCACGAGATCGCCGATCAGGCTTGCTTCAACGACGCCGAGATGGAGTTGGTGGGGGTCCGCACCGCCACGCTGGATATCCAACGCGCCACGCTGGGGTTGGCCCAGCGCCTTGCGGAGCTGCGCAACCAACGCCTCTCCGTGGCCAGCGCCATCTCAGAGGGGCTGCAGTCGCTGAGGGTCGCCGAGGCCGCGCGCGTCGGCCCGCTCCTCGCGGATCGCTGGGCGCCTGAGCGCCTGGCCCCCTTCCACGACGCCATGCGGCGGGCGCGCCGCGCCGTTTACCTCACGCTGCGCGCTGTGGAGTACGAGTTCCAGTACACCGATCACGATCTGCGCCAGCGGATCATCGACGCGCGCAGCCCCTATGAGCTCGACGAAGTCCTCGATCGCCTTCAGGCCGAGGCGCGGCCCGGCTCCATCGCGGGCGAGAACCCCAACGAGGAGTTGGCCGTCATCAGCCTCAGGGACGATCTGCTCCAGCTCGCCAGCACCGAGGCGCTCCCCGAAGGCTGGCGTCAGATGAACCCCACGCAGCGGCTACACGCGCTGTTGACGGCGCCGCAGCTCGCCGCCTATGACGAGGGCGGCGCGTACACGGGGCAGGAGATCCCCTTCTCCATTTACCCACTGGGCGCGGTGGCCCTCGGTGATGCCCTGAGGGCCTCGCTGTTCTCCACTCACCACTGCGCCGAGCGCCTGTGGTCCATCAACGCCTCGATCCAGGGTGATGATCTCTGGAGCGGCCGCGAGACGACCTTCGCCCAGATCACCGTCAGCAAGCGCAACACCTTCTTGAGTCAGTGGTGCGCCTCACCTCCCGATGATCAGCCCTTCCAGGTCGCCTCCATCCGCCCCAGCCGCAATCTCTTCATCGATCCTTATACGGAGGGCTCCTCCCTCGATGAGGGCGCTAGGGACGAGGCGCGGGGGTTCACCGACGCTCAAATCAACGCCTATTTCAACGTAGAGATCAGCGCGCTGGAGCGAGAGGACTACAGCCAGGGTAACTCCAAGCAGTTGGCGGGCCGCGGCCTCTTCGGCGACTACACCCTTTTCATCCCCCGAGAGCAGATCAGCATCGATGGCAGGACGGGGCTGCGCCTGGAGAACGTCGAAGACATCCTTATCCGGCTCGACTACCTCTCGGTGGCGCGCTCTCGCGACTGAGGGCAGCGCGCTCTCAGTGATCGCGAGGACCTCGTCCACGCGGCGCCCCCTGCCGCGACGAGCGCTCGAGGACCATACTGAGGAATCTGGCCTGAAGATGTGTGCATGTTTAATTCTGAGATTTTGTAATGATCTCTCTGAGCCGCTCGATGGTCAGTGCCTTGTTAAAGCCTCCGCTGGCGACGTTAAGCGTCAGTTCATGCAGCGCTTCAGTCTGGCTGAGGATCAGGATTCCATTGAGTTCAAGGAACACGAGGGCCGCCAGCAGGCCTGCCCGTTTGTTTCCATCAACGAAGGGGTGGTTGCTCACGATGTGGAACAGATACGCCCCCGCCATCGACGAAAGATCCGGGTGCGCAAAGTGCCCGCCAAAAGAAGCCATAGGCTGCGCCAGCGCAGACTCCAACAGGCCGAGATCACGTATGCCCTCGCCACCACCATAGCGCTTCAGTTGAAGCGCGTGGAGATCAAGCACATCCTCCAGCGTCAGAAACACCAGGCTCACTTCGCCAAGTCTCGGAAGGTCTCGTCGTGTGCGTCCATCAGGCGCTCAGCGGAGGCTCTTAAGCGCTCTCTGCGTGAGAGCCTCTTCGGCTGGATGATCAGCCTGTCGCCATCTGTGCTGATCTCAAGCTCTGTATCTCGATCGATTTTGAGCAGTTCCAAGATGGGCTTGTCGATGATGAGCCCCAGGCTATTACCGATCGTGGTGAGGTTCTTGACCATCTCCGCCTCGTCTTACCATCGTTATAACCAAAGTGTAACGAATCCACGCCTTCAGCCAAATGAGTATAGGAAGCATAAAGGATAGGAGGTTCAATCAAGCCATCGTAAGTAAGCGTGATTACAACACTATTCCCATCGACACTTTTTTCGACGAGCCACCCGCTGTAGGTGGCGCTGTAGGTGGCCCCCCGCCGCTGTAGGTGGCCACATGCGCCTTTGATCTTTGAGGGTTATGTTGAACTTCCTCCAAGCTCCATGACCTCGATCCTCGGGGGGTAGCGGTAGCCGATCCCCTCAACGCGCACCTCATTAGCCAACAACCATGGTGGCCTACACCCCTCCTCGGGCAACGACGTCGCGACTCCAAGGGTGAACTTCTCAAGAGCGGCGCGCCACATCTCACAGAAGAGGCGGTAGGCGACGAGCCAAGCCTTGCGAAGATCGGGGCTGGA
>JAHJCH010000142.1 GCA_018813065.1 Myxococcota bacterium
GCCGCCCCCAGAGCGCCCAGACGCCGCCCCGCCGCCCCCCAAGAAGCCCAAGAAGCGCCGCTCTCGGGCCAGCGCCGCGCCCTCTACGCCGCCCCCACGGCCAAGCCCACCCCCCACGCCGCCCCCCAAGGCGCCTCACCCCGATTACCTCAAGCTCTAACGCTCAAGAGGCCGCGCCCGCCCCATCGCTTTTATCCGTTGACGCGCTCGGAGCGCTGTTGAATCATCCCGTCGTCTTGAGAGGAGGTGGGCGTGGAGCGCGCGCGAAGAGTTCATATCTGCGTCACGGGGGGGATCGCCGCTTACAAGGCCGTGATCTTGGCCCGCAGCCTCATTAAAGCCGGCGCTACGGTGCAGGTGGCCATGACCGAGAACGCCCGGCGCTTCGTCGGCCCCCTGACCTTTCAGGGGATCACGCAGCAGCCTGTGCTGATCGAGACGATGGATCACACCAGCGAGATGCAGATGGGCCACATCAACTTCGCCCAGTCCTGTGACGCCATCATCGTCGCCCCCGCGACGGCCAATATCATCGCCAAGATGGCCCACGGGATCGCCGATGATCTCGTCTCCACCCTCCTCCTGGCCGCCTCCGTGCCCGTGTTCGTCGCCCCCGCGATGAATAGCTATATGTATGTTCATGCCGCGACCCAGGCCAACCTCCAAACATTGCGCGCGCGTGGGGTGCATATCGTCGAGCCCAACAGCGGAGAGCTGGCCTGCGGGGAGCTGGGGCCTGGGCGCTTGGCCGAGCCTGAGCAGATCGCGGAGTTCGTCGAGGAGGTGCTCTCCTCAACCCCGCCCCAGCGGCCCCCCTTCAGCCTGCCCTTGGCCAACCTGCGCGGCCGCCGCGTGCTCATCAGCGCGGGGCCAACCGTGGAGTGGCTCGATCCCGTCCGCTTCCTCAGCAACCCCTCCAGCGGCCGCACCGGCTTTAGCCTCGCGCGCGTCGCCGCAGAGGCGGGCGCTGAGGTGGTCTTGGTCCATGGCCCCGTGAGCCTGACGGTGCCCGTCAACGTCCGCGCCGTGCCCGTCAAGACCGCCCTGGATATGCGCTCAGCGATCCTGCGCGAGCTGCCCGAGGCCGACGTGGTGATCATGAGCGCGGCGGTGGCCGATTGGCGGCCTAAGGCGCCCGCCGCCGAGAAGCAGGCCAAGGCGGGGGAGTCGTTGTCCATCGAGATGGTCCGCAACCCCGATATCCTCGCCGAGCTGGGCGCCACGCGCCAAGGCGCTCACCCCATCTTGGTGGGCTTCGCCGCTCAGACCGGCGATCCCATCGAGGCCGCCCGCGACAAGCTCCAGCGTAAGGGCGTGGATCTGATCGTGGCCAATGATGTCTCTCGCCCCGATCTGGGCTTCGCCTCGCCCGAGAACCAGGTCTGCTTCGTCTCTCATGTGGACGTTGAGGTCCTGCCGGTCCTCTCTAAGTCCGAGATCGCGCGGCGCATCTTGACGTGGGTGTCGGAGCACCTGCGGTGACCTCGATCAACGAGGCGCTGGCGGCGCTTTTGGCGGCGACGCGCGGCGCCTTGGAGTGGCACATGGAGTCAGGGGAGCTGGCGCTGAGCGCCCCTGATGGCTTTCAGGCGCCCTCGCTGGGTCGAGGCGCCACGCGCTCACGCCACGCGTCGCCTCGGCGGGGGCCTCAAGCGCCCCCGATGACGCCTCGCTCCCCCCCCCATGAGGCGCCACTGGCCCCCACGCCGCCGCCACTGGCCCCCACGCCGCTGGCCCCCACGCTGAGGGCCGCCACGCTGCCCCCCTTCGCCCCGCCGCCTGATGACGCGCAGGCTCGGCGCCCCGTCACGCTGGCCCCAACCCCAGGCGGGCTGAGCCCCTCGGCGGCGGCGGCGGCCTCCCTCCAGATCCTGCGCGATGACATCGGGGATTGCCGCGCCTGCCCACTGCACGCGCGGCGCAAGTCCTTGGTCTTCGGGGTCGGCGCCCCCCGAGCGCGGCTGATGATCGTCGCCGACGCGCCGGGGTTCCTAGATGACTACCTGGGCCTGCCCTTTGTCGAGGATGGTCAGCTCCTGGCGGATATGCTGCGCAAGGGCATGGGCTTGTCCCGCGAGGCGGCCTACCTCACCTACCTCCTCAAGTGCCCGTTGGCTGGCGGCCCCCTCCCCTTGGAGTCCACGGTGGCGTGTCGTCAACACCTGATGCGGCAAGTCGAGATCGTGCGCCCCGAGGTGATCCTCGTCCTCAATGAGCTGAGCGCCCAGGTCTTGCTGCGCAGCGAGCGCAGCTTGCCGTTGCTGCGCGGCAAGTTTTATCCGCTGGAGGGCACAGGGGCCGTCGTGCGCGTCAGCTTCCCCCTCAACGCGCTGGGCAACCCAAGCGCCAGGCGTGAGGCCTGGAGAGATTTACAGAGCGTGATTCGGCGCCTGGGGCTGAGCCCCGGCGCCAACGGAGCCTGAGATGAGCGATCTTGAGCGCAGACAGCGTCGGCATGTGCTCTACACCTGGACGGCGCAGCGCGGCGCGCGCCCCATCGAGATCAAGGGCGGCGAGGGCGCTTGGTTCTTTGATCACGCCGGCGAGCGCTGGTTGGACTTCGAGAGCCAGGTCTACAACGTCAACGCGGGGCACGGTGAGCGGCGCATCACCGAGGCGATCGTGGCCCAGGCGCGGGAGAACGCCGTCGCTCACCCTGCGGCGGTCTTTGAGGCCAAGGCGGCGCTGGGTGAGGCCCTGGCCGCGATCACCCCAGGCGATCTGGATCACTTCTTCTTCTGCCTCTCCGGCGCAGAGGCCAATGAGAACGCCCTGAAGATCGCCCGCCTCGTCACCGGGCGCTCCAAGGTCATCGCCCGCCGCCGCAGCTACCACGGCGCCAGCATGGGCGCCCTGTCGCTGACCGGGGACAACCGCCGCTGGGCCGTTGAGCCGGGCCTGTGGGGCGTCGTCCGCGCCGAGGACCCCTATTGTTATCGCTGCCCCTTCGGCCGCTTTGACGGCGAGGGCTGCGCCTTGGAGTGCGCCACACACCTAGAGCACGTCATTCAGATGGAGGGGCCTCAGCGCATCGCCGCCGTGTTTATGGAGGGCGTCACCGGCGCCAACGGCGGCTTCATCCCCCCCGCGGGCTACTGGCCCAAGGTGCGCGAGATCTGCGACCGCTACGGGATCTTGTTGGTCAGCGATGAGGTCTTCAGCGGCTTTGGCCGCACCGGCGAGTGGTTCGCCGTCAACCACTGGGGGGTCGTCCCCGACATGATCACCATGGCCAAGGGGCTGACCGGCGGCTACGCCTCCCTCGGCGCGGTGGCCGTCAGCGATCGCATCGCCGCGCATTTTGAGGATGAGAAGCTGTGGTGCGGCCTGACGAGCTATGCCCACCCCATCGCCTGCGCGGCGGCCAAGGCGGCCATCGAGGTCTATCAAGCCGATCACCTCATCGAGCGGGCCAAGGCGCTTGAGCCCGTCCTCCAAGAAGAGATGGACCGCATCTATCGCGAGCATGAGATCATCGGCGACGCCCGCAGCATCGGCCTCTTCGGCACGATGGAGCTGGTGGTGGATCGAGAGACACGCCAGGAGGTCATCCCCGCCAATATGCCCACGATCTACAAGCCCTTCGAGGCCGCCCTGACCGCCGCCTTCCTCAAGCGCCGCCTACACATGCCCTTCAGGGGCAATGACCTCTTTATCTGCCCCCCGCTGTGCATCTCGGAGGCAGATCTGCGCTATGGAATCCGCCTGATCGATGAGGCGCTCACCGAGACCATGCCGCTCTTTCGCCAAATTCGCTCAGGAGAGCTGACCGTTGAAAGTACACCCTGACGCCGCCTCCGCGCTGGCGGATGTCCATGACGGGATCACCTTGATGTCGGGGGGCTTTGGCCTCAGCGGCAACGCCGAGAACGCGATCCGTGAGCTGGCGCGGCGCGGGGTGCGGGATCTGACGGTGATCAGCAATAACATCGGCAACCAAGGGCGAGGCTTGGCGGTGCTGCTCAAGCAGCGCCAGATCCGCCGCGCGGTGTGCAGCTATGTGGGCGGCAACCCCGATCTGCAAGCTCAGATGTTGGCGGGCGAGGTGGAGGTGGAGCTGTCGCCTCAAGGCACGTTCGCTGAGCGCATCCGCGCCGGTGGCGTCGGCTTGGGGGGCTTCTTTACGCCCACCGGCGCCGGGACGCTCATCGCCGAGGGCAAGGAGGAGCGGATCATCGACGGGCGGCGCTATATCTTCGAAGCGCCGCTCAAGGCCGACTACGCCATCATCCGCGCCGAGGTGGGTGATCCCTTCGGCAACCTCCGCTTTAAGGGCACCACGCGCAACTTCAGCCCGCTGATGGCCATGGCGGCGCGGATCACCGTCGTCGAGGTCGATGAGCTGGTGCCCCTGGGCGCGCTGGGCCCCGATGACATCCACCTCCCTGGGATCTTCGTCCAGCGCATCTTCCAAGGCGCTGACTATGAGGACTTCATCGAGTATCGAACCACACGCCCCCACGATGAGGCGGGCTGAGCCGCATGATCGTTGAGCCCTGATGTATATCTGCCCCGTCTGTCAGCGCACCTACCCCGATGACGCCCCGGCGTGGTGCCCCGAGGATGGCTCGCTGCTCTACGCCACGGGCGGCCAGCACCTCCCCGCGCGGCTCCAGCCCGGCGATGTGGTGGTGGAGAAGTACGAGATCCTCGCCGAGATCCCTCAGCGGGGCGGGGCGGGGCGCACGTTCAAGGCCAAGCAGCTTCAGCTAGAGCGGATCGTGGAGCTGCGGCTCTTGCCCCATAACACGGTCCACCCCACCGCCCACGCGCGCTTTCAGCGGGAGGTCACCACCTGGTCCAAGCTGCGCTCCGATGACCTCGTGCGGCTGTATGACTCGGGCTTCACCCCCCAAGGCGCGCCGTACATGGCCTTGGAGTATGTGGAGGGGGGCTCGGTGGGGGATCGGCTGGAGCGGGGCGGGGCGCTGGCGCCGGATCTGGTCCACACCATCGCCCGTCAAGCCCTCTCGGCGTTGACCGTCGCCCACGCCCAAGGGGTGCTGCACCGCGACATCTCGCCGCACGCCCTCCTCCTCGATCCCCATGATCGCTGCCGCCTGACGGGCTTCGGCCTCGCCAAGTTCGTCGGCCTCGACGGCGGCGACGATCCCACGGCGATCACCATGGGCGTGGAGCTGATCGGCAACCCGGCCTACTTGGCGCCGGAGTGCATCACGCAAGGCGTGTTTGATGAGCGCACGGATCTCTACGCGCTGGGGATCTGCCTCTATGAGCTGCTGATGGGCGCGCGGCCCTTCCCGGGTGAGAACCTCGCCGAGATCCTCGGCGCCCATATCCACAGCCGCCCTCGGCCCTTGGCGCGCTGGGTGCCCTCGCGGCTCAAGGCCGTCATCGAGCGCCTGATCGCCTTTGAGCCCTCGCGGCGCTACGCCAGCGCCGCTGAGGCCCTCGACGCCCTGCGCGTCGATGATCTCACGCCGCCGCCCTTCCCCGCCTACACCGGCGACGCGGGCGCGCTGCGCTTGCGCTTCGCCTTGACCCTCGGCGGGATGATCCTGGCCTCAGCGCTGATCTCCGCTGCGCTGCTCTATCTCTGGTAGGGCGCGCCGCTCAGCTGAGGTGGCGGCTCCAGACGTTCATATCCTCAAGGCCCTCGCCGATGCGGCAGGAGCGGATCATCCGCCCCCGGTAGTCAAAGCCGAGCCGAGAGAAGGCGATGTTGATCCCCGGCTCCGTGGCCCGCGCCAGGGTGAAGGCGGTGGGGTAGCCGCGCACCTTGAGATCGCCCATCAGCCCGTCGAGCAGCGCGCGCATATGCCCCTTGCCGCGCTGATCTGGCCGGGTGGCGCAGTCCGTCAGCTCCGCCGTCTTGGCCGCGCGATCCAGATCCGCGCTGGCGCAGGAGACGATCTCGCCGCCCGCCTCGACGACGCGGTAAGGCGTCCCCGAGGCGATGTCCTTGGCGATGTATTCTGGGCAGCCGCTGGGGGTGGGGTGCTCTGCACCCTGTTCGGACGAACCCTTCAGGTTCGCCCTCACCACGCCCTGCTGGCGCTGCGCGCCAGCATTCCACGCGGGTAGCGATCAAAGGTCTGCTCGATCAGCCCAGCGATGCCCGGCGCGTCGCTGAGCCGCGCCGGGCGGGTGGGATCGAGGCTCAACGGGCTGGGCCGCGCCCCCCCACGCGCCTCGATGATCTTGTCCACCTCAATGAGCGCCTCGGCGTCACGCGGGGCTTGGCGCGCCGTCGATAACCACGCCCCGACGACGAAGCCATCGCGGGCGCCCTCGTAGTAGCCCGGGATCACCGCCTCGACGCTGTAGTCATCGCGCGCGGTGAGCCCCTCGCTGACGCCCTGATCGGCGAAGACGACGATCCGCTCACGCCCCAGCCGCGCCGCCATGCGTAAGAGCGCCGCGCCGAGGCTGTGGCCATCCTCCGTCTTGGGGTGATCGCAGCGCACCCGATCAGAGTAGAGATCGTTGATCACATGGCAACGCTCACCGCCAGGCAGCTCCACCGCGAATGGTCGCCCCCTGGGCGCCGGATCGGCGGGGGAGAGGGCCTGGATGTGTTGAAGCTCGTTTAATGGTGAGGTGAGGGTGCCCATAAAATGCTCCGCGCGGTCATGGTTTCATAGGCAATCATTTCGGCAATATTTATTTTTTCAAGAAATAATTGCTGCGCAAAAGATTTCAATCCAAACGCAACCAAGAAAAACGCTTCTTGGATTGCGCCCTTATTCGGGCCTCTCTACAAGGTCAAGGCGCGCCCCAGGCGCTTTAAACTGAGACAAGGTGGACATGAGCGCGACCCATCAACCCCGCTGCGCTGAGCGGCTCCTCCCCGGCCGCTTTGAGCCCGTGCGGCACTTCTACCCCAAGGTGCTCAACGCGCAGATTCATCCGATGGTGCGGTTCTTTATGGGCCTGTCGAATGAGCGGATCGTGGAGCGCTATCGCCACCTCAACCCGCAGATCGACGCCGCCGCGCTGAGCGCGCGCTTGAGCTGTGAGCCCCGCCACCTGCGCTGGGCTGGCTGCGATCTGATGCACGTCACCACCGAGATCGGGCACCGGCAGATGACCGTCATTGAGACGAATTCCTGCCCATCGGGTCAGAAATCCATGCCGCTCTACGAGGAGTTTCAAGAGGATGGCGGCTATGGGATCTTGGTCGATCGCGCCTTTAAGGGGCTCTTGGAGCGCAAGCGTAACCTCCCTGAAGGGGGTCTGGCGGTTATCTATGACAAGAATGAGATGGAGGCCTCGGGCTACGCCGCCGCCATCGCCAGCGCCATGAATGAGCCCGTGTGGCTGGCGCGCTGGGATGACAATGACCCCAGCCCTCCCGCGCGCTTTCAAGATCGCGTCTTAGAGGTCCGCGATGAGGCGGGCGCCTGGCATCCCATCCGCGCGGCGATGCGCTACGTCACCCAGCGCCCTTGGAATCGACTGCCGATCCACACCCGCACGCAGATCCTCAACCCCGTCATCGTCTGCCTCGCCGGTGGGCGCAATAAGATGATCGCCGCCAAGGCGTATGAGTTCTTCAACGCCAAACAAGAGTTCGAGGGCAGCGGGCTGATCATCCACACCCCCGAGACCTATCGCGATGTTCGGCTCAATGAGGTTCCGCTTTGGGTCAAGAGCCTGGGCGGGCGTGCGGTGGTCAAGGTGCCGTATAGCAACGCCGGTCAAGGCGTCTATACGATCACCAGCGAGGCTGAGCTTGAGGCGTTTATGCAGGTGGAGCACCACTATGAGCGCTTCATCGTCCAGAGCTTGGTGGGCAACTATGAGTGGAGTTCACAGTCTGAGGGGCGAGGGCGGCTCTACCACGTCGGCACCATCCCTGATAAGCACCTCAACAGCTACGTCGCCGATCTGCGCATGATGGTCGTCGCTGGCCCCGGCGGCTTTCGCCCCGTGGCCATCTACGCCCGCCGCGCCCGCGCCCCGCTCACCACCCAGCTCTCGGAGGCGCATAGCTCTTGGGACATCCTCGGCACCAACCTCTCGATCAAGAACGCTGATGGCTCCTGGGGCAGCGACACCGATCGGTTGATGCTGATGGATCGTAAGGACTTTAATCGACTCGGCGTGGGCCTCGATGGGCTCATTGAGGCTTATATCCAGACAATTTTGTCGGTTACAGCTATTGATGAGCTGGCCGACAGCCTCTTTACCAAAAAGGGGCGCTTCCGCAAGCAACTGTTTTCTTCACTGAACGAGGACCAGGCTCTCATCGATGAGATCTTGGTTGATGGGCTATGATTCCGATTATCGAGCGTCTTGATCCCAAGGGGATGATGCGCGGAACCATCGCGCACCTCAAGCTGAGCTTGGTCGGCGACGCGCGCGGCGAGCGCATCTATATCCCGCTGCTGGTCGCCCGAGGGGCGCACCCCGGCCCCACCCTGGGGCTGACCGCCGCCATCCACGGCAATGAGCTCAACGGCCTGCGCGTGATCCACCGGCTCTTCGAGGAGCTTAACCCGCAAGATCTGCGCGGGGACATCATCGCCGCGCCGATCGTCAACGTCCCAGGCTTCCTCCAAAGCACCCGCGCCTTTAACGACGGCCAGGATCTCAACCGGATCATGCCAGGGCGCCCCAACGGCAACAGCGCCGAGGTCTACGCCTATCGCTTCATTGAGCGCGTCCTCAGCCGCTTTGACTACCTCGTGGATCTGCACACCGCCAGCTTCGGGCGGATTAACTCTCTGTATGTCCGCGCGGATCTCGATCACCCCGAGACGTCCTGGATGGCCCGCGCCCAACACCCACAGATCATCCTCCACAACACCGGCTCGGACGGCACGCTGAGGTCGGCGGCGATGGATCGCGGCATCCCCGCCATCACCGTCGAGGTGGGCAACCCCATGCGCTTCCAGCGCGAGCTGATCCGCTATGGCTTCGTCGGCGTCGCCAACATCCTCGCCCGGCTCAAGATGGTGGACTTGGAGGAGGCGCTGCCCTCCTTTGAGCCCGTGATCTGTCGCCGCTCAAGCTGGATGTACACGGATCTCGGCGGGCTCTTGCAGGTCTACCCGGAGCTGTGTGATCGGGTGGAGGCGGGGGCGATCATCGCCCGCGTCAGCGATGTCTACGGGCAGGCGCTCAAGACCTATCGCGCGCCAGAAGCCGGGATCGTCATCGGCAAGTCCACCAACCCCGCCAGCCAGACCGGCTCAAGGATCATCCACCTCGGCGTCGTCACCGAAGAGTCCGTGGAGGACCTCGCTGAGCCGCTCTAAGGAGAAGGGCTTTTGTAGGAAGGCGACCCGCGTCGCGCCCCACAGCAGCGGCAGGATGTCTTGCTCGTTATAGCCGCTCATCAACACCACCACGGCGCCGCAGCCCTGCGCGCGCAGGGCCGCCAGCGTCTGCGCGCCGTTCATCCGGGGCATGGTCATGTCCAAGAGCACCACGTCGGGTGAGGGGCTCAGGCGCGCGGCGAGGCTCAAGGCGTCTACGCCGTCGGCCGCCGCCTCCACGCTCAAGCCCAGGCGGCGCAGCATCCGCGCCGTGACCGCCCGCACGGGGGCCTCATCGTCCACCACCAAGGCCAGCCGCCCCTCGAAGCGCGCCAACCGAGGCGAGGTGCCGCGCGTCGGCCTGGGCAGATCATCGCGCGTTGAGATCGGCAAGAGGACGCGGAACGTGCTGCCGTTGCCAGGCTCGCTGTAGACCGTCAGCGCGCCTCGATGGGCGCGCACGACCCCCAAGACCGCCGAGAGCCCCAAGCCGCGCCCCGTAAACTTGGTGGTGAAGAAGGGCTCAAAGAGCCGCCGCGCCGTCTCCTCATCGAAGCCACAGCCCGTGTCGCGGACCTCAAAGAAGGCGTAGTGGCCGGCCTCGACGCCCTCATGGAGGTAGCCTTGGCGGAGATCATCGAGGCCATACTCGCCGTGCCCCGTGGAGATCCACACCTCACCCTCACCCTCGCCGATCGACTCCGCGGCGTTGATGACGAGGTTCATCATCACCTGGCGGATTTGGATGTCATCGGCTTCGACCAGGGGCAGCGGCTCGATGAGATCGCTTGAGAGGCGCACGTTGGGGGAGATCGAGGCGCGCAGCACAGAGAGCAGATCGCGGATATAGGCGCTGAGGTCACACAGCCCGACTTTAAGCTGACCTCGACCAGAGTAAGCCAGCATCTGCTTGGCCAGGTCGGTGGCGTGCTTGGCGGCGTTGAGGATCTCGGCGAGGAGATCCGTCGGCGCCGCGCCCTCCTCCACCTCATACAGCGCCAGCTCCGCGTTGCCCTGAACGCCCACGAGGAGGTTATTGAAGTCATGGGCGATGCCCCCCGCCAGGACGGCCAAGCTCTCCAGCTTCTCCAGCTCGCCCATGCGCTTCTCTACACGCAGGCGATCCGCCTCCGCCGCCTTCTGCTGCGTCAGATCCAAGAAGGCGCCCGCCATCCGCAGCGGCGCCCCCGAGGCGTCGTGGGCGACGACCCGGCCGCGATCCAAGACCCAGATCCAGCGATCATCGGCGGCGCGGAGCCGATGCTCCATCTCATAAAAGGGGGCGTCGCCCTCAAAGTGCGCCTGAAGCGTCGCGCGCAGCTTGGGCAGATCATCGGGGTGAACGCGCTCCAGCCAGCGCGCCACGGGGCTGGGGCCGGGCGCCGCCTGCGCGCCCACGATCGCCACCCAGCGCGCGTCGCGCTGCACCTCATCGGTGCGCAGATCCCACTCCCAGGTCCCCAGGTGCGCCGCGTCGATGGCGTCGGCCAAGCGCTGCTGGCTCTCCCGCAGCGCCAGCAGCGCCTCGCGCTGCGCGGTGATCTCGGTGAAGCTGCTGACGACGCCCAGCGGCTGGCCCGTGGCGGGTGAGCGCAGCGGGTTGGCGTTGATCTCGATCCAGCGCAGCGCCCCTTGCGGCGTATGCACCCCCAAGATCACGTTGCGGGCGGGCTGGGCCGTGAGGAGGACGCGCCGACCCGGATGCGCGTCGGCCTCAAGGGGGCGCCCCTCCTCATCGACCAAGCGCCAAGCCATATCCGTAGGGCCGCGCATGAGCAGCGCCTCGGTGCTGATGCCTAAGATGCTCGCTGCGGCTTGATTACAGCTCAGAACATGGCCATTTACATCCTGCATAATCACACCATCATGAATATGCTCGTATAAATCTCGATAAAAAGCACCTTGTTCTTCAACACGCTGCTGCGCGCGCTTTCGCTCATTAATATCAACGTGTACGCCGACCACACGCTTTGCATAACCTGTAGCAGTGCGTTCCATTACGCGACCAATAGATTGAATCCATACCCAACCACGCGTCTTATGACGCATCCTAAATTCAATCGAATAGATGGGGACTTCTTCGCGAAAATGCGCCTCTGTTGCTTGGAGCGTGGATGCGCGATCTTCATCATGGATGCGGGCCTCCCAGGCGCTGATATGGGGCTCAATGTCTTCAAGGCGCTCACCGAGCATCTCCGCCCAGCGCGCGTTAAATCGCACCGCGCCCGTGGGCACGTCCCAATCCCAGGTGCCCAGCTGCGCGCCTTCGAGGATCAGGTTGAGGCGGCGCTCGCTCTCCTCTAAGCGGCTGCGCGCCTCAGCCTCCTTGGTCAGATCTTGGAAGACGACGATGTAGCCATCATCGATGCGCGAGGCGGTCATCTCCATAAAGCGTCGCGCGCCGCCGCGCGTGCGCATCCACAGGCGCATGGGGCGGGTCGAGGCGCGCGCGCCGTCGGTGACCTCCTTGACCCGCGCGCACCAGCGCTGCTGCGCTTGGTGTCGCTCAGCGTCGTCTTGTAAAGCGCGCCGCCACCAAGCCGCCGCGTCGGGGATCTGGGCGAGGTCATCACCGAAGACCTCGGTGAACTTGGCGTTCATCATCTGCACGTTAAAGCGCGTGTCCAAGATCGCGGTGGGCAGGGGGTTGGCCATCGTCAGCTGCCGCAGCTGCCGCGCTTGGGCCTCAGCGGCGGCCTCGATGGCGCGCCGCTCGCTGAGATCATGCACCCAGATCTGGACCGCCTCGACGCCCTCATAGCGCAGCCGCGCGCCGTTGATCTCCGCGTCGAGGGTGCGCCCATCGGCGCGCAGCAGCCGCGTCGGTGCGGAGGGAGAGACGTCGTCGCTGCCGATCAAGCGCGCCAAGCGCGCCGCCACCGCCGAGCGGGCCTCGGGGTGAACAAACGCCAAGACATGTCGGCCCAGCAATGCCTCAACCGTGACACCCAGCAGCCGCGCCAGTGCGGGGTTGGCGAAGAGGAGCCGCCCTTCAAGATCGTGGACCCCTACAGCATAAGGGCCACAGCGGAGGAGCTGCTCAAACTGATCGGGGTGAGGCTCATCTGGGCGGGGCATTGGGCGCCTTTAGGTGTCTTATTGATCAGCATGAGGTATCACACATCAAGGCATGATCGCCCCTGAAAGATGCCCATAATCACGCGCCGTGATGATCATCACTTTATGTGAGGAATCGCAATGCATCGAGCCCCGCCGCGCCGCGCCCTGGCCTGCCTCCTCTCCGCCGCGCCGCCCAGCCTCCAGGCCTACGCGGCCAGCTCCGCCGCGCTGCGCCTCAGCGGCTACCCCGATGAGCGCGCGGGGCAGGCGACGCGCGCGGGTCGAGGGGAGGCCGCCCCGCGCGTCTGGGGCCTCGACGCGGAGATGGTGCGCACCACGCGGGGTGAGGAGATCGCCTGGTTGGCCTTGGTGGAGTGGCGCGACGCCAAGACCGACGCGCCCTTTGACTGGACCAGCGACCGCCCATACCGCGTGGTGACGCGGCTCAACCTCTACATCCAGCCCGAAGGCGAGATCCTCGATCTCCTCACGCCCTACAGCGGCCTACGCGCTGAGGATCTGCGGGGCGTCACCCGTCGCCTCGGCGCGGCGCGCGACGCGCTCCTGACACACCTGCGCGCCGAGGACTACCTCTGCGGTCATGGCCTGGATCATGACCTCCACGCCCTCGACCTCTACCACCCGCGAATCCTCGACACCGCGTTGATATACCCGCACCCAGAGGGGCCGCCCGCCCTCCACGCCCTCAGCGCCCTGGCGTTAACGCACCTCGGCCTTGAGATCCAGCGTGACGGGCACAGCCCAGCGGAGGACGCCTCGACCGCCTTGACGCTGCTCAAGCGCGCGCTGGACGAGGGCGCCCCGCCGCTGCAATGGCGCGCCTTGCCAGCCGAGGCCACCGGCGCCTTTGAGGCGTTGAGCTTGAGCGAGGCGCTGCGTCACCTGGAGATCCCCGACGCGCATGTGCGCTGCGCCTTCCTGAGAGGCTCGCGCGCCACCCAGACGGCAGGCCAGCGCCCGGACGGCGGGCCCTCTGACTGGGATCTCGTCTTGGTGGTGGAGGCCGCCGCTCGGCCCATCGAGGATCTCCACCTCCGCTACGGCGACATCGACGCCGCCCTCTATGACGTGCCCGCCTTCCGCCGCCTCCTGCGCCGCTGCACCATCTGGGCGCTGGAGTGTGTCTATGCCCCACCGCACGCCATCCTCCGTGAAGAGATCGGCTTTAAGGCGGAGCTGGCGCGTGATCTGCGCGCCCTCCCCCGCGAGGCCTTCTCCGCGCGCCTGCGCCAGTCGGTGATGTATGAGGCGGGGCGGCAGTGGTCCAAGGCCAAGCGTGACCTGGAGCGGCGCGGCTCGCCTTATCAATGCCGCAAGCGGATCTTCATCGCGCTGCGCTTCCTGACGTACGGCGTGGAGGTGGCTCAATCCTATGAAATCAAGGACATACGCTGCCTCAACGCGCTCTGGTTCGAGGCGCTGCGCGATGATCCAAGCCCGACCTGGGCGGCGCTCGATGCGCGCTACGGGCCACGCTACCGCGCGCTCCAAGCTCAGCTCCGCGCCGCCGCCCCGCAGGCCCCGCGCTACGGCGGCCTCAAGGCGCCGCGGCGTGACCTGAAGCCCCAGGAGGCC
>JAHJCH010000015.1 GCA_018813065.1 Myxococcota bacterium
AAAAATCCTGCGGATTGTTTTCTTGCTCCGGCCTGTCCGCCTTGAGCGGATGAAGTCCGAAAAATGTCGGTCCTCGGGCTGCTTATGCAGCCCTGCGGCTCGATTCAAAAGATTCTCTCTGACAAATGTCAGGACCATTGCTGAAGTGAGCTGGGTTCACCTCGCGAGCCTGAGCGATGAATGGCAGGGGGACGCCATGGGCGCGCGGGGCGGGCATTTAATCGAGCCGTCGGCGCGATCTCAAGCCCCTTGGCGGGGAGGGTATCGCGGGCGGCTTAGGCTTGGGCTTTGATGGTCGCCTGGGCGGCAGCCAAGCGCGCGATCGGCACCCGGAAGGGGCTGCAGGAGACGTAGTCGAGGCCGACCTTGTTGAAGAACTCGATGCTGTGAGGATCGCCGCCATGCTCGCCGCAGATCCCCAAGTGCAGATGGGGGTTGGCCGCGCGGCCCTTCTCGACGGCCATGGCCACCAAGCCGCCCACGCCGTCCCAGTCCAGGCTCTGGAAGGGATCGCGCTCGTAGATGCCACCCTTGACATAGTGGGGCAGGAAGCTGCCGCTGTCATCGCGGGAGAAGCCGCAGCCCATCTGGGTCAGGTCGTTGGTGCCGAAGCTAAAGAACTGAGCCTCGACGGCGATCTGATCGGCGGTCACCGCCGCGCGGGGGATCTCGATCATCGTGCCGATCTTGAAGGCGTCGCGCTCAATCCCGACCTGCTCGGCGACCTCAAGGATGATGGCCTTTTGGTGGGCCAGCTCTTTGACGTTGCCCACCAGCGGAACCATGATCTCAGGCTGAGCGTCCACGCCCTCGGCCTTGAGCTGCTTGGCCGCCTCAAGGATCGCCTGCGCCTGCATCCGGCTGATCTCGGGGATGCTGATGCCCAGGCGGCAGCCACGGTGACCCAGCATGGGGTTGAACTCGTGCAGCCCCTCGATGGTGTGCTTGAGGGCCTCGACGCTGACGTTGAGGTCGCCGGCGACCTCGGCGATGAGCGCCGCGTCGTCATGGGCGGGCAGGAACTCATGCAGCGGGGGATCGAGGAGGCGGATGGTCACCGGGTAGCCCGCCATGGCCTTGAGGATGCCGTAGAAGTCATCGCGCTGGTAAGGCAGCAGGATCTCCAGGGCGGCGGCGCGCTTGGCGGGCGTGTCGGCCAAGATCATGGCGCGCATGGCGCGGATGCGATCTTCACCGAAGAACATGTGCTCGGTGCGGCACAGGCCGATGCCCTTGGCGCCGAACTTACGCGCGCGGGCGGCGTCCTCGGGGTTGTCGGCGTTGGTGTGGACGCCGAGGCGGCGGCGCTCATCGGCCCAGCCCATCAGGGTCGCGTAGGCCTCGTTGCTGTCGGGATCGGCGTCCATGACGTCGATCTTGCCCTCGTACATCACGCCGGTGGTGCCGTTGAGGCTGATCCAGTCGCCTTCGTTGTAGACTTTGCCGCCGACGGTGAGCGTGCGCGCGCTGTAGTTGATGTCGAGGGCGGCGCAGCCGACGATGCAGCACTTGCCCCAGCCACGGGCGACGAGGGCCGCGTGGCTGGTCATGCCGCCGCGCGCGGTGAGGATGCCCGCCGCCGCGCGCATCCCGTCCACGTCCTCAGGGCTCGTCTCCAAGCGCACGAGGATGAGCGGATCGCCGTCGTCCTTCTGCTCCCAAGCGCGCGCGCTGTTGAGCACGACGCGCCCCACGGCGCCGCCAGGACCAGCGGGGAGGCCCTTGGCGACGATCTTGGCGGCGCGCTCGGCCTCGGGGTTGAGCATGGGGTGCAGCAGCTCATCAAGCTGCTCAGGGTTGACGCGCATCAGGGCGGTGTCGGTGTCGATCAGGCCCTCTTGGACCATATCAACGGCCATCTTGACCGCTGCGGCGCCCGTGCGCTTGCCTGTGCGGGTCTGGAGCATAAACAGCTTGCCGCGCTGAATCGTGAACTCCAGGTCCTGCATGTCGTGGTAGTGGGCCTCAAGCTTGGCGCGGATGGCCGCGAACTCCTCGTAGAGATGCGGCATGGTCTCCTGGAGCGTGGGCAGCGTGTCGTTCTGGCCCTCTTGCTTGGAGTCCTCGTTGAGCGCGTTGGGTGTGCGGATGCCCGCGACGACGTCCTCACCCTGGGCGTTGATCAGCCACTCGCCATAAAAGATGTTCTCGCCGCTGCCCGGATCGCGCGTAAAGGCGACGCCGGTGGCGCAGTCCTCGCCGGCGTTGCCGAAGACCATCGATTGGACGTTGACGGCGGTGCCCCAGTTGTGGGGGATGCCCTCGATGTTGCGGTAGCTGATGGCGCGGCGGCCATTCCAGGAGGCGAACACGGCGTCGATGGCGCCTTGCAATTGCACGCGGGCGTCGTCGGGGAAGGGCTTGCCCAGGACGGCCTCGATCTTGGCCTTGTAGGCGGCGGTGAGGGCCTTGAGATCCTCGACGGTCAGCTCCGTGTCGTTGACGTAGCCCTTCTCCTCCTTGACGGCCTCCATCATCTCCTCAAGCTGAGGGCGGATGGCGCTGTGATCATCGACCTCGACGCCCGCGGCCTTCTCCATGACCACATCGGCGTACATGGTGATGAGGCGGCGATAGGCGTCATAGACAAACCGCTCGTCGTTGAACTGCTTGATGAGGCCGGGGATGGTGTCGGTGGAGAGGCCGACGTTGAGGACCGTGTCCATCATGCCAGGCATGGACTTGCGGGCGCCGGAGCGCACGGAGACGAGGAGGGGGTTGTTGACGTCGCCGTACTTGGGGCCCTCCATGACCGCCTCGACCTTGGCCATGTTCTCCCAGACCTGGGCCATGACCTCGGCGGGGGTCTCCTCGCCGTGCTGATAATAGAGGTCACAGACAGCGGTGGTGATGGTGAAGCCCGGAGGGACAGGGACACCAAGGCTCGTCATCTCGGCGAGGTTGGCCCCCTTGCCGCCGAGGAGGTTCTTCATGCTGGCTTCGCCGTCGGCCTTGCCGCCGCCAAAGAAGTAGACGTGCTTCATTTTAACTCTCCATGGGTGAGTCGCCGCGTAGGTCAGCCCTTAAACGCGGGCCTCAAGGTGAGCGGACGAGGTGTTCCTCGTGCCCCTCCCTCTGGGTTAAAGGCGGGGCGACTCTAACCCGCTCAAAAACGGAAGTCCACCGTTGACGGTGTTGACGCTCGTCCCCCTCAAAGAGACAATCGCCCTCCCCTTTTTGGACGGAGCGCCGCCCGATGAAGCCCTACCTCGACACCGTACTCCTCATCGCCCTCCCCGCCTCTGGCAAGTCCGAGGTCCGCCGCTACCTGATGCACGAGGCGCGCGATAAGCGCGTGGAGATGTTCCACCTCAGCGACACCGTGCAGTTGGATGATTATCCCTATGTGGAGTTCATGCGCGAGACGGATGAGGCGCTTGAGGAGATGGGCGAGGCGCCGCGCTTCTTTGATGGCGCCGAGGGCCGCTTTATCCACGGCCTGGAGTGGGGCGTGCTGCTCAACCTCGTCAACGATGACTGGGCGGTGATCACCGATCCCAGCGCGCCCACCCCCGCCGCGGACGCGGATCAGATCTTCAGCCGCATCGACGCCGCGCGCGTCAAGGTCGGCGCCCCGGCGGCCTTCGCCGACATGGCCCCCGAGCGCCGCGCGCGCCTCGCCGAGAAGATGGCGCGCAAGGCGGGCTGGGTGGTCGAGGAGCTGTTCGGCAAGCGCCCCGACACGATGGAGGGCAAGACCCTCGTCATCGAGTTCGCCCGCGGCGGCCCCCAGGGCGCCGAGATGCCCCTCACCGCGCCGCACGGCTACGGCTGGAACCTGGCCCAGCTCCGCCCCGAGATCCTGGAGCGCGCCGCTGTCCTCTATATCTGGGTGACCCCCGAGGAGTCGCGCCGCAAGAACGCCGCTCGCGCGCCCAAGCCCGGCGAGACCAACACGGTCATCTTCCACGCGGCCCCTGAGACCGTGATGATCAATGACTATGGCTGTGATGACATGGCGTGGCTCATCGAGCACGCCGAGGTGGAGGGCACCATCCCCATCCACGCCCATGGCCGCACCTTTAACCTGCCCGTGGGCCGCTTTGATAACCGCGAGGACAAGACCACCTTCGTCCGCGTCGCCCCCGAGGACTGGGACCCCGCGCAACGCTCGGCGCTGCACTCGGGCCTCAAGGCCACCCTCGACGCGCTGTGGGCCAACCACCTCAAGGTACACGGCGAGGGCTGAGCCTTGATCGAGCGCCTGGCCGGCGGCTGCCACTGCGGCGCGGTGCGCTATGAGGTCGAGGTCGCGGCGCGCCTCGTCTATGAGTGCGATTGCTCTATCTGCGTCAAGAAGGGCTACCTGCACCTGATCGTGGACAAAGCGCGCTTTCACTTGCTCCAAGGCGCCGAGGCCCTCAGCGAGTACACCTTCAACACCCACACGGCCAAGCACCTCTTCTGCGCGCGCTGCGGCGTGCAGAGCTTTTACATCCCCCGCTCACACCCCCAAGGCGTCAGCGTCAACGCCCGCTGCCTTGATTTTTTTACGCCTACAAGCTTCGATGTGCGCCCCTTTGGCGGTCGCGATTGGGAAAAGAATATTGAGCAAATTCAATAGGTTATTTTATGAATAGCGAATCATTCCGCCAAGCGCCTTGACATCCCCCTCGCCCGATTTAAGCTCGCCGTGGTTGAGCCCCTAAATGAGTTTTTGACTTCCTAAAGGGGTTTCATCCAATATGGCCGCCGTGGTCGCCGGTACGCCGGTAACAATTAACGAATCCGCCAATAATTTTGGGGAGGAGTTCTCATTATGAGCACCCTGAAGAAGCTCTTCATCTTGGCCCTTAGCCTGGGCGTGACCTTCGCCATGATCGCCTGTGACGATGACACCGAGTGTGACGGTGGCAACTGTGATGGCGGCGCGGCGGGCGCGGGCAATGAGGGCGGCGAGGCTGGCACAACGCCAACCGAGAGCTACCAGTACATCATGATCGTCGATAACTCCGCGGATGAGAACAGCGCCGGCACCCCCGGTGTTGACATCTGCGGCATCTACGCCGATTGCGCCGGCACCACGGTCTCCGCGGGCAACGCCACGCTGGCCACCGACGACGCCAACATCTGCGAGGCGGGCGCCTCCGGCTGCTCCGCCGATCGCGGTGACGCCAACGCCGCCGAGGATGAGGGCGCGGCCTGCGCCGGCGCCTCCAACCCCAGCGACTATGTCTCCCTCGGCATGGGCGGCACCCTGACCGTGGACTTCGGCCAGGACCTCCAGGGCTGCACCGTCCACGTCATCGAGCTTGACGGCGGCGACTCTGAGGGCGCCTCTGTCCTCGTCTGCTCCGATCCCGCCGACGACACCACCTGCGTCGACCTCGGCAACTTCGAGACTCAGGGCGGCGGCCCCGGCGACGGCGCCGACAACACCTTCAGCGTCGATCTCTAAGATCCCAGCCGCTTAGGTAAAGAGAGCGCCCCTCCCCGGGGCGTTTTTTTTTGCCCGCCCGCCCCCTGGTTTTTTTCCAAACACAAAAACATATACTGTCAGCCCTCGGCTTCGCGTGACGCTGCGCTGAGGCCCCTGATCGAACCCCAGTGAGGTGCGCATGGCTGCGGCGGGTCACCAATCTAAAGACATCATGAAGATGTTTGAGGGCCCCTCCGAGGATACCCTCTCTCATGAGCAAAAACAGCTCGTTCAATTTGTCCGAGAGGCGTTTAAAGAGCTGGAAAAATTGCTTAAGAATATCTCTCTTTATGGAAGAGCGCATCAAAGCGTTGACCGCTTTATGGACAAGCTCTTTAGCTTGATAATTCAAGCGCTTAAGGGGCAAGATGAGTTTACGATAGAGGTTAAACCTTATCAATTTCTTGTTTTTTCACAGGCAGTTTATCAAAACCCTTCAATAGAAGATAACTTCGTTTATAAGTTTTATATGGATGGTGTAAGGAAGCTTATATTTTACCCAGACTTGGAGAAAGAGGAGCTTGACCGATTTATCAATATATTGCTTACAAATTGGGATGACCCCGCGCTCTTTGAGGATGACTGCGTCACCCTCTTGTGGAATGAGGACTTTAAGGCGATCAGCCACACCGTCGCCGACAGCTTTCAAGAGGACAGCAAGCGCGGTAAGGAGCACCTCTACACGATCCCAGGCGTGATTCAGCAAGTGCGCGAGGGGGCGGAGGGGACGGTCGAGGCGGCGAAGAAAGGCCAAGCAGGCGCCGGGATGGGCGGCGGGCAGGGCAGCCGCAAGATCGGCCGCGCGCACAAGATCGCCGTGCTGATCCCCGCCGACACCACCCTCTCTGAGGAGGATCTGAGCTACTTTGAAGAGCACCCCTTCGCCATGGATGAGGCGGAGTTTTATATGCTCAAGGCGCAGATCAACACCACCGGGCGAGAGACGCTGGAGAAGTTCATCGAGATCCTCTTCAAAGTGAACCTCGATAAAGATGAGTCAGAGGAGAACAAGAGTCGCATCGTTGGGATCTTTGATCGCATCGCGGATCTGCTCTTAGAGAACCGCCGCGTCGGCGATCTGGAGCGCCTCCTGCGCCAAGTACACCGCCTCACCGGGCCAGAGGGCCAAGAGCTGCCCGAGAACGTCGAGGCCATCCAGCGGATCTTCGCCCACTGGTCGGAGCCCCCCTTCGTCCAGCGCGTGATGGCAGAGCTGTCCCAGCCCAAGAGCCCCTATACGCCCTCAGTCCTGGCCATCTGTGAGCTGCTCAACCCCGAGGCGGTGCCGGAGATCACCCGCCAGGTCGCCAAGGTCAAGATCCCCTCGCGTCGCTTCGCCATCTTTCAGCTCTTGCCCAAGATCATCAAGGGTCAGGAGCAGCACATCGCCCGCCTGTTTGATGAGTTTGACGCGGGCTTCGCCCACGAGATGTTCAAGCTCATCAAGGAGAGTGAGGACAAGCACGCCTTTATGATCGCGCTGCGCTCCTCGATGAAGAACCAAGATCCCGATGTGCGCTTTGAGGGCCTGGGCTTTATGCCCTTGGAGGCGGCGGGGCAGAGCACAGAGCTTTTGCTCAAGGCGCTCCAAGACAACGCCAAGAAGGTGCGCAACAAGGCGGTCCACCTCTTGGCGCGGATCCCCTCTGAGGACATCCATCAAAAGCTGATGGCCTTCATCGACGATCGCGCCTTCGCCCGTGTCCCCTTGGATGAGAAGCGCCGGATCTTCGCCGCCGCCAGCCTCACGGGGAAGTCCAGCGACGCCTTCGCCGCGATCTTCAAGGGCGGCGGCTTGGTCTCCAAGCCCAGCGATGAGCAGCGTCACTGCGCGGCGATGGCCCTCGGCATCCGCCTGCGCCGTGACATGATCCCGCTCTTTGAGAAGGAGCAGGGGCGGCGCCTCCGCGCCAATGAGCTGGTGGTCGAGGCCTGCGCCTGGGCGATCGCCCATATGGCCGCTGATCGCGAGGCGCGCACCCGGCAACTCTATGAGATCTTTATCCAAGGCCAGCTGATCAGCGGAGGCGCTTAGAGATGGCGATTGAGAAGAGCAGCTCCCAGCTCGCGGGGGCGTTGGACTTCCTTAAGGACGTGGATGATGGCGCGGAGCGCTTCGCCTTACTCGCGCAGGGGATCATCAACAACCTCTTCGTCTTGCTGCGCTCAGTGAGCCTCCATGAGCTGCATAATGACGCGCTGATCAAGCCATTTCAGAACATGGCGGACACCGTAAATGGCTTCCTTGAGCTGTTTCATGAGCCCGTCGCGGTGCAGCTCGTTGATGGCAACTTTTTTGTCAATAAAAATATAATTCGACTTGATTTTAGCACCTTTGAGAACGCCCATTACCTGATGAGAATGTTTGATTTCCTCAAAATTAACGAGATTTTATTCTCAGAGAAGGTGGATCGACCGATCCTCTCCAAGATGGCGGTGACGTTCTTAGAGGTTTTCCGCGACAAGCACCTCAGCATCTTCGATTACAACCTCGATCCGATCTCCGTGCGTAAGATCAGGAGCATCTCCGGCGAGGAGATTGAGCAGGCGGAGGACCCCCGCAGTCAGATCTTGATCACCTACGCCTCCGGCCTCTTGATGCTGCGGCAGTTCGTCAACGATCTGCGCAAGGGGCGCGCACCCAAGCACGCCAAGGTCAAGCGGCTCTGTCTGGAGCTGATCGACGTCGAGCCGAGGCTGCACAACATCCTGCTGTCGATGATCCACCTGGAGGCTTACAAGGGGAACCTCTTCTCCCACATGCTCAACACGGCGATCCTCTCGCTCGTCTTTGGGCAGCGCATCGGGCTGCGGCGCCCGCAGCTCGTCGATCTGGGGATGGCCGCCTTCCACCACGATCTTGGCTGGGCCTTGATGGGCGCGATGGACGAAGAGGAGGTGGACGACGCGCAGGGTGACGTGGCCCTCGACATGGATGGGATCAACTACATCCGTAATAACTCCGACACCGCCATGGATGAGATCCGCACCAAGGTGGCCCGCTCGCTCGTCCGGCTGGGCGGCTTTAATGAGATGGTCATCAACCGCTTGATCGTCGCCTATGAGTGCCAGATCCCCGAAGACAAGCCCCCCGAGGGGCTCTACTACAGCGACATCGGCGCCAGCTTTATGACCCACGTCGTGCGCATGGCCAGCACCTACGATGAGCTGACGACGCCACGCCCAGACAAGCCCGCGCTGCTGCCCGATGAGGCCATGAAGGTCATCCTCGACGATGAAGGCAAGACCTTCGATCTGTTCCTGGCCAAGCTGTTCGCCAACTCCTTGGGCGCCTACCCCATCGGCACGATGGTGGAGATGGACACGGCGGAGATCGGGATGGTGGTCAACCTGCCGCGTGAGCCTGTGGACTTCTACCGCCCACAGGTGCGCATCTTGATCGACAACATGGGCGCGCCGGTGCGGGATGGGGCGATCGTCGATCTGGCAGAGCGGCGCCGTGGGCGCTACCTGCGCAGCATCGAGCGCACGCTCGACAGCCGGATCTACGGCGTCAACATCACCTACTTCTTCTTCGGCGCCGCGCAGCACTTTATGGCGGAGATCTTGGCGGACTTAGAGGGCCAGGACGCGCGCCGTGAGGCAGCAAGCTGAGGCGCACAGGCGCACCTTATAGGAGCATCTGACGCGCCAGGGCGTCCACCTCGGCCTTGCCCGCCAGGCGCCGGGCGATGGCGAAGGCGAAGCTGAGGGCGGTGGCGGGGCCTCGGCTGGTGATCAGCTGGCCGTCCTCGACGACCGGGGCGCGCACGAGGGTGCTCTCCTTGGGCAGCTCCCTCTCCAGGCTCGGGTAGCAGGTGACGCGGCGCCCCTTAAGGATTCCAAAGGGGCCAAAGGCCCGCGCGGGCGCGGCGCAGATGGCCGCTTGCACGCCCCCCGCCTCACCCACGGCCAAGACCAGCCGCCGCAGGAGATCGCTGCGCCCCAGGTGATCGGCGCCGGGCAGGCCGCCAGGCAAGATCACCGCGTCGGGGATCAGATCGTACTCATCCAGCCGCCGATCTGCGTTGATCTCCACCCCCTGCGCGGAGCGGATCACCCGGCTGTCCAAGCCCAAGACCGCCACGCGCACGCCCAAGCGGCGCAGCACATCGACGGGCGTCAAGGCCTCCACCGTCTCAAAGCCCTCGGCCAAGATGACCGCCGCCGTCGGGCTCACTTGCCCGCCCCGCTCAGCCGGCTCAGCAAAGCGCCGAGCAGATCCACGAGGGCCTCGCCGCCCTTGAGCTGGAGGGTTGTCTGATGTTCTGCCTTGGGCAGCTGACGGGCGATCTCGGGCAGGCGCTCGATGAGCTGGGCGTCGAGCTGGGCGGGGGAGAGGCGCGCGGCCACCTCCTGGGCCGCCGCCTCCAGCTTGATCTCCACCTCACGGCGACGCGTCGAAGCGGCCTCGCGCAGCGCCTCCAAGGCCAGCGTGTGCTCCAGCTTGGCCCGCTCAAGGGCCATCTCCTGCTCGATGATCTGCCGCTGATGGGCCTCGGAGCGCGCCATCAGCTCAGCCTCAAGCTGCATCCGCCGCGCCTTCTCCTCTTGATCGTGGGTGAAGGCCTCGGCCTCGGCCTGCCCGCGCATCTTGTCGATGGCCGTCTCGCGCGCGATCTCCAGCTCAGCGGCGACGCGGGCGGCCTCATCCTCGCGGCGCTTGACCTCGCCCTCGCTCTCCAGCTCAGCCAAGCGGGCGTCGCGGGCGCGGCTGGCGCGGAAGGGCCGCTGGAGCATCTCCCACAGCTTGGTGGAGCTGACCACCGCCTCCTTGATCTGCACGGTGACGATGCGGATACCCAGGCCCGCCTCTCCCTCGGCGACGGCCCGCAGGCGTCGGGTCAGCTCCTCGATGATCGGCTGCTTATCCGAGAGCACATCATCGATGCTCATCGTCGCCACCGCGTCCTTGATCGTCGCCTCGGCTTGCTCGCGCAGCTGGACGTTGACCACCTTCATCGGATCGACGGGATCGCTGAAGTCGAGCTTGGTGTACGCCTTGGAGAAGTCATCGATGATCCACTGCATATAGCCCTGCACGAACAGCCCTTGGCGCTCCTTGCAGATGCAGCTGGCGTTGATGATGATGGTCTGCATCGTGGAGGGGATCACGAGGTAGGCGTCGAGATCATCCCGAAAGCGAAAGGAGAGGCCCAGGCCCATATGCAGCGGCTTGGCGTACCCACGGCGCGTATGTACGACATAGGCGTTGGGCGGCACCACCACGTTCTTAAAGCGCCAAAAGCCGGTGATCCGCACGTCCACGGCGCTGGGCTCATGGACGGGCGGCGGCGCGCCTCGGTGGCGCTGCGCCTGGCGTGGCGCCAGGCTGCTCTTCTTGCGCCGTGGGCTGAGATCCTCCTCAAGCGCGGCGGTTTGTTGCACAACCTCTTGGAGATACATATTCTGCATACGCCCTCACGCGGCTCCATCTTTGGCAAAGCGCAGAATCAAGTTGACGGCTCGCCATTTCAAGGTCAATCATATCGAGTAATAAATCTCGATTTTTGGGGGATCTATACATATGGCAGATCATCGATCTGTACCCGAGCCAACCCTGCGACGGCTCCCTTGTTATATCCATGTTTTAAAGAAGGTCGAGCAGCTCGGACGGCAAAGCGTCTCCACCAGTGACATCTCCCGTGAGCTGAAGCTGGACCCCACGCAGGTGCGTAAAGACCTATCTTATACAGGCATAGTCGGTAAACCCCGCGTGGGCTACCCGCTCAAGGATCTGATTGAAGCCATTGAGCATTTCTTAGGTTGGGATGAGTGTACACACGCCTGCTTAGTCGGCGTAGGGCACTTGGGCAAGGCCTTGTTGGGCTATAACCGCTTTGGTGAATATGGCGTGCGCATCGTGGCGGCCTTTGACGTCGATGAGGCGGTCGTCGGCGCGCGTATCTCCGATCACATCGTCTATCACATCGACGCGCTGCCTGAGATCGCGCAGCGGTTCAACATTGAGATGGGGATCTTGACGACGCCCGCCTCAGCGGCCAGGGGCGCCTCTCAAAACATGGTCGAGGCGGGCATCAAGGCGATCTGGAACTTCGCGCCGACGGCGCTTGAGCTGGGCGCGGACATCATCGTGGAGAACGCGCAGCTCTACGCCACCCTCGCCGTGCTCTCTCGGCAGATGCGCGGGCGCGTGCAGGCCCAGCCAAAGCCGAGCCCGCTGCGGATCACGCCAGGGGCTGAGCAGATGGGGCCAGAGCCCTGAGCAGATCAGAGATGGGTGTTGGGCTCATCAGGCATCAGGAGCTTACGCGCCTCGGTGGGATCTTGATACGGGCAGGGGCAGTCATCATCACAGCTGGCGTTCTCTAAGGTGTCCGCCAGATCCCGAAAGAGCTTGACCAGCGCCTCAGTGCGCACGGAGTAAAAGACCTCCTTACCCTTGCGCTCCGAGGTCAATATGCCTGCGTTGCGGAGGGTTGAGAGGTGACGGCTCACCACGGAGAGATCCACAGGGCAGCACTCGGCGACGCGGCGCACCGAGCAAGGGCGTCGGCAGGTCGCGAGGCGGATTAAGATCGCGATACGATTGGGATCTCCCAGGGCTTTAAAGAAGCGAGGGGAGAGCAGCTCAGAGAGGCGGCTCGCTTTATTGGGCATAGATGCTCCTTTATATTGTTGAGTGACGCATACAGTATGATGCGCAAGTTTGTAAATGACCAAGGCCGCTCAGCGCGGATTTTTTTTGCTTTTTGTTTGGGGTTGGCGGCGGCCTCGCCGCGCCAGAGATAGGACGATGAAGAGCAGCCAGAGGTTTCCACTTTGTCGCAAAGGCGCAGAGACGAGGCAGCCCCCGTTGGAGGGCGGGGGCGTGTCATAGCAGAGCCCTGTGTCGAGCGCGCAGGGGCTGAGGGGGCCGAGGCGAGGGGTCGCGTCCAACGGGGACGACGGCGCGGCGTCTGGTGTGGCCTGTGGCGCGGCATCTGACGCGGGGGCGGAGGCGTCGGGCTGGGGCGGCGCCCGCGCGTCGGGCTGGGGCGGCGCCCACGCGTCGGGCTGGGGCGCCCACGCGTCGGGCTCAACGCCGACGTCAGGGGGCGTCACCTCGGGGATGGGCGGGGCGCCGCCCTCGACGCAGCCCGCGCGGGTGCCGTCGCGGCAGGCGTTGACCATCGCCTCGCTGATCCAGGCGTGATAGTAGTCAACGCGGGTGTCTACCCCGCCGATCCAACAATCCGCGCTGTCCTCATAGCCGCGGCTGGTCACCCCGATGAGCCGCCTCGAAGGCGCCCGGCCATCATCGAAGTCCATAAAGGTGGGGCCGCCGGAGTCGCCGTGGCACTTCTGCGGCGTGGGGAACTCATCGCCGATCTGCATCTCCACGGCGCTGATCTCCTTGATGACGCTCCAAGCTTGATACTGCACGCCCGCCGGTGGCTGTGGCCCCATCATGTCCCCCGCCTCTGGATCGCGTTGACCATAGCCGACGATCAAGACAGATGCGTCGCGGCGCAGCGTCGCGGCGCCCAGCGGATCGCTGAGGATCGAGGTGGGGGCGTCGAGGAAGGGCGTCTCCAAGAAGAGGAGGGCCAGATCATTGGGCTGACCGAGCCCACGCGGCTGCAAGGACTGCGTGCCCTGCCAGCCGGGGTGAGGCTGCGCGCGGCGGACCCGACTGGTCCGAGGCGGGAGGGTCAGATCGGGCTGACCAAAGTCGGCGACGTCGAGGGAGAGGCTGAAGTAGAGCGTCATCTCTTGGACGCCCTGCGGCGGCTCGATGCAGTGACCCGCCGTCAGCACGACATCTGGGGCGATGAGCGTCCCTGTGCAGGAGAAGCCCCCGCGCGGCCCTTGATAGGTCTGCACGGTGGCGAGGAGGGCGCCGACGGTGGGGAAGGCGCCAGCGACGCTGGGCTCACCGTTGATGATCTGGAGCTGCTGTTGAGCCAACTCCGGCGGCTCCGCGCAGGCCCAGAGGAGGGCGAGCAAGCAGAGGCGATGGGCGCGTGTTTGAGGTGCCATGCCTTAACCAATCAATTGTTTTATCTCGATAATAAAATCTCGGTTCTCCCCCCTCACGCCACAAAATTAACGCGGCGGTGCCCAAAAACCACGCGCCCTTAAGCGGATGAAGTGTGCGTTCAGCTGGGGAGGGCGACGACAGCGCCCAAGGCGCGGGCCAAGGGGCACTGCGCGGCGTCCACCTCGGCCCCCTCACGATAATGCTTGAGGAGGGCGCGTGAGCGCTGCGCCAGCGCCGCGCGGACCGCCCGACGCTCGCCCTTGATCCGCGCGATCTTCATGGTGTCATAGGCGGTCGTCTGGTGGCGCATCCAGGCGATCACGGCGGCCTCAGCGCGCTCGGCGACGCTGATGCGCTGGGTCCGCGCGACGGTCCCGCTGCCCACGGGGGCGGCGTGCTGGGTGACGGCCTCGGCGAGCTGGGCCTCAACGGCGGCGTGGCGCTCATGGAAGCTGAGGAAGGCGCGCACGGCGGCGCGCAGCTCATCGACATAGGCGGCCTGGGCGGCGTCTCGCCGGGCGCGATCGCTGACGCGGCGTCGCTGATAGGTGGGCGTGGCCCGCTCGGCCGCCAGCTCGGCCAGCGCGCGCTCGATGTGCGCGGCGGGCGCCCATATCCCATGAGAGATCAGCCGCCGCCCCTTCTGCTGCTTCACGCTCCAGCTCGGCCCCGCCGCCTTGACCCGTCGCGTCAAGCCTGCGTCTCCTGGGGGCAAGAGCTGCCAGCCTTCGGGGACTTGGGTGACCTCGCCGCTCTCAAGGCGGACCATCCGAGGTTTGTAGTGCGGGGCGACGACGCGGGTTTGATCAGGCATGGCGGGCTCGTAGGTTGAAGAGCAAGACAATACGCGGGGTGTTTACCCCTTTCGGCGATGAGATGTCATCGCTTTTATATCTAAGCGCAACTCAGCCTTAATGAGATGGCGCGTTATTGTTTAAATACGATTATTTTCTAAGGATTTATCGCTTTGATTTAGAACTTCCATCGAGTTGTTTTTGACATTTTCCGTTATTGCATACTCAATGGCAGCATTATCCCATTTAAGAGATATTTAATTCAGATCATTTTAATGCTAGATTTAATTTCGTTGACATACTTTATTAATTTAATTTAATGATGCGCCGTCAACTTAGGACAAACTAGACAACTTTATGTCTAAGTTTAATCTAGAATCCTAAAAAACATTCCGTGTTATCTATAAAATCTTGAGGAGGGTACAAGGTAAATGAACATAAATACATCAAAATTGCCTACGATCTCAATCGTAGTGCAATTTTTTATCATGCTCATCGCGATAACCGCGTGTAGTTATGATAAAAAAATAGAAAAACACACTTTTATATCCGAAGAAAATGGGCTGGAATATACCGCAAATGTATTATTGCCCGATGGATACGATTCCAACAAAACATATCCTGTAATTTATTTATTAGATGGTTATTTTTGGTTTGATTATCTGGGCGATCAAGTTTACGAATTGTTAGATGATAATGAAATTGTTGACGTGATTTTAGTTGGCATTGAATATGAAAAATATCCCATTAGCTTGAGCAATTCTGGTAAAATTACGGAGCTTCGCACTTATGATTTAACTTATCCTGAGGATAATGATAGTGGATTAGGTATGTCAAGTGGTGGCGCTGTTGATTTTTATCACTTAATTAAAAATCAAATCATTCCAAAAATTGAGGAGGAGTATTTAGTCGATTCCAAGAATAGATCATTGTTTGGACATTCACTCGCGGGCTATTTTTCATTATTTCAGATGGTAAATTTCAATGAAGAAGCGCTATTTAAAAACATAGCATCTATTAGCCCGTCAATCTGGTGGTCTGATAGTATTTTATTCGATTTAGAGAGCAAATCTTCGTACTCAGATAACAAGTTTAATCTATATATGGGTATTGGTAGCATGGAAGGCGTTTTAATGAATGTGTTATTTGACGAGTTTGCTCTTCGAGTCAAAGAGCATGATATGCCATTTAAATATGAACGATATACTTCTGGTCATACGCAAAGCGCGCGTATTGGCTTTAAAAATGCCCTTGAATATTTCTATGGGGTTTCAAAATGAAAAATACAGTAAACATCCTCATCATTCTTTTGTTATTTGGGGCAGTCAGCAGCAATGCACTGGCTGAAGAATCTCAAAATTTGAAAAAATTCAGTCTCATTGACTCCTATGATGCTGAATTTTTATATGGTTCTGGCGGTGGGAGTCTGGGCCTTGGTGCTAAATTTAATCATTGGCTTATTGATAAAAATAAGTGGAAAATTCAGGCAGCTCTTATGCTTTCGACTTTTTATACGGGTGAAGCGGGAGAAGCAAAAAACTCATCTTATGATGATTTAACATTAGACACACATTTACAATTTCACTTCGGCTTTGAGAAGTCATTCTTCTCAGCAGATCAATTTTATGTGTTATTAGAAACATACCTTGGTTTTTACAATTACTATAACAGCGGATCTTATAAAAATGATGCGCTAAAAATTGACCGTGAATACAGTGTTAATGAGTTTTTATTTGATTTTGGCACTCGACTTGGCCTTGGTTATAGAATTAAAAGTAAATGGGGAATCCAAATGAGCTTAACTAATTCATGGCGACAGGTTCAATATGACTATGGATTATTGATGGGACAACCTGATGCAAAATTAAGTTTAGGTTTAGGGCTAAATTATCGATTTAATGGATTAAATGCATCTAATTGATTTTATTTTACTCGATAAATATGTTTTGATTGAAACCCGCCGTATTTGCCACGACATCCACGCATAGATGAAGCAGACGCTCGACTTTTAAAGCGGCGCGGTTTACACCCAAAGCGCCTCTCCACCACGCATAGAGTCTGATATGCGACGCTTGTTTGTGCGCCTCGCCCTCCTCGTCCTCTTCATCGCGTTGGGCCTCGTCGCCTACTGGCTCCTCGACGTCGAGCGCGCGCCCCCCGAGATCGACGCCTCAGCCCCCGTCAGCGACGCCGCGACCCGCCCAGTCGGCCCCTGCCTGCCAGACTGCGCGGGCAAGACCTGCGGCGCCGATGGCTGCGGCGGCGCCTGTGGCGTCTGCCGCCCTGGCGCCCGCTGTGAGATCGGTCGCTGCGTGACCCCTCCGCCCATCTGCGGGGATCATCGCTGCGATCCCAAGGAGAGCTGCATCGGCTGCGCTGAGGATTGCCCTTGCCTTGAGGGCGCCCGCTGCGACTTCGACCTCGCGCGCTGCGTCTGCGCTTCTCAGTGCGAGGCGACCCTCGGCCAGAACCAACCACGAGAGTGTGGCCCCGATGGCTGCGGCGGCCACTGCGGCCGCTGCCCCGCGTGGCAGATCTGCGATGACGGGCGCTGCGTCTGCGCCCCTAAGTGCGAGGGTAAGGCCTGCGGCCCCGATGGCTGCGGCGGTGAGTGCGGGGCCTGCCCCGAGGGCGCCGCCTGCTCCGCGCAAGGCCGCTGCGTCCCTGAGAGCCCCCGCTGCGGAGATGGCCGCTGCCGCGACGGCGAGGACTGCATGATCTGCCCCGAGGACTGCGGCGAGTGCTGCGGGGATCGACGCTGCTTGGGGGATGAGTCCTGCTTGACCTGTCCGCAAGACTGCGGGGCATGCTGCGGCGATGGCGTCTGCGGGCAGGGCGAGAGCTGCGCAAATTGCGCGCGGGACTGTCGCTGCTTGTCCAGTGAGCGCTGCGATGAGGCCCTTGAGGTCTGCGCTTGTCAGCCCAGCTGCCGTGGCGCCCGCTGCGGCCCCGATGGCTGCGGCGGCCTCTGCGGCGCCTGCCCCGAGGGTGAGCGCTGCGGGGCAAACCGCCGCTGCGTGGCCTCCGACCAGGCTTGCGGGGATGGCGCCTGTCAGCCCGGCGAGGGCTGCTTGAGCTGCCCTCAGGACTGCGGGGCCTGCTGCGGCAACGGCGTCTGTGATCCCCATGAGTCCTGCGTCGCCTGCCCCGCAGATTGCGCCTGCCCCCAAGGCCAGGTCTGCGATTCAGAGGCCGGTCGCTGCGCCTGCGTGCCCAGCTGCGTGGCGCGCAGCTGCGGCTCCGATGGCTGCGGCGGCCTCTGCGGCGTGTGCCGGGGCGACGCGCGCTGTGAGGCGGGCCGCTGCGTTTGTACGCCGCGCTGTAAAGGGCGCCAGTGCGGCGGCGACGGCTGCGGCGGCCTCTGCGGCGCCTGCAAGGGTGGCAAGGCCTGTAATCAGGCCGGGCGCTGCGTCTCCATCAAGCGCTGCGGCGACGGCGTGTGTCAACGCGGCGAGGACTGCGCCAGCTGCCCCAAGGACTGCGGCGACTGCTGCGGCGATGGTCTCTGTAGCCAAAATGAGGGCTGCCTCAGCTGCATCGCCGACTGCGATGACTGCTGCGGCGATGGCCTCTGTCAAGCCCATGAGAGCGGCGTAAGCTGCCTCTCTGACTGCGGCGAGCCCTGCGGTGATGGTCGCTGCGAGCCCGGCGAGACGTGCGTCAGCTGCCCCAAGGACTGCGGCGACTGCTGCGGCGATGGTCAGTGCAATCATGGGGAGAACTGCCTGCGCTGCCCCGGCGACTGTGGGGCCTGCTGTGGGGATGGTCACTGCGGGGCCGATGAGGACTGCTTGGGCTGCCCTCAAGACTGCGGCCCTTGCCGCTAGGGCGCGCTTTTAGAACTGCACGCCAGACATCCCGCCTGGCATCCCGCCTGGCATCCCACCCGGCATCCCGCCGCGCGGCTGGGCGGGCTTGTCCGCCTTGTAGAGATCCTCAAGCTTGCCCTCAACGGCCTTGCTGACCGCCCACTTCTGCGCCAAGACCACGAAGTCGCTGGCGTCTGATTTGACGTAGTAGTTGGCCTCATTTAAGGCGCCGACCTTGTAGATCAAGGTCTTATCCCCTTGCTTGAGCTGCACCTCCGCCAGCGGCTTATCAAACCCATACTCAGGCTTGATCTCCTTGCCCACCGGCGTCATCAGCATCACCGTCTTGACGCCCATGACCACTGACTTGATCTTGGTGTCATCGAGCGCCTTGGCGGGGCTGGCGTCGAGCAGCTGCCAGGACTCGCCCTCTTTCTTGAGGTGGAGGCTGCCATGGGCGTTGGTGATCAGGATGTCATCGGGCTCATCGAACTTGACGTAGTCCGTCTCGACGAAGGTGTTGACGCTCGTGCTCAGATCCCAGGTGGCCAGCCCGCGGGCGAGGTAGACGTCGTCTTGGCCGTCAAAGCGGACGTGGGCGCTCTTGCCCTTGGCGTTGCCCATGTAGAGCGTGGCGTCGCCCTTACCCCCTTTGAAGCTGAGGCCGACCTTGCGCTCAAAGCCCCGCGCGTCCACGTTGAGCGTGGGGTGGTTGGCCGCGCTGTGGGCGATGGGCTGGCGCGCCTTCATCTCAAAGAGCTTGCTCAACAGCCCGTCGATCTTCTCGCCGTTGGCGGGGTAGCCCGAGGCGGCGTGACGCCAGCCATCCTCGCCACGCTCAAAGCGCGCGGGCGTCGGGGGGACCTCGCCGATCTTCTTGCCGACGATCTCAAAGGCGGTCAACGCCGCCTTATCCGCCTTGATGAGCGGCGCGGCGTTGCCCTCAAAGGCGAAGCCGCCCTTGTTATTGTGAATGGCGAGGGCGATGACCAGCTGAAAGGCCAAGAGCCCCGCGAGGAATTTATGATTCTCAAGCATGTCTCTCTCCCTTAAACCAGCGGCCGGATCATGCGGCGGCGGAGGACAGCCAGCCCCAGCACGGCGAGCAAGGCGATGAGCGTCAGCGCGTAGTTGCTCCACTCATACTCACGGCGCTCAGCGGCCTCGGTGGGCTTGAGCGTGCGCGCGAAGGCGCCAGCGGAGCGGATCTGGAGCAGGTCGGTGTCCTCTAAGGACCAATCAATGAGGTTGCGCACCAAGAGCGGGTTGCTGCGGAAGAGCGCGCCGCTGGGCTGCATCGCCAGTTGGGTGATCAGATCCGAGGCGAACTCACCCGAGCCGATGACCACGAGCCGCGCGTCGGGCGTGGAGGCCGTCAGCAGCTGGCCTTTGCGCTTGGGCAGCTCAAAGCGGGCGCCGCCGAAGGCGTTGAAGATGTCCGCTTGCGCCTGAAGCCCGGCGCGCTGGCCCTGCTCCTCGGCGCTGCCCTGGTCGGCCTCCAGCGGGTTGTCCTTGTCGTTGAAGTAGCTCGTAAAGGTGCCGTGCGCGGCGACGGCGACGGCCTCAGCGCCGCGCGCCTTGGGCGCCTCGAAGCCCATCTCCGGGTAGCGGTTGGGATCGGGGTTCATCTCCTCGGAGGTGCGCACCCATGAGCCCTCGGAGGTGCGCAAGAGCACCTCGGCGTTGACCCCCTGGGGGGCCTCAAGCTTGAGCGCGGAGGCCCAGGTGAGCGCCACGTTCTGGAGCCCGGCGAGGGCGACATGACCCTCCTTGAAGCCCGCCTTGCGGATGTCGGGGAACAGCGGGTAGGCCATCATCTTGATGCGCTCCAGCACGAAGTTGCCGCGCCGCTCTTGGACCGGCACAGGGAAGCGCGTGTTGACCGGGTCCATGACAAAGCCCGGCTCGACGCGCACGCCGTAGTGGGCCAAAAGCTCGATCAGCTCATGGGGCGTAGCCTGGGGCTTGAGGCCCTGACGATCCGGGCGCACGGTGTAATAGCCCGTCAGCGCGATGACCGCGCCGCCGCGCATCAAGTACTGATCGATGGCGAGCTGCTGCTTGTCATCAAGGTCATCGGGCTTGGCGATGATCAGGACATCGACGTCGCTGGGCACCACGCCATCCTTGAGGTTGAGGCGCTTGACCGTGAAGGTCTCCGCCAGCTGCTGCTCCAAGGCGCGGAAGTCGGCGGGCGTGCCCGGCTGGGCGGGCATCCCTGGGAACTGCGGCTGCTGGGGCGGGGTGCCCTCGGCGGAGAAGAGGCCGATGGTCTTGAGGAAGCCCGGCGCGCTGCGCTTGACGCTGGCCTCGATGGCCTCACGGACGCTGGCCTCGGTCATCTCTCCTTGTAAGAACAGCCGCTCCTTCTGCGCCCCGTTGTCAAACAGCAGGTAGAGGTAGACCTGCTGCTCGCCGAAGAGGTCCAAGGAGACAGGGCGCATCCCATACTTCTGGGCCAGCTCTGCCTGCAAAGCGCGATCGGCGTCGGGATCGATCATCTCAAAGCTAAACTTGCCGCCGCTCTCCTCCGCGATCTCCTCGGCGACCTTGTTGACGCGGCTGGGCACCTCCTTGAGCTGCTCAGGGAGCTTGTCGGCGCTGCTGATATAGGCCGTCAGCTTAAAGGGACGCTCGGCGCGCGCCAGCAGCGCGGGGATGCTCTGAAAGCCCTGCGTCGTCTTCTTGATGGCTCGGGTGATGTCATACTCCAGGTTACGCAGGCGCACGACGATGTCGTTTTGCTCTACTTGAATCTCAATCAGATCGCCAAACTTGAGAATCTGATACTCACCGCCATATCGAATCAGAATGTGAAAATAGGCGTTAATCACCGACTCTTCATCGCGGCCCTCGACATGGAGCGGGATCGATTTGATGTCATACTGTTCGCCGATCTCTTCTTGAAGGTCTTTGTCCGTGTTGGGATCGGCGAAGCGGACCTGGACGCGCCCTGCGCCGCGCACCTGGTACTCGGTCAGGAAGTCACGGATGCGGGGGATCAGCGGAGCCAGCTTGGGGTGGGTCTTCTCGGAGAAGAAGGCGTCGATGGTCAGCGGCTCGTCCAGCTCATCGAGGATCGTCTGGGTGGCGGCGCTGACGCTGTACTCGCCGCCCTCGGTCAGATCGACGCGGGCGCGGGTGACGCCCGCCAGCCAGAGGTTGAGGGCGATGACGTTGAGGCCGATGAGGGTGACGCCGATCAGGCGCCGACGCAGGGGCGCGCCGCCCGCCTTGGGCTGCTTCTCGGCGCGCTTGGCCTCCAAAAAGTAGACGTTGAGGGTCAGGAAGAAGCCCGTGAGGCTGGCGTAGTAGGCCAGATCGCGCAGGTCAAGGACGCCGCGCGAGACGCTGGCGAAGCGGCTGCCGCTGCCGATCTGGCGCAGGATCTCAGCGATCTCATGGCCGAAGAAGCCGACGATGGCGTCAGCGCCGACGAGGTAGAGCAGCGCCCCGAGGATGCCCGTCACCAAGAGCGCCACGATCTGGTTATCGGTGCGGGCGCTGACGCACAGGCCAATGGCCATGTAGGTCGAGGCCAGCAGCAGCGCCGCCGCGTAGCCGCCGATCACCGGCCCCCAGTCCAGATCGCCGAGCAGGGCGACGGTGATGGGCAGCGGCAGGGTCAACAGCAGCGCCAGCGCCACGAGGGCCATCCCCGCCGTGAACTTGCCCAAGACCAGATCCCGCGTGCGCAGCGGCAGGGTCAACAGCAGCTCCAGCGTCCCCATCTTCTGCTCCTCGCTCCACTGGCGCATGGTCAGCGCGGAGACGAGGAAGATGAGCAGGAGCGGCAGCCAGTCGAACAGCGGGCGGACGTCGGCGAGGTTGCGGGCGAAGAACCGGCTGTGGGTGAAGAAGATAAAGAGCGTCGCGGCCAAGAAGACGGCGAGGAAGATCAGCGCGACGGGGGAGAGGAAGTAGGCGCGCAGCTCCTTGCGCGCCGTCGTCAAGATGGAGCCGCTCACGCCGCGCCCTCCTTCGCCTTGCGCGCCTGATGCGCGCGGGCGTCCATCAGCTCACGAAACAGCGTCTCTAGGTTAGGCTGCTCGATGGCCGCCTCACCCACCGCCCAGCCCTGCGCATCGGCGAGCTTGAGCAGCGCGGGGATCGGCGCGGCGCTCTCGGCGCAGTCGAGCAGATAGCGGGTGTAGCCGCCGACCTCGCCATCGCGCTTGACGCGCTCGACGCCCTCGACGCCCGCGAGGGCCTTGATGATGTCCTTGCCGCCCTTCAGCCGCAGCCGCACGCGGTGGCTCGCCAGCAGCTCATCGAGCCGCGCGTCCGTCGCCAGCTCCCCCTTGATCAAGATCACGACGCGATCACAGACCGCCTCGATCTCCGAGAGGATGTGCGTCGAGAGGATGATCGTGGTGTCCTTGGCGAGCCGACGAATCAGCTCACGGATCTCCACGATCTGCACGGGATCGAGGCCGTTGGTGGGCTCATCGAGCACCAAGACATCGGGCTTATGAAGCAGGGCTTGGGCGAGGCCTACGCGCTGGCGATAGCCCTTGGAGAGCGTGGAGATCGGCCGCACCAAGAAGCCCTCAAGCCCCGTGGCCTTCACCGCGTCGATCACCGCCGCCTTGCGCGCCGAGGCGGGCACGCCGCGCAGCTCCGCCATCATCAACAGGTACTCTTGGACCAGCATCTCCGGGTAAAGCGGGGCATTCTCAGGCAGGTAGCCGATCTGGCGCTGCACCCCGATCCGATCTGCGCCGACGTCGATCCCACCCACGGAGACGCGCCCCGCCGTGGGCTCTAAAAAGCCGGTCATGATCTTCATAATCGTCGTCTTCCCCGCGCCGTTGTGGCCGAGGAGCCCGACGATCTCGCCGCGCTGGACCTCGAAGGACACCCCAGAGACCGCGCGTACGTCGCCGTAGCGCTTCTCTAGGCCTTGAATCGAGATCATATCTCTCTCTCCGTTGTCTTTGGCGCCTTGGGGCGGGCTGCCCCTTGGCGCCGTGGGCTGCTCTCAACTTGGGCGTCAAGCCATGCTCTGAGGCGGATGCCCCAGAAATCAGCTCGCGCTCAACCGATAAGCGCCTGGGTGTATTCCGCAAGCCCGAAAGTACACATGGGGGCCAAGCGGGGCCGCGTCAGCGCCTCAATCGAGGGGGACGGCGCCTGGGCCAACCTCCTGGGAGTAGAGCGTGCGCGGGGCGCTGATATCGGCGCGCTGGAGAGGATCGTAGACGCCGCCCGCCGCGCCCCAGTCATTGCCCTGCGCGTCGAGGCCCACGCTGAGACCGTCAAAGATCAAGTGCGCTTCGCCGACGGGCAAGAGGGCGGTCAGCGATTGGGCATCGAAGGCGCCGAGGACCTCGGCGCGCGCCCGTCCGGCCTCTAAGCGCAGCACCGTGCCGAAGGCGGGCGTCAGCGTCAAGCCTGGCGCCAGCGCCTCGATCCAGCGATCACTGACCTGCGTGGGCCTTGAGATCCCCCAACAGGCGATCTTGCCGTGAGGATCAATGGCGCAGAGGTGATCATCTCCCGCTGAGATCTGGCGATATGGGCTAGGCAGATCCACCTCAAGGCCCACCGGCGTCGCGCCCACGCAGCGCAAGGCGCCCTCCAAGCTCAGCCCACAGGTAAAGCCATCACCTGCGGCCAGGCGCTCAAGCTGACCAGGCGGCGCCAGCGACTCACCCCAGCAGATCGCCTCATCGCTGGCCTCATCGATCCCGCACAGGTGGCGCGCCCCTGCGCTGAGACCGCGCACGTTCACCTCCAGCGCGACGCGGGCGAGGCCCTCGGGCGTGTTTGGCCCCCAACAGAGCAGGGCATCGCCCTCGGGGGCGTGGCCGCAGATAAAGCCGCCGCCGACGGCGACGGGGCCAAGGAGCCCTTGGGGGGGCGCGATGGGGATGAGCGCCCCGCCGCCCCAGCAGGCGAGCCCATCCCGGCCCGCCCCCCAGGCGCAGGTGAACTGACCTTGAGCGTCGATGCCCTTGAGGCCGCTGACATTGGGGGCGTCCAAGCGCACCCCATCGACGCCCCAGCACACTGGCGCGCCCAGAACATCCAAGGCGCAGCCGTGTTCGTCCCCCACAGCCAGGGCGATATAGCCGCCGCCGAGCGCGCCCTCGGGCGGCTCAAGGAGCGCCTGTGGCCCTTCGCCCCAGCAGCTCAATTCTCCGCCGTGGCTCAGCGCGCAGCTCACACGCCCCCCAGCGGCGAGGGCCTTGGGGGCGTCGGGGTGCTCAGGCTGCGCGACGTTGGCGTTGCTGAGATGGGTGTTGTCCTCGACGACCTCAAAGGCCCACAAGACCGGCGCTGAGGCGCGGTGGATCTCCAACGTCTGTGGTCCGTCGAGGCTCAGGGCGTCGAGGACGGTGGCCTCCGCCGAGTCGAGGCGTAGGGCGCTGGCCGCCCCCCAACCATTGGCCTCGAAGCGGCAGCCTTGGATGAGGCTGCCTTCGGGGCGCGCCGGGAGGTTGAGGCGCTCAAGCGCAGGCGTGAAGAGGGCGCCGCCCCCCTGGTTGTGCATCAACGCGCTCTGCTGAACTTGAACCCGCCCAGGCGCTTCAACGCGCACCCCAGCCCCCTCATTGCCCGCCAGCGACGCCCGTTGGATGAGGCTAACGCCCTCCTCATGGTATAGCGCCAGCCCCGCTCCGAGGTTCTCGCTGGCGCGCGTGTCCGTCAACGTGGCGGGGGCCGCCAGCTCAAAGCCCGCGCCGTGATTGGCGACGCTGCGCAGGTTGGTGACGCCGAGGCGCCCCGCGCCCGCCTCCAAGATCAGCCCCGCCCCGCCGTTGCCGCGCAGCCGCCCATTGAGCAGGTTGACCTCCGCCCCGTCGGCGATCTGCACCCCAGCGCCGCCGTTATCAGACGCATAGATATCTGTCAGGGAGAGCCCTGCGCCGCCCAAGACCTCAACGCCCACGTCCCGCGCGCGCCACGCCCAGAGCCAGCGCGCTTGGGCTTGATCGGCTTCTTCAAACCGGAGCCCTGGGCCTTGGGCATGGGCGGAGATCACCCACTCAAGGTTGCTGTCATTGGTGACGATCAGCGGCGGGCCGCCGCCGAGGAGGATCGTGTTGAGGAGCGTGTCAGCGGGGCCACCCAGGCGCACGCTCCCCCAGTCATCGCCGTTGAGGCCGCGAAAGAGCACGGGGGCATTAAGCAGCCCGTTGACCCTGAGCGTACCTTGCACATCGAGCATCACGGGGGGCGGCGCGCCCTCGGGGGGCACGAAGAAGACCATCGCCCCCGCCTCGATCTCCAGGATCTCGCCGGGGGGGACGGTCATCGGCTGATTGACGATCACGCCACCTCGCCAAAGCCCCATCGCGCCCTGCGCGTTGACGGGCATGGCCGGCGCGCTGGGGATCGGCGAGGTCACCTCCGCCAACGCCCCCGCGTGATCCCGCACCTCAAGGCGCGTCAGCCTGTCGCGTGTCCCCACGACGAAGCGATATGAAGCCAGCGGCGAGGCGCTCCAGGGCGTATCCCAGACGCCGTCATTGTTGAAATCCCAGTGATACATGAGCGCCTCGGGGCGCTCATCGAGGGTGAAGCGCGCGTCGTAATCCACGGTGAAGATGTCCCCCTCGCGGACATGGCGGTAGGCCGAGAAGGCCGCATAGGGGGCGTCATTGAGGAGGATGAGCGCCTGCGTCGCCGAGCGCCCGGTCTGGCCGCGCGCGTCGGTGGCGAGGAGATAATAAAAGAGGTTGCCCGGCTCGCGGTTCAAGGGTGAGGGGATGACGAGGCGATCGGCGAGCGCCCCCCCGGCGATGCGCACATCACTGACGAAGAGGCCCACGTCGATGATCTCTTCGGGGGAGGTCACCTCAAAGCGCACCTCGACATCCTCGCCCATCAAGACATCAAGGCCTGGTCGGGGTGAGAGGATGCGCACGCGCGGCGCGTCGGCGGGGTTGACCCAGAGCGTACATTCATCCTCGAACACGCGCCCGCTGATATCGGTAAACCGCGCGCGGGCGACGTGGGCCCCTGCGGCCTCAAAGGCATAGGTGAGCCGCGACGTGCCCCCCTCAACCGGGATCTCATCGAGCCACCAGGCATAGCCACTCGCGGTTAAGCCAGGCGCCATCTGGGCGTAGAATGAGGCGGGCTGCCCCACCACGCCCAGGCGCTCACAGAGGAGGCGCAGCTCAGGCGTATCGGGATCGAGGGGCGTCAGCGTGGCGTCCCCCGCGTCCAGCGGCGGCGCGGCGTCC
>JAHJCH010000016.1 GCA_018813065.1 Myxococcota bacterium
AGCGCCAAAGCACCACTCATGGATTCTCCTCGCTCGCGGGGTAGGGGCTGCTGTATCTTCAGCAGGTCCAACGGGAGCTGATCTTGGGAAAGTTTTCGGAAAACACATACTTGGGGGGGGTCGCTTGAACGACCTATACGCCTGATTATATCAGATATATACAAACAGGTCTTCATGGTACACCAGAACGTCAAGTTTATGAATCTGATCCATTCACTGTTGATTCATTAATATATCGCCGAACTGAAGAAGTTGAAGAAGAGTATCAATGTATGCTCTCCGAGGATTTATTTATTTTATACTTAAACCCAGGTGGAGTTGAAAGCTCATATTTGAGGGATATAAATCAATATGATTGGTCATCGCCAGGTATTAACTATTTTTTGTCCAGCTTTGAAGATTATCCTCGGTAAAAAAAACAAAAAAAGAAGGAGATTTTTATTTTGAAAAAAAAACCAGCCTTGATAATATTCTTACTTTGGATATACCCTGGACCGTCTAAAGCAATAGAGTGTAATATTGGTGTAGACCCTCAATTGAGTCTAGAAATTGAGGATGAAATTAATTCATCAAAATCATTTGATGAGTTAAAAGTGGTGTCTCAGCGAAATTCAGAAATTATAAATAGAGATAAATATTTGATAACATCTTTTCTAATTCAATCAGTATTACTGAAGCATAAAAAAAATCAAAACTCATCTGAATTTAACATTGAATTCAAATCGAAATTCACATTTCATAAAGTTTTAATTGAATTAATTCAATCTGATGAATCAGAAATTAATTCTGAAGCCTATTTTAATAGTATACATAGAAGGCACAGGTCTGATGAAAGCCAAATATATTTGGCCTATTTTATATACAGAAATGGAAAAATAGATTTTGATTCTAAGTTCATGTCTTCATTTAAGAAAAAAAATCCTTTCTTAGTGGAGAATGGCAAAAAAATGACGTGGATGTCAATTGCAACTGCTAAATCATATTATGACTTAAATGAATTAATTGATAAATCCAAAGATTTTAGAAGCTTTTTAAATAAAATTCTAAAGGAAGATACATATTTTTACCGTCATTTTATTATTAGTACATTAATTTGTGAGAAATATAGAGGAAAATACAAAGAACTATTAACCTCTACTATTAAAGATATAGATCAAATTAGAAAAACAAATATATCCTTAGCCAAAGAGAACCTTACCTCTCACATAGAAATCATAAAAGCCATAATTTTAGCTTCTTTAGCTTTAAATAATGACTTAATTTCTAGCAAAAAAGAAATAATGTCTAAACTTTATTTTTTACCACAAAAAGCACAATCACAAATAAGCAATTATATTGACTATTTATCTTATGATAACTTAACAGTTAGAGATGATATTTGTTGGAAACGAATAAGAACAAAATCCTATTTGATAACGTCATCTTTGAGGTAGGTTGTAACGGAGCCCAGGCCGGAGTAGGTGGCCGGAGTAGGTGGCACCGGCCGGAGTAGGTGGCACCCATGTACTCTTTTGAGTCGGGTGTGTCTCCGCCCGGAATAGGTGGCACCCATGTGTTCTTTTGAGTTTTGATCCTTATATTAGATTTGCTCCAAGTCGCATCGCAGCAATCCTTACGATCGAACTCACCCGCCTGCTCGAGTCTCAAAAGTGTTCAAGGTGTTCAGCGTGTCCAGAATTTGAACACCGCGCCGGGGGCGAGTCAGGCGAAGCGGCCAAGCGCCTTGAGCGCGCTGAGGCCCAGGGGCTTCGATGCTCAATGCGCTTACTTCTCGGAGAACTCAGGATCCTTGGTGTTGCCCTCAGGGTAGGCGTCCGCCGCGCAGTTCCATTGATAGGCGTAGTTGAAATTCTCGCAAGGCGCCTTGATCGTGTCCGCTTGCTGCGCCCCCGGCGCGACGTCGAAGCGGCTGACCTCGATCTTGTCTATCTCTTTGCCATCGCACTTAAACTTCGCCTTCCAAAAACAACGCGCGCGCTTGGCGCTGGTGCTCTTGAGCGTGAGGGTCAACGCGCCCTTCTCCTCGCTCGCCTTGCCGTCGATCTCAGGGTTGCCGCCACAACCAAAGGTCAACACGCTGAGGCAAAACATAAGGGCGTTGAGGATCTTTGAGGGCTTCATCAGGCTTCCTCTCGGGGCGCTGCGCCCCCCTGTTGGGGCGAACCCCGTCGGCTCGCCCTCACTCGCTCCTTCTCTAACCCGGACCGTGAGCGCTGCCAAGGCCATCGCGCCTCGCCTGTTTTTACGCTCACGCCGTTGTCAACGCCTCCACCCTTCGCCAAATCGCCGCCTCAATCGCCTCGATCGGCGCGCGCGCCTCAAGCCTCAACAGGTAAGGCAACGCCAGCCCATCGAACACCGCCGCCGCTGTCCGCAGCGTCTCGGCACGCTCAAAGGCGTCCGCTACGCCTCGATCAGAGATGCGGCGCAGCCCCTCCTCGATGTCCACACGCAGGTAGATGAGCAGATCCGGCGCCGGAGCAAACGCCTCGTTGCGCGCTTGTAGCTCCGTTGGATCGAACCCTCGGGCGCTCTGGTATGCCATCGTCGAGAAGTAGTAGCGATCCGTGAGGATAATCCGCCCCGCTTCAAGCCCCGGGCAGATCAGCTCCTCGACGTGCTGTCGGCGATCTCGGAGGAAGGCGTCAAGCTCCGCCTCCGGGGGCATCCGCCGCCCCACACGGGCCGCCTCGCGGATCTGGCGACCCCAAGGGCCATCGGTGGGCTCGTAGGTCATGATGACCTCGTGGCCAAGGGCTTCAAGGCGAGCGGCGAGCCGCCGCGCCTGGGTGCTCTTTCCCGCCCCATCCACGCCCTCGAAGGCGATCAGCAGGCCTCGCTTCATGGTGACCTCGCGCAGCTGTGCGCCCATCAGGCCATGAATCGAGGCGGGGCGCAATCAGCGACGACGGAGGGTGAAGGCGAGGAGGGCGATCATCCACGCGAAGGGGCTGGAGCTGGGGTTGTGGGTGGCGCAGCCATCGGCGGGGCGCGGCGCGGCTGGGCTGGCGTCGCCCTGCTCTAAGGTGGCGTCCTCCTCTGAAGTGGCGTCCTCCTCTGAAGTGGCGTCCTCCTCTGAAGTGGCGTCCTCCCTCACGTTCGCCGCGTCCACCACGCTCCCCCCCGCGTCCAGCGTCGCGTTCGGGGGCGCGCACAGGCCCGCTCTGCAAAGTTCGCCCGCTTGGCAGGCGCCACAGGCCCCGCCGCAGCCGTCAGGGCCACACGCTCTCCCCTCGCAGTCAGGGGCGCAGGCGCTGGGCACGCACGCCCCCGCCTCGCAGCGCTCATCGACGCCGCAGAACCCACAGAGGCCGCCGCAGCCATCATCACCACACACGCGCCCCAGGCAGCTTGGTGCGCAGACGTTCGGCTCGCAGCCCCCCTCGATGCAGACCTCGCCGCCCGGACAGTCCCCGCAAGAGCCCCCACAGAGATCGTCGCCGCACTCGACGCCTACACAGTCGGGGGTGCAGGCGTCTTCTTGGCAAATACCACCAATGCAGACCTGTTCCGGTCCACATTGGCCGCATTCTCCTCCACATCCATCCGGGCCACAGACGCGCCCGCTGCAGCTCGGCGCGCAGGCGCACTGTCCATCGACGCAGCTGAGGCCGCCAGCGCAGGCGCCGCAGTGTCCGCCGCAGCCGTTGTCCCCACCGCAGGTGCGCACGCCACAGTCAGGCACGCAGCCCTCCACCGCGCATTGACGCTCCACACACGCCTGGCCTATGGGGCAGGCGCCGCAGGAGCCGCCACAGCCATCCGCCCCACAGTTGACGCCAAAGCAGTCGGGGCGGCAGACGCAGACGCCGCCCACGCACTGTTCCCCTTGCGCGCAGACACCACACTGCTCACCACAGCCATCATCCCCGCACACGCGCCCCACGCAGTCAGGCTCGCAGGTGCTCTCAGGCTCGCAGACACCGCCTCGGCAAATCTCGCCCGAGGGGCACTCGCCGCAGAGCGCGCCGCAGCCGTCGTCCCCACACACACGCCCCGCGCAGTCGGCTTGGCAGGGGCCAACGACGCACTGACCCGCTTGGCAAGACTGCCCGCTCACGCAGCGCCCACAGAGGCCCCCACAGCCATCGTCGCCACACACGGCGGTGGTGCAGTCCGGCTCGCAGACACAGCCGCCGTTGAGGCAGACGAGGCCTTCGGCGCACTGGCCGCAGAGGCCCCCACAGCCGTTGTCGCCGCAGGTGCGCTGCCCACAGTCGGGGGCGCAGACGCAGGCGCCGCCCTCGCAGCGCTCGCCAGCAGGACATTGGCCGCAGAGGCCCCCGCAGCCGTCGTCGCCGCAGACGCGCCCCGCGCAGTCGGGCTCGCAGATGCACTGCCCATCGACGCAGGCCAGGCCGTCGCCGCACTGCCCGCAGAGGCCCCCACAGCCGTCGTCGCCGCAGGCGCGCCCCGCGCAGTCCCCCTCGCAGGGGATCGGCTGGCACGCGCCGCCGTTGCAGATGAGGCCCTGATCGCATTGGCCGCAGAGGTCGCCGCAGCCGTCGTCACCACACACACGCCCCTCGCAGTTGGGCTGGCAGGCGCACTGTCCGTTGATGCAGCTGAGGCCCACACCGCAGGCGCCACAGGCGCCGCCGCAGCCATCGTCACCGCAGGTGCGCCCCACACAGGCGGGCTGGCAGATACACTGGTTGGCTTGGCACACCGCAGGCGCTACGCAAGCCCCACAGGAGCCGCCGCAGCCATCATCTCCACACGCGCGCCCCGCGCAGCTGGGCTGGCAGACACACTGGTTGGCTTGACATATCGCAGGCGCCGCGCAAGCCCCACAGAAGCCGCCGCAGCCATCATCTCCACACGCGCGCCCCGCGCAGCTGGGCACGCAGGCGTTGTCGATGAACTCTGGAGGTGCCAGGTCGTAGATGCGCTGCCGCACGCTCTTGCCCGCCACAACCTCGTCGTAGCGGTAGGGGAAGAAGTAGACCGTCCAGCGTAGATCCATCCCCGGCTCGACGCTGAAGAAGCCCAGCGCGGTGAGGTAGCCCGAGCCTCCAGAGTTGTTGACCTCGATGGAGGCCTCGTTCATCAGCGGATCGAAGGAGGCGACGGTCATGCAGCGCGTCTCCGTCTCGTCGCACGTCCCCCACCAGCCCTCACGCGCGTAGCCCGTGAAGTTGTCCCCGTGTCCGTATGCCTCGCGGTTGGGGAAGCGGAGGTAGTTGCGCTCCCCAGGGTCCGTCACGCGCGTCACGGCGGCGTCCTGGGTGAAGGGCCGATCTCCCCCGTAGTAGTAAAAGTGGCGGTTGATCTGTGGCCCCGTGAAGATGGCGGGGATCTCTTGGGGGTGGCGCGACCAGGTGTAGTCGCCGTGGTAGGTCAATCGATAGTCCACCTTGACGTAGCCATCTCGGACGCTGACCCACTGCTCCATAGGCATGGGCGCGGGGGGCTGCGTGGAGGTGTAGTGGAAGGGGGCGTCGAGGCGGGTGTAGTAGCGCGCCCCTTGCCACTCGGCAGCGTTGACGTCGTTGAGCGGCGAGTGCCATCCGCAGCCGGGGCCTTGGGCCTGAATGGGGTTCCACGGCGCCCCCGCCGCCCAGCCCGCGCAGTAGTTGTATTGGGCGCAATTCGTGACGTGATCGCCTTCGCCAAAGGCCAACAGCCAGCAGCCCACGTTGCCCGCCGCTCGGCAGGCTTGCTCGGTGGCGTAGGGCGTCGAGTCACAGCGGCTCGTGCTGAACCACGCCGCAGCGCCCTGGGGATCGTAGCCCCAGATGCTGAGCTGGACGGCCCCGCCGCCGTGCTCAAGCACCACGTTGTCCTCCCAGTCGTCGTCGTACATCTGGAAGATCGTGCCGCCGTAGGAGCGGTTGACCCCCACCCGCGCGAAGCGATCGCCGATCATCTCCGTGACCGCTTGGCGCTCCTCGTAGTAGGGGCCGACGCCCTGACACCAGCCGAAGGCGTCGTGGAGGAAGCCGTTGCAAGTCCCCTGTAGCTGGCCAGGGCTTCCGGTAAGCGCGTCGTTCTCGCCGTTGGGGTTGCCGTTGGCGTCAACGCCGATGGCGAAGACGATCACCTCGTGGGCGCCCGCGCCGAAGGGGGGGGGCCTCCATGAGAAGCCATAGGCGCCCACATCCGCGCGAGGTTCATTCGCCGTCAACACCTTGAAGAGCGTCCCGCCGATGTAGATGTGTACTTGGATGGGGCCGTCCCAGTCGGGATCGCGGGCCCAGCCCCCGATCAGATCCTGCCGCGCTGCGTCGAGGTTGCCAAAGGCGCGGCCACTGCACAGGCCGTTGAGGCAGGCGCCACCCCCAGGGCACTGGCCGCACGATCCGCCGCAGCCATCCTCCCCGCATTGGCGCCCCGCGCAGTCGGGGACGCAGTCGATGTGGAGGGGGCGTGGGCTGTGATCGAGGGCGACATTGCCCTCGGCGTCGAGATCGATGGCGTAGACGATGACCTCGTGATCCCCAGGCCCAATGGCCGCCGCGTCGAGGGGGACGTTGAAGCCGTGGTTGCCCGTCAACCCATAGGCGGCGTTGACATCCTCGCGCAGCCCCGTCGTCATCCGGTCGTTGTGGAGCACCCCATCGACGTAGACGTGTACGGGGATCTCGCTGCCGGGGTGATCGGGATCGAAGGCCCATCCCCCCGCGTTGTTGGGGGTGACGCTGTCGAAGCTGCCCTGGGGAGGGGCGGCGTTCACCGCGCCGCTGAGGCAGATGAGGGCGAGCGAGGCCCCCACTACGAGGTCGAGTCGACGACGCACTTGATCCTCCTCATCGATTGGGGTGTCTCGATTTAACAAAGTTTGAGCGGCGAGGGTAGGCCCTGGCGATCCCTGTGCTTCACCCGCCTCGATCCAGTCGGGCGCCTGCGCGGTTTAAACAACTGATGCTAAGTTCTTGTTTTTTAACACTTTACAAAAATCTGCGCCCGTGGCCGCCAAGGACGTGGGCGCGTCGCTTTGGCGTCAACGAGCTTAATCGCGTCAGGTGGTGAGCGCGCCGTGAGCGCAGCCAAGGCCATCGCGCCTCGCCTTGATAACTGCCCCACCCTCGCCCTATAAGCCGCCCTGTTTTTACGCTCGCTCAGAGGTCAACCCATGACCCCCCCACGGCACGCCGCCCTCGCTGATCTCCTCGTCGAGCTTGGCGCTCAGCTCTTGCGCTATGGCTGCCCCACCCACCGCCTGGAGGCGTGCTTGGTCGCCTCCGCTGAGGCCTATGATTGTCAAGCACAGGTCTTCGCCGTCCCCACCGGGCTGTGGATGAGCCTGACCCCCGGCCAGCAGCTCGCGGGGAATGCGAACGCGCAGCGTTCGCAGGGCGTGGTGAGGGCGAACCTGAAGGGTTCGTCCGAACAGGGGGCTTCGCCCCCTCATGATCCTCATGTTACACCCCGCCGAGGCGGGTCACACTCGGGCCATGGCCCCCTCATACGCCTCGCACGCGTTCATGATCGCGGCGTCGATCTCGCCCGCCTCGCTCGCCTCGATGAGATCTTTAATCAGGTGGCCGATAAGCACCTGTCCATCGACGCGGCGATGGACGCCTTGGAGGCATTGCGCCTCAAACCTGGCCTCTCCCCTTGGCTCGTCGGCTTATCTGGCGCTGTGGCCTCCGGCTCCGCCGCCTTCTTCTTCGGCGGTGGCTGGACCGAGGCCCTCTTTGGCTTCCTCATCGGTGTCCTCATCAGCGCCCTCAGCCGATTTATCGGGCGCTCCGCGCGGACCCGCTTCTTGTTGGACTTCATCGTGGGCATGGTCGCTGGCGCGGCGGGCTGGCTCCTGACCCTCCTCGACCCCGATCTCTGCCGCCGCGCGGTCATGCTCTCAGGGGTGATCATGAGCGTGCCCGGCTTAAGCATCACCTCGGGCTTGGGAGAGCTGGCCCACAAGAACCTCGTCAGCGGCACGGCGCGGCTGATGGAGGCGACGATGGTCCTCGTCTCGCTGATCTTCGGCGCAGGGGTGATCTCTGCCCTAGAGGTGCGCTCCGGCGCGCTGGCCCAGGGCGGCCCCGGCGCCGCCCACGCCTTTGGGCTGATGGCCGTCGTCGTCGTCGTCGCCGCTGGCTCCTTCGCCGTCAACTTCGTCGTCCCCCGCGCGGATGTGCCCTGGGCCATCCTCGCCAGCATCATCTCCTGGCTGGTCCCCACCGCCTTGGAGGTCTTCGGCCCCCTGTCTTCCCCCGCCACCACCTTCTCCGGCGCCCTCGCCGCCGGCCTCTTCGCCAACCTGATGGCCCGCGTCAAGCAGCGCCCCACCCAGATCTACCTCATCCCCGGCATCATCCTGCTCGTCCCCGGCGCCTTCAGCTTCGTCAGCCTGGAGAAGATCCTGGCCGGGGACGTCACTGGGGGCATGAGCGGCGCCTTCGGCGCTTTGTTGACCGCCGGGGCGCTGATCATCGCCTTGCTCTTGTCCCATGCCCTGCTGCCACCCAAGAAGATCCTCTGATCGCTTGATCCGCCCCCCTCGATCCGTGATCTTCTCCCCCTCTTTGGCTGCCACGGAGGCCCAATGAACGCCAAGCAGTTGACCCAAATGGGGGTCCCAGAGGGGGCGACCCGCGCGGCGGTGCGCGCGGTGGCCCTCGCGGCGCAAGGGGGGCTGCGTAAGAAGGCCCTCAAGGCCCAAATCGAGGCGGTGATCGCCGCCCCTGACCGCTTCGTCGAGGACGCCATCTTTGGCGAGCTGGCCCGCGCTTTAGAGGCCTCCGCCGCGCTGCGCCGCCGCTTGGACGGGCACGCGCCCCCCGCGCCCTACCAGGTCTGGGGCGCCGACATCGACGGCGGGGCCATCGCTCAGATGGAGGCGGCTTGTCGCCTGCCCATCGCCGCCCGCGGCGCGCTGATGCCCGACGCCCACATGGGCTATGGCCTGCCCATCGGCGGCGTGCTGGCCACGCGCGGCGCCGTGGTGCCCTACGCCGTGGGCGTGGACATCGCCTGTCGGATGCGCCTCAGCGTGCTCGATATGCCCCCCGAGGCCCTCGATGACACGCCCGCGCCGCTGGTGGAGGCCCTGGAGGCGGAGACGCGCTTGGGCCTCGGCGCGCGCTTCGCCAAGCCACGTCAGCACGCGGTGATGGATGAGGATTGGTCCTTCTCCTCGATCACCGCCCACGTCAAGGACCTGGCCTATCAGCAGCTGGGCACCACCGGCAGCGGCAATCACTTCGTCGAGTTTGGCGTGCTGACCCTGCCTCAGCCCGATCTGGGCCTCGCCGCCGGGCGCTACTTGGCCCTCCTCAGCCACAGCGGCAGCCGTGGGCCAGGCGGCAAGGTCGCCAAGCACTTCTCTGATCTGGCGATGAAGATCCGCCCAGGCTTGCCCAAGGCGCTCAAGCACCTGGCGTGGCTGGATATGGACAGCGAGGCGGGTCAGGCGTATTGGGCCGCGATGATGCTGATGGGGCGCTTCTCAGCGGCCAACCACGCGCTGATTCACGAGCACGTCGCCGCCCACCTCAAGGCGCCGATCCTGGCCCATGTGGAGAACCACCATAACTTCGCCTGGCACGAGGTCCACGACGGCGAGGCCCTGATCGTCCACCGTAAGGGGGCCACCCCGGCGGGGGCGGGCGTGCTGGGGATCATCCCCGGCTCTATGGGCGCGCCAGGCTACTTGGTGCGTGGCCTGGGCGCCTCGGCCTCCCTGGCCTCGGCCTCTCACGGGGCCGGGCGGGCGATGAGCCGCAATGAGGCCCGCGCGCGCTTCAGTTGGCGCGAGATCCGCGCCCACCTCGACGCCCATCAGGTGACGCTCTTATCGGGGGACGTGGATGAGGCGCCGATGGCCTACAAGGACATCGAGGCGGTCATGGACGCTCAAGCGGATCTGGTCACGCGTGTGGGCCGCTTTGATCCGCGCCTCGTCAAGATGGCCCCTGCGGAGTGAGCGTCACGCAGGCCGAGGCCTGGGCGCGCGTGCGCCACTATGGCGCAGATCCAACGCATTTTCAGGTACTTAATGAGGGCGCGCGCCGCTGGATCTGGGAGGAGACGCTGATCGGCTACACCGAGGCCGCCGGTTTCTGGATCACGATTGGGCCGCCCGTGGGGCCTGAGGCGGCGGCGGTGACGGCCC
>JAHJCH010000017.1 GCA_018813065.1 Myxococcota bacterium
GCCCATTCATTGATCAAGCGCCCGCCGGTGTACTCACGGATAAACTCGCCGTCATAGGTGAGCATCAAGTGATTCCACTCGCCCGGAACAAAGCCATTGTCATGATTCTCGCGCTCACCCGGCGCCCAGAACTCTTGTTGACGATCTGCCCAGATTTCGGGGTAATGCGTTCCGATATTCCATCCTGAGGCGTTTAATCCGCCGTTCCACCATGCAGCAGAAGCCAACTTAAAGTTATTTTCGGGGTTGTTTGTCTTGAACCAAAGTGAAACGGTTACTTCTGTGCGTCCAGCGAGAGGGTTAAGCGCCGCTTCAAGCAGGGATTGACCGTCAAAGCGCGCGCCGCTGCCCTTCAAGCCCTCAGCTGTAGTAACGCCTTGCACGACAAGGTTCAAGCCCGCCTCTGAGAGATCCCGCACCACCCCCTCGGCCTCAAAGTCGCCTTCAAAGTCATAGCGGGCGAGGAATTGAACTGCGGCGGGAGGCTCCACGGCGGCGTCGGGCTCCGGCTCAACCACGGTGGCGTCGGGCTCCGGCTCAACCACGGTGGCGTCGGGCTCCGGCTCAACCACGATGGCGTCGGGCTCCGGCAATGCCCCATTGCTGCCCGCCTCCCCTTCGAACGATGCCCCCCCGTCTTCAAGTTCACCTCCCAGTCAACGCGCAGCAGCCGTAAAGATCATCACCGAGGCGGGATATCTACTCTCCCCATAAGCGATGGGCTACGGGAGGGTCTCAACGCAGTCCCCCTCGGGGTTGGCGTCTCGGCCACTCAGGCCACCAGGTGGAGGTGTCACCCGCTGAGGGACACCTTCACCGTGGGTGACACCTTCACCGTGGGGCGCGAATCATCGAGGCGCGCGCCGAGGCCTAGGCCCCGACCGCCCCGCCACGCGAAACGCCCCACGCGGGCGAAACGCGCTACGCTGCGGCTATGCGATCACACCACTTCACACTGCTGTCTTGCCTCGCCCTGGCGCTCCTGTTCCTGACTTGCCCCAGCCTCGCCCAGCCCCGCGTGGCCCGTGGCCCCCTCAAGCCCGCCGCCAAGCCGCCCCGTGCGCGCGTCGCCGTCGCGCTGGATAACGGCCCCGCGCGCTTTGGCCCCGTGGAGGCACGCGCGGGCCAGCGGGTGACCCTCTACCTCGTGCTGACGCGGAGCCATCAAGGGCGCTTTACGCTCTACTACACGGACGCGCCCACGGTGGAGATGTCACCCATATGTTCCTCATATGTTCCTTGGCCCGACGGGAGAGAGGGCACATGGGTGACACCGACTACGGGGGCCTATCATAAGCTCAGCTTTAGGGGGTGATGATCATGCGCCTTGCTCTGCTCACTGCGGTGATGTTGTGTGTCTCCACAGCGTCCATCGCCGGTGACATCTCGCTTGGGGACTATGACAGCTGGTACATGGGCCCAGGCTTCTCCTTTGGGTTGGCGCTCCCGATGGGGGATGAGCGCTTCCTCGCCGACGCGGGTCAGGAGTTCATCTACGCGCTCCCCATCAGCCTTGAGATCCTCATCGAGGTGAGCCCCTGGTTTGGGCTCACCTTGTTCGCCACGCAGGCCACGCCCGCCATCGACGATGAGCCCGTGCGGCGGACCTTCGGGGTGGATGAAGTGGACGCCCTGTCTACGAGCATGATGAGCGCCGGCGGCAAGCTCCGGCTCTATCCCCTCCAGGCCTGGCCGCTGCGCCCCTACCTCGGGGTGGGCGCCATGACCGTCGATCTCAACGTGTCAGAGAGCACCAACTCCTCGGCGGGCTGTATGCGCGAGGAGCCCTCCGGTGAGTGCGCCGAGCCCTACTTCATTGGGGACTATGACGGCTGGTCGCTCCTCGGCGTGGTGGGCCTGCGCTTTGACGTGCCTGCGGGGTGGATTGAGGAGGCAGATTTGCGCTCAAAGACGAGCATTATCTTCCCGATTTCATTAGAGATTATTTATCAAAACCATTTCTGGGATGCCGTCGATATTTCACGTCGACCGGCGGAGGGGGCGCCTTGGGAGGAGCGCCGCGACGCGCGCGATCTGTCGCTCGATCACCTCACGCTTCAGCTGGGCTGGGGCGCACTCTTTTAGGTTGGGTCCACCGGTGGAGGTGTCACCCCACCGGTGGAGGTGTCACCCACATGTTCCTTGGCCCGGTGGCCGTGGCTGGCCATGCTGGAACTAAATCAAACATAAGCATCAAATCTCAAAAGAGCACATGGGTGACACCTCCGCAGGACAGGTGACACCTCCGCAGGACAGGTGACACCTCCGCAGGACACCTCCGCAGCGAGGAGGCTTACACGTTCATCAAGTCATCAAACAAATTCAAAGTGGAGACTCCCCGCCGCAGCTACTTCAGGTAAACCCCATCCTGGCCGATCTTCCCTGGCCCGTTGAGGACATAAATGCCCGCAGAGTTCCCCTGAACGTGGAAGGAGATGTGCCCGCCGGACACCTGGAGCGTGTTGCCGGTCACTGCGTCGGTGTAGCTGCCGTCGCGCGCGCCGTCCACGGAGATGTCCTGGCCGCCGCCGATGGCGAGGCCCACAACCACATAGCTCTCGCCGTTGTTCCAGTCCCGCGTAAAGCTCATCCCCCCGCCCCACTCATTCACCCGGTCCATCTGCCCCTTCTGCAAGGCAGGCACGGCGCGGCGGATCTGGTTTAAGCGCTTGATGTGCTGATAGAGGGGGTGCGCCCGGGTCGCGCCGATGTTGGCGGCGCTGAGGTGATCGCCGAAGTAAGCCCGCCCCGTGTCCGCGAGCAGATCGCCGTGCCCGATGTCCTGGGGCATCGACTTCTGAAACTCGATCTCCTCGCCATAGTAGAGGCAGGGGATGCCGCGGATGGTCCAGAGCATGTTATAGGCCGCCGCCGCCATCCACTGATCGCCCTGAAAGCGGTACTTAAAGTCATTGTCGGGGCCTACGTCGTGGTTCTGAAGGAAGGTCACGAGCTGGGTGGCGTCGCCGTAGACCCAGTCCATGCCCAAGACGCCGCCGATGCCGCCATAGTGGCCGTTCTTGACGTTATCGCGGAAGGTGGAGAACAGCCCGAAGTCTAGGACGGAGAAGCCGCTGTCTCCGCCAGAGTTGGGGTCGCGGGGGTCGTCCCCCAAGCGGGTGTACCACCAGGGTCGAATCTGAGAGGGGCCGTTGTCCCCGCCGAGGTCCCCCCAGCCATGCCCCTTAACGAGGTTCTCCCCGAAGACGAAGAGGCCCGGTCGGTGCGCCTTCCAGCGGTTCACGAAGTCATCTAAGAGATTGCTGCGCTCCACGTGCTTGACCGTGTCCACGCGGATGGCGTCCACGCCCATATCTAAGTACTGGTAGACCGCGCCGTTGATGTAGTCCTGGACGTTCTGGCGCTCCGTGGCGAGGTCAATGCAGTCCCCCGCCATGTGCTTCTGCTGCAGCGCGCCTGGGTTCTCCCAGTCCCCGCCCGCCATAAAGCCGTCAAGGTGATACCAATTTGAATCAAGCGTCATGGCGTCGATGCCAAAGAAGCGGTTGGGGTTATAGCCCGAGGCAGGCACTGTCTGGCCTGTCAAGGGATCCACCAAGGGCTCGACCCCCTCAGGGTCGCGGGTCTGCCGCTCGCGGAACCACGCGGGGGCCACGGGGTTGTCATTGTCCTCTCGGAAGGGTGAGCGGTAGTCGCCGAGGTTGCCCTGGTAAGGCCCGAGGTTCACGCTCCCCTGCTGTGAGCCCTGCTCGACGTAGTACTTAATGGGCAAGTGATCAATCCAGACCTGGCCGCGGATGCCATACTGAGAGGAGTGGTTGACCACCACGTCTTGGATGATCTTGATGCCGCGGGCGTGGGCCTCGTTGATGAGGTCCTGATAGGTCGCGCCAGGGGACTCCAGCCGGGGATCGACCATGTACCAGTCATAGCCGTGGTAGCCGTGGTAGTCGAGGCCGCTGCGGTTCTCGATGGGGGGCGTGATCCAGAGGGCCGTGAAGCCGAGATCCTGGATGTAATCGAGACGCTCGATGAGCCCCTTGAAGTCACCGCGCCACTGAGGATCGCCCTGCGCGTAGCGATCGCGGTTGTAGTAGTCATTGCTGGGATCGCCGTTGTTCCAGCGGGCGGTCATCAAGAAATAGATGGTCTCCTCGCGGAAGTCACCGAGAGGCTCGAGGCCCCCGACGGCGATCCGCCGCGAGGCCGAGGCCACCTGCCCCCCCGCGTCCTTGACCTCGACCACCACGTCAAAGTCCGTAGCCTCGTTATAGGCGTGGGTGACGACGGCCCGCGCGTCAAAGGCCGCCCAGCCCGTCCACTGACCGTCGCCGCGGTAGTCCCAGCGGATCTGCATGGGCTGCCCCTCGGGGTCGCGGGAGGCCGAGGCGTCGAGGGTCACCTCGCCGGCCCCTTGGAGCCGCGAGGGGCTGACGCTCAGCGCGGCGGTGGGGGGCTGATCGTTGACGTCGCCGCCGATGGTGTAGGTGAAGGTAGCCACGTCGCCGGAGCGGTTGGCGCGGTTGACGCCCAGGGCCTTGATGGTGGTCGTCTCGCGCACCTCGATGGGGCCAGCGTAGGCGCGGGACTGGGGCGTCGGGGCGGCGCCGTCTGTGGTGTAGAAGATGACGTCGTCGTCATGGGTCGAGTTGAGGGTGACGGTCTGCGCGGCGGGGTAGCGCCCTGGCGCCGGGGAGGCCGTGATCACGGGCACCTCAGGCTCGACGACCCCGCTGGGTTTGTGGTCATACCACCGCTCGTCGGTGTACCAGCCCTCCGCGCCGCGGCTCAGATCCCCCGTCTGCTGCTCGCCCGCGTTAAAGACCATGTGCGCGGAGCGGACGCCCATCAGCATATAGAGGAACCAGCCATCACCCTCGGAGATCATCTCCTCCCCAGGCCACTCCGTGGGGGGGATCTCAGGGGTCGTGTCCCAATAGTGAATGTAGATCGGCGTCCCCCAGCCCTCGGGCGGCTTAAAGTGCACCACCAGGCCGTCGGGGTTGGCGTCATGCCACTGCCCGTCGACGTACCAGCCCTCGCTGGCCCGTGACAGGTCCTCGGACTGCTGCCCGCGGTTGTCATGGACCACGAGCTGGGCCGAGGTCACCTCCTCGATGGTGTAGCGCCACCAGTCAAAGCCCTCGTCCTGCATCTCCACGCCCGGCCAGTCCGTCTCGCCCACGTCGGGCGTGGTGCCCCAGTAGTGGAGAAAGAGCGGCGTAGACCAACCCGCGGGGCGCTTAAAGTGGACCGTCATGCCTGGGCCGGGGGGCTCATCGACGGGCACACCCGTGACCTCATAGGTGGCGCGGTTGACCTCAGACTCCCTCGCGCCGTCCACGGCGAAGGCCGCGACCTCATAAGATCCGGCGCTCAGCTCAAAGGGGTTGAGGTAGGTCAGGGTCTCCGCGCCGTTGATCGTGTAATAGAGCGCGACGCCTGGGGCCGCGCTGAGGGTCACCTGGAGGGGGGCGTCATATGTCCCCGAAGCGGGGCTGATGGTGGGTGCCTCGACGCGGAACTCGGCGCCTGCGTCAGTGTTTGGGTCATCGTCGCCATCACAGCCCACGAGGAGCAAGGCGGGGATCAGGGGTAAGACCGCAGATCGTCTTAGCTTGTACATTCGTGTGCGCGCTCGCGTCTCAGGGTTTTCCCTTGAGAACGCGGGAGCGCGAGGAGAAGGACGAGGGCGCTCCAGAGCAGGTGGCACCCACCTGCTCCCCCTGGGCTGAAGGGTTTTCGTTACAAGTCCACCTCGACAATGGGCCTCGACTCCAACATCCTTGGGCGATGATCAGCGCGCTCTCCTCTGTTCTCTTCCTCAGCGCGTCATTGTTGGCGGTGCCTGAGCCTTCACCTCGCTTCCGCTTCGCTCAACCACCACAAAGCACGCGCGATATTTATCTATGGCCGCTAAACCTGCACCTTGGCTATGGCTCCACCTTTGACGCTCAAGGCGCTGCAAGTGGCCTCTCAATTGGCGTTGATGTCGGCATCTTCAGTTACAATGCGCTTTCAGTGGATACGCTCTCCATGCGGTTTCTTTTGCGCGATAGCTGCGCACATCAACGTGAGTGTGGTTTAAGCAGCGATGTATTTATTGGAACACGGCCTAGTTATGCATTCTTTTTCGGCGAAAAGCGCGAATTTCAGCTCGGTATCGGCTGTGGTGTAGGGATCGGTGCTGTGGGTGAGGGGTGGTCTGGTCGTAGGGGTGGAGGGAGCCCCCAATCTTTGATCTCTCCAAGCCTCAGAGCTTCACTTTATGGGCTCCTTGGGTTTGAAATCGCGACACTCGCGCCGCTTACCGACTCATTCGGCGATGATTATCCAATGTCGATTATGTTTAATATCCTTGGCGGTGGTGTTTTTTTATTTGCTCTAGGGAAATAAGACTGTCTTCTCTGAGCATCGCGGTCAACGCGGGGGGGCGATGGAGATCATCACTGAGGTGGGGCGTCTATCGACAGGCTGAGAGGACCTCGACCGTGTCCGTTTCGTAGCGGAACGTGAGGGTGATCACCGCGCCGGATTCATTGGAGAGCTTCACGGAGAGTTCCCCACGGTGGAGGTGTGGACATGGATCTGCGCGGGGCGCAGGGTGGGTGCCTCTAGCCGAAAGATCAGGGCGTCGGCATCGGGCTCGAAGTGAATCTTGACGGGCGCGGCGCGCGCCGCAGAGGGGCAGAGGAGCCTCCAATGACCATCGCCTCCCCCTCGCCGATGGGCAGTCCCGCCGTGGCCCACTCATTGATCAAGCGCCCGCTGGTGTACTCACGGATAAACTCGCCGTCATAGGTAAGCATCAAGTGATTCCACTCACCCGGAATAAAGCCATTGTCATGGTTCTCGCGCTCAAACGGCGCCCAGAAATTTTGTTGATGATCTGCCCAGATTTCGGGGTAGTGCGTCCCTATATTACAGCCTGATGCGTTTAATCCGCCGTTCTACCAGGCGGCTGAAGTTATCTTAAATTTATTTTTGGGGGTGTCTGTTTTGAACCAAAGCGAAATAATCACCTTTGTGCGCCCTGCGAGGGGGGGGAGCACCACTTCAAGCAGGTATTGGCCGTCAACGAGCTTATCTTAAAAAAATTAAGGGAGAGAAGTGAGACACTTTTTTAAATTCATCAAGCAATGATACTCCACCTTCGCATGAGCATAGCCTCAATTCTGAGAAAATATACATATATCTCATGTTTTTGAGCTAAAACTAGCTCGATTTTAATGCAGAGAGCAATTCATCTAGCTCTATGCTCGCGATCGCAGAGGTTAAGTCACTAATTGCATAGGGCATAATAAGCCTATTGTTATGAATTAATGAGCCACAACTGTAAACAACATTGGGCACATAACCTTCCCGTTCGCTGCTTTTGGGAGAGAGTAGAGGTTTTTTGAGTCTCCCAATCACTTTAGTTGGATTATCCAAGTCGAGCAGAATGGCTCCCATGCAATATTTACGCATAGGTCCAACACCATGCGTAATGATGAGCCAGCCAGCTTTGGTTTCGATCGGTGAACCACAGTTGCCGATTTTCACAAACTCCCACATCTCGGATGGGCGTAGAAGTATCTGTGGATCATTCCAGTGATGCGGGCTATGGGAAAACATAATAAAGAGATTTTCACCATCCTGTCGCGAGAGCATTGCATAAGAATCGTTGATGCGACGCGGAAATAGAGCCATACCCTTATTATGTGCAGCATTTCCATTAAGTGTACGAATCTTAAAATGCAGAAAATCCTTAGTTTCGATGATTTGAGGGAGAATATCGCGCCCATTATAAGCAGTGTAGGTGGCATAGTAGATTATTGACTGATCTTTTTCGATAAATCGTACAAACCGAGCATCTTCAATTCCATTACTTTCATTACGAGATACAGGAAATATAATACGTTCGCTTATTGCGAGTTTTTTAGAAAATCGAAGCTCATAGTTAGAGTCTGCGAGCCACTGAATGTGCTCAAGCGTCTGGCGTAAATGTTGAGTATTCGGTTGTCTTTCTCTGCGCACTCTATTGGTTTGATTGTTTAAATCACTGCGCGTAAAATGATCTCCAAGCGGTTCCATTACAATATCTACGTATTTATCTTCAAAGCCCATCTCGTTTAGCTTGATAATAAAGGATTGTTTTTCATAGTGAGGGTCAGGGACAATCTCTGGCTCAGTGACAAAGCGAGAGGTCGGCTCGATGACGATATGGCCATTGGCTGCGATATTCCCCGTGCGGAACTCGATCGATGAGATATGACCTTCGCCCGTGGCGCGCAAGCTCATAATGAACCGCAAGCCGCCTCTCGGGACGCCGCTTTGATCGGGGTGTGGGACCGCCGAAGGGTTGAATAAGGCAGCAGACTCCAAGGCGTATTCACCTGAAAACAAGGCGCCGATCAGTAACCTCCGCTCTCGTGAAATCAGCCGCTCTGTGAATATATATTGTTCCACTTTTCTATAATGACGAAGTAAAATCTCTTCAGTGTCAAGATGTCTGTGGTCAAATTCATTGTATACTAATTCAAGTTGGCGGTTAACCTCTTCATCAGAGATTTTTAGCGCACGTTTTAATATCGTTTTAATGCTTTTGGTATTACTTGGAATAAATGGTCGAAGAATCACCCTTGAGCTGTCTGGTTTAAGAGAAATCTCATGACGACAATGTAGTTTAGATATGACATCGTTCATGTGTTATTAATTTCCTAAATGTGGGTGATCTATAATAAGATGTTCGGCAAAATTCATCTCAACCAGCGCTAAATGAAAAGCAAGGGTTGATTCAGCCCCTTGATTTACATTTACTCGATCATGATGTAGGCCATCATTGCATCCACCAGTGCTAGAATCATAAAGCGGCAATCCTAGATCGTTACGTCCTAAGAACCATTCGAAAGCACGCTTAGCTTCAACCTTCCAGGTCGGATCCTGCGTCGCGCGAAATGCTTCGTTACACGCGGCGATCATCGCTTGAGCTTCAACCGGCTGCTGATCGAAATCAGCACGCGCACCATCCTTTAGGTAAAATCCATTGCTTCCAATCGGACGGAAACAGCCTGCTTGTGTCTTTTGTATCGAGGTCAGCCAACGCAAAGACGTCAATCCAATATCCAGTGCTTTTGTGCTGGGCATCCACTGGCCGCTGAGGATCAATGCTTGGCAAAAACGTGCATTCTCATAAGTTAAAAATGGCTCGAACCAAGGCCAATCATCAGATGAATTCTGCTCCCAAAGCTCGATTAATTTCTTTGTTAGTATTTTACGCATATCATTGATTTTTGGAGGAGTTAAATGTCCACGAAAATATTCATGAATGCCAATCAACGTAAAGACCCATGCGCGTGGATACTCAAAAGAGCTGACCGCAGGCAACGCGCATTCGAAGAGCTGCTTGCAGAGCTGTCGGTGCCCCTCATTGCGTGAGCGACCGACACCGGAGCCAAGCGCCCAGAGCGCGCGGCCATGGCTATCTTCACTCCCAGCCTCCTCTAACCATTGTCGCCCATGATCCATAAAGTTACGAAATCGGCCTGTGTCATAATTCAGGGCCGCAGCTATAAAAGCCAGGTAGCTCGTGGTGAGGTCTCCTATTTTCCTTAAGGATGAGTGATCGCTGGATTCATGGAGTAGATTGCAGAGGATATAAGCGCGCGCATTATCATCGATACAATAGCCTTCGTGGAAGTTTGGGACGTTATAGATAGCGTGCTGAAAGATCCCAGTGTTGTCGCTCATATGTATGACGTGATCGAGGCGCAGCTCAGGCAGATCATAGGGTCGATTGTCGAGCGTCCACCCAGAGAAAGCGGCTCGTGGCGTAACTTTGCGATCGGCCCATGTGCGTTGAAATGATCCGAGATAGCGTTGGGCTACGGCCGGCCAGATCATCTCACGACCCATCGCGTAGGCGTTTCGCCGAATCTGGTTCATTCGAGCCGGGTTATCAAGCAGATCACACACGCCTTCAGCGATCGCATCGGGATCACGGAAGGGCACCAAGACCCCTCGCTCATCAGCCAGCAGCTCTTGTGCGTGCCAGTAGGGGGTTGATACGACGACCTTCCCCGCCCCAAAGACATATGCGAGCGCTCCTGAAGTAATCTGGGCTTTGTTGAGGTATGGAGTCAAATAGATATCCGTCGCGCCGATGAACTCCTTTAGATCATCCAGCGATACGAATTGATCATAGAAGATTACATTTTCCTTAACGCCACGATCTTCTGTGAGCCTTTCAAGGCTAAGCCGATAGCGTTCACCCTCCTTAGCCAGCAAGTTTGGGTGTGTCGCGCCCAGCACGATATAAACTACCTCTGGGTGTCTCCGCACAATCTCAGGCAGAGCCTCGATGACATACTCGATGCCCTTACCGGGGCCAATCAACCCAAATGTCAGCAAGACCAAGCGATTTTCCACACCAAACTGCTGCTTGTAAAAGCTTGAGTCGATAAACGGAATATCTGGAATGCCATGGGCGATAATATCTATTTTTTCATCCGGTACGCTGTAGGTTTCGCGGAGGATCTCCGCGCCCTTGTGCGCCATGACCACCAAACGATCACTGCGAGCCGCGAGATCCATCATGACCTTGCGCTGTGAGGGGGTTGGATCTTGCAAAACAGTGTGCAGGGTGGTCACCACTGGCATGCGCACTTCTTTGAGCAAGGCGAGCAGATGGCTGCCCGCCGATCCTCCATAGATGCCGAACTCATGCTGAACGCAGAGCACATCCACATTGTTGAAGTTCAAAAAGTCGGCTGCGCGGCGATAGGAGTCGAGCTCCCTTTCTTGTAACTCAAGGCGAACGCGGGCTGGATAAGCGTAGCCCTCCGGTCGGTCATTGACCGCTGCCACGAGGCAATCGGCGTTCGGCGCGGCGGAGGCGATGGCTTCACACAGGTCTTTCGTAAAGGTCGCGATGCCGCAAAGTCTCGGCGGATAGTCACCTAGAAAAGCGATACGATTTGGCTGGTTGAATTCACTCACTATAAATATGACCTTCTCTTATTTATGTGAACGAGCCTAGTGCCACTCATCAAATACGCAAGATATTCTTTTTATTTGTGCTTAGCTTATTAATAATTGACGATAACAATCGATCTAATTTTTGATTCGATTCTGAATATTTCAACTCGTGTAAGTGTGGGTTATTACAATCAAAACACTACAGGATATAAATAATAAAGCGATTGAACTATTGATTTTGAAAAATTTAAACTGATTTAGTGATCATCAGATCATAAAGATACAGGTAAGGTCGGGTATAACTCTCGATCCTGGCCTATGTGCGCCGACACCTCCAAGACGTCACGCGCGAGGTGTCCACTTCTTCGTTACAAGTCCATCTAAATCAGGTGTCTACTTTTTCGTTGCAAGTTCAGCGGTTAACCAGAAGGAGGCGATGGAGATCATCACCGAGGCGGGATATCTATCGACAGGCTGAGAGGACCTCAACTGTGTCCGTTTTGTAGCGGAACGTGAGGGTGATCACCGCGCCGGATTCATTTGAGAGTTTAACGGAGAGTTCCGTCTCCGCAGGCGCGTTTCGCCACTCAAACCATTGATTTTCGTGGTTGATGATCTCACCATGAGAGACCTCATTGACCGTCCAACCTGGCCCCGTCGTGACGAGGTAACTTCCATCTTCGTTCTTATCGACGACGATGGTGTCTGGCGCTTGATAACCCTCGTAGACTGCGACGGTGTGCGTTTGCGGGTCATAGATCACCGTGACCTGGTTGGGCCAACCCGCGCTCTCCCCATAAGCGATGGGCTGCGGGAGGGTCTCAACGCAGTCCCCCTCGGAGTTGGCGTCTCGGCCACTGAGGCCACCCGCGTCAACTAAACCCGCGTTATCGTCTTCATCGTCTGAGCCACACGCGGCGGTCAAGCTGAGCGTGAGCCCCAAAATAAGCGCAGCTGCGAGGTGTCTCTTCATGGCGCCTTTGATCCCCTTGGCGATGAGCCTGGATACACCAAGCTAACGCGGCGCCTCTCCCTCCTCAAGCGCCCCGTTGAGCGGTTTGTGCTTGATCTTCGATTCATTGCCCATCATGACGATCACGACATCTTCAGGATGACTCTGGGCGGAAAGCAGGATAAGCCTGAGGCCCCTTGAAATGAAGAGGTGGAGAGATGAGCAGCGGCGATCGGATCTTTGCAGGGCTCGACCTCGGCGCGCATACGATCAAGTGCGTCATCATCGCGGTCAATGAGCGGGGGGAGGTGGAGATCATCGGCGAGGGTCATCACCCCAGCGAGGGCTTCAGCGAGGGGGATATCACCCACCCAGAGGCGGCCGCCCGCGCCGTGCGCCAAGCCGTGCGTAAGGCCGAGGAGGCCGCCCATGATGAGCTAGAGGGGGTGGTCATCTCCCTCTCTGGGCGCTGGGTCGAGGGCTTTGACAGCCAAGGGATGGTGCGCGTCGAGGGCGAGGTGGTCACGGAGGCGGATCTAGAGGCGCTGATGCGCGTCACCTGCGCGGTGCGGCTGCCTCCCGAGGTGGAGATCCTCCACGCGGTCCCCCAAGGCTATGTCGTGGATGGCGGTCAGGCACGCCAGGAGGCCCCGCTGGGGGTCTCGGCGATCCGCTTGGAGTGCGCCGCCCATGTCTTGACGGGCCGACGCGACGTCATCGCGCGGCTGATGGCCTGTTGCACGGCGGCGGGGCTGCGGGTGCTCGATGTCGTCTATGCGCCCCTCGCCCAAGCGGCGCTGTTGCTGAGCCCCACCGCCCGCGAGCTGGGGGTGATCCTCCTGAGCATGGGCGAGGACAGCAGCGAGGTGGCGCTCTTTCGGCGCGGGGGGCTGATCTATACGCAGCGCTTTGGCGTCGCGGGTCGCCACGTCACGCAGGACATCAAGGCCTGCCTGGAGACCTCCGACGAGGAGGCCGAGCGCCTCAAGCACCTTGAGGGCTGCGCGCTGATCTCCGCCGTGGAGGAGGACGCGCGCGTCGAGGTGCCGGGCCTGGGGGGCCGCCCACCCAAGAAGAGGCCCAAGCGGCTCCTCTGCGAGATCATCGAGGCCCGCTTAGAGGAGACGTTCAAGCTGATCGCGGAGGATCTGGATCGTCAGGGGGCGTTGGAGACGCCAGGGGGGCTGATCCTCACGGGGGGCTGCGCCAACCTGGACCAGATCGCGACCTTGGCGGAGCAGAGCTTCGGCTTACACGCGGCGTTGGGGCAGCCCAAGCCCCTCGGCGGCCTGGCGGATCTCGCCGCGCGCCATGAGAACGCCACCGCCGTGGGCTTGGCGCTCTTTATGGCCAGCGGGATGAGCCAGCGCTACTTCAGCCAGCGCACGCCCCAGGCTAAAGAGGGCCTGCTCAAGCGCGCGCTCTCCCGGCTCCTCGCTCGACGACGCTAATCCACCCTCAAGATCGACACCTTGAGGGTGGGCGCGCTGGGCGCGACGTCCACGATCAAGGCGTGACGACCGATCCCATCCATGCGCTCGGGGATCGCGCCGCCGCCGCCAGAGATGTATGTGGGGATGCCCGCCGTCTCATAGGCGTAATAGGAGTGGATGTGGCCATGAAAGAGGGCGTTGACGCCGCCTCGGGCCAGCCGCGCGGCCAACCGCTGCGCCTCGCGGCGGCTGCGAAACGCCCCGCTGCGCACCCCCACCGGATCAAACAGCGGGATATGCGTAAAAGCGAGCCGCTGGCTGACCCCCTCGGCGCTCAGCCAGCCCTCCAGCGCCTCGTAGACCTTGGGCGCCAGGGTCGCTGAGCCCGAGTCGAGGAAGATAAAGCGCGTCTGGCGCAGATCAAAGGCGAAGCTGCCCCGCCCAAAGATGGCCTGCCAGTCGCCCAACGCCCCGCCCAGCTCGTGGTTGCCCAGGGTGGTGTAGAGCGGCACGCGCAGCCCCGAGAGCGTCGCCTGAATCGCTTGAAGCTGCGCCCGCGAGCCTCGCTGGGTGAGATCCCCGGTGGAGGCCACGAAGCGCAGCCCCTCGACGCCATTGAGCGCCGCCCAGACATCCTGGATGTCATCGATGGCCTCTTGGATGTCGCCCAGCACGGCGAAGCGAAACGCGCGATCTTCATCGATGTCAGGCGGGGCGATCTGGATCGTGTAGACGCCCGCCTCTTCGAGCCAGAGCAGCCAATCGCCCTGGGTGCCCTCGACGCCGCCGCCCTCGACCCAGCCCCAGCCCGCCTCGATCCGCGCCCAGCTCAGCGGCGCGCAGTTGCGCACGGTCAGCTCAAGCGGCCCAGGCGTGTTGATCGTCAACGTCAAGGTCAGCCTCGGCGCGCCAGCCCACAGCGTGATCGCCTCGGGCGTCAACGCTTGGATCACCGCCAGGCCCCCCGCCACGTCCAGCTTGAGCCCCTCGACCTCGGCGTGACCCACCGCCTCATCCCGCGCGGCCCGCGCCGCTGAGGGCGCATCGCAGGCCCAGGCCCACAGCGCGAGCCACAGCCACGCCGTGGCGCGGCGCGTCGTGATCTTCATCGTCGCCCCCAGGTGTAGATGAGATCGAGGCCGCCCAGCGTGGCGGCGCCCAGCGTGATCTCTCCGGCGAGGCCCCAGCCCGCCGCGCCGATGTAGCGCGCCGCCAGGCAGAGGTTGCCGGTGTTGCCCGCGCCGATCTCCGAGAGGTTGAGCCCCCCCGCGTAGCCGTCGCGGCGGTTATCATAGGCGGCCTCGATCTCAACCGCCGCGCCGATCCCAAAGCCAAAGCCAAAGCGGCCCAAGAGCAGGGCGCTGGCCTCCTCGCCCAGCCCCCCTCGGTTGGGCAGCCCCTCATAGCCACGCAGCTCCAGCCCCCAGCCCAGCTCACCCAGGGCGAAGGCGCCGGAGAGGGTGGGGCTGAGGGCGCCCAGGCCCAAGCGGCCTCGCAGCGCCGCCTCGCCAGTCAGGGCGCTCAGATCCTCCACGCGGTGCCGCCGCGCCCCCAGCCGCAGATCAAGCCAGCTGATCCGCCGCCCGCCCAGCCGATAGCTGAGATCCCCTTCGAGGCGGTGGGTTGACTCATCGAGGCCGATCAGCGCGCCGAGCCGCAGCCCCCAGGCGCCTTGGGCGAGGCGCGCGTCGAGGTGGGCGAGGTGCTCATAGCTGAAGATCGGATCGGAGACGGCGCGGTGACCCAGCGTGAGGCTCAACATCGGCCAGGGTCGAGGGCGGCCGCTGAGGGCGGCGCCCCCCGCCGCGCCATAGAGATCAGCGAGGGCGGAGGTGGTGAAGAGGCCCGCCCCCATGAGGGTGAGCCCGATCAGCGGCCCAGAGGCCTCCCTTGAGGCGCCCGTGACGGCGAGGAGGCCGATCCCGCCCAGGAGCGCGCCGAGGCCCGCCCCCTCAGCGATGAGCAGGGCGCGTGCGCCTTGGGGATCACCTGCGAGGTAGAGGCCGCTGCCGTGGAGGAGGAGGCCAGGCGCGACGGCGGCGAGGGCGGGCAGGAGGCCGGGCTGCGCCGCCTCGGGTGGGGTCGAGGTGGGCGCGGTCGAGGGCGACGAGGTGGGCGCGGTCGAGGGCGACGAGGCGGGCGCGGCGTGGCTCAAGAGCGGGGCCGCCAGCAGGATCAGGAGCGCGTGTCTCATGGCAGGCGACCTCCTCTACGCCGGGCATCGGCGGCCTCGTTGGGGGAGCGCGCGCCTCGCTCATCGGCCAGGCGAAGCGCCAAAGTGGGATTCTGCCACAGGCCCACAAGTAGCGTATTTTTTTTGAAATCCCCCCTCTCGATCTCCTTGCCGCGCTTGGACCTTATCCACACAATGCGCGCACTTTTAAACCTGGGAGGGGTGATGTTGAGTTTCCCCGTCTTAGCGTCACTCGCCGCGCTCCTCGTCGTGCTCGGCGCCCTGGAGTCGGCGCGCCATCGGCGCGCGCTGAAGCGGCTAAAGTTTCGCGTCCACGTCAACGGGACACGCGGAAAGTCCAGCGTGGTGCGCTTGATCGCGGCGGGCCTGCGCGCTGGCGGGCTGCGCACCTGCGCCAAGACCACCGGGACCCTCGCGCGGGTCATCCTGCCCGACGCCCGCGAGCTGCCGGTCTTTCGCCCACGCCGCGCCAACATCATCGAGCAGATCCGCATCGTCCGCGCGGCGGTGGAGGCCGAGGCCGAGGCCCTCGTCATCGAGTGCATGGCCCTCCAGCCCGAGCTTCAGTGGCTCTCCGAGGATCGCTTCGTCAAAGCCACCCACGCCGTGATCACCAACGCCCGCCCCGACCACCTCGACGTGATGGGGCCGACAGAGGATGACGTGCCTTGGGCGCTGTCAGGGATGATCCCGCCCAAGGGCAAGCTCTACACCGCCGAGCGTCGCCACCTTAAGGTCTTTCAAGAGGCCGCCGCCGATCGCGGCGCCGAGGTGCTGCCCGTGACCTTGGAGGACATCGAGGCGGTCACCGAAGAGGAGATGGGCGGCTTCCCGTACCTGGAGCACCGCGATAACGTCGCCTTGGCCCTGCGCATCTGCGCGGAGCTGGGCGTGGATCGACGCAAGGCCCTGGAGGGGATGTGGGCGGCCAGCCCCGATCCGGGCGCCATGACCGAGCACGTCGTGGAGTTCTTTGGCCGCCGGATCTACTTCGTCAATGGCTTCGCCGCCAACGATCCAGAGTCCACCGAGTACATCTGGCAGCTCAACCTGGACCGTCACCCCGAAGTCAAGCGGCGCGTGGCCCTGTTTAACTGCCGCGCTGATCGCGTGGATCGCAGCCGCCAGCTGGGCACCGCCTGTGTCAGCTGGACGCAGCCTGATCACATCGTGCTGATGGGCGAGGACACCTACACCTTCTCCCGCGCGGCCATCGCCGCGGGGATGCCCCCAGAGCGGATGATCCACGCCGAGGGGCGCACCATCGAGCAGCTCTTTGAGATCTTCATCGGGCTGGTGGGCCCATCGGGGCTGGTGATGGGGATGGGCAACATCGGGGGTCAAGGCTTAGCCATGACGCGCTACTTCAAAAACCGTGAGATCCTGAGGGACTGAGATGGAGCAACTGCTGCCCCTCTCCGTGGGTGTGGGGCTGGTCACCAGCCTCCTCTTCACCGAGCTGTTTGGCCTGGCCGCCGGCGGGATGGTCGTCCCCGGCTACTTCGCCCTCTACCTCAACCGCCCCGAGGAGGTGATCTTCACCCTCCTCGCTGGCGTGTTGACCTACGCCATCACCAACGCCCTCTCGGCGGTGGTGATCCTCTATGGGCGCCGCCGCACGGCGCTGACGATCCTCATCGGCTATCTCCTGGGGATGGGCTTTCGCGCCTTGCCCGTCAGCGCCTTGGGGATGGAGACGGACGTCATCGGCTACATCATCCCAGGGCTCATCGCCCTGTGGATCGCGCGGCAAGGGATCATCGAGACGGTCACCTCGATCTTGACCGTCTCCGTGGTCGTGCGCCTGGCGCTGATCGTCATCGTCGGTGAGGAGCTGCTGCTGTGAAGCGGATTTACTGGCGCCCGCACAAGATCTCCCGCCTGGAGCTGTTGGTCATCGCCTTGATGTCCCTCCTGGCGCTGGCCCTCATCGAGCAGCTGCGCTTTGATCATCGGCTGGCGCACTACGAGGAGAAGATGGCCGCCGCCGAGATGGCGCAGCGGGCCATGCAGACCGTCCGCGCCGAGCGGGTCAAGCAAGGCTGGAAGCCCAACGTCAAGTACGATCCCACCCGCAGCGGGATCATCGGCGTGCTCGTCTCCTCGGTGACCTCCAACAAGGGCTACATCCAGGCCAAGCAGACCTCGGTCAACCCCAACTTCGCGGCGCTGATCGTCCACTTCCTCAAGGAGGCCAACCTCCAAGAGGGCGATCTCGTCGCCGTGGGCTTCTCCGGCTCCTTCCCGGCGCTCAACATCGCCACGCTGGCCGCCTTGGAGACCCTCAAGCTCAAGCCCATCGCCATCACCAGCGCCTCGGCCTCCCAGTGGGGCGCCAACGATCCCAAGATGCTGTGGCTGGATATGGAGCGCTTGTTGGTGGAGCGCCATGTCTTTGAGCACCGCTCGGTGGCGGCCTCCCTGGGCGGCATCGGCGATCTGGGGGGGGGGTTGTCGGCGGAGGGCATGGGCATCGTCCGCGAGGCGATCCTTAAAAACAAGCTGCGCTTGATCGAGGCGCCGACCTTGGATGAGAGCATCGCCGAGCGCATGGCGATCTTTCGCAGCGAGGCGGGCGAGAAGCACATCAAGGCCTACATCAACATCGGCGGCGGCTCCGCCTCTGTGGGCACGCACCTGGGCAAGAAGATGTATCGCCCAGGCTTAAATGTGAAGGCGCCGCTGGGCGCGGGCCGCCTCGACTCGGTGATGAACCGCTTCGCCTTATCCGGTGTGCCGGTCATTCATCTGAGTAAAATCGAGAACTTAGCGGCGCGCTGGGGCATGCCCAAGGCGCCCAAGCGCGCCCCCGAGGTCGGCGAGGGGCAGATCTACACCGAGCGCATCTACAACCGCTACCTCGCGGCGGTGCTCATCGTCCTCCTCCTTGGCCTCCTCGCGGCGATCATCCGCACGGACTGGGGCTACCGCCTCACCCGCATGGCGCGGATCAAGACCGATCAAGAGCCCCCCGAGCAGATGATCTGATCAGCCCAGCTTCACCGCGTCATAGAGGCGTGAGGCGAAGTCCAGATCGGCGAGCTTCATAAAGCCATCCACCCACGCGCCGCGATCATTTTGATACTTGAGATAGTAGGCGTGCTCCCAGACATCGCAGGCCAAGAGCGGCACTGCGCCCATAAAGGCGAGGTTCTGATGCTTCTCCGCCTGAAGCACGATCAGGCCTCGGCTGAGGGGCTCATACGCCAGGATGCCCCAGCCGCTGCCCTCGACCTTGTTCGAGGCCGCCGCCAGCTGGGCGAGGCCCGCCTCAAGGGAGCCGAAGCTCTCGGCCATGGCCGCCTTAAAGCCCTCAGAGGGCTTGGCCCCGCCGGGGGTCATGGAGTGCCAGAAGAGGGTGTGCAGGGCGTGGCCGCTGCCGGCGAAGGCCAGCGCGCGGCTGAGGCCCTTGATGGCGTCGAAGTTGCCCGCCGCGCGGGCGGCCTTGAGCTTGGCGACCGCTTGATTAAGCCCGTTGACATAGCCCGCGTGGTGCTTGCCGTGGTGGATCTTGACCGTCGCCGCGTCATAGACGGGCTCCAGCGCCTCGGGGGCGTAGGGCAGCGGCGGCAGGGCGTATTGACCCTCGACGTAGGCGCCGGGGAAGAAGGCCAAGGCGGCGGGGGCGGCCTTGGGGGCCTTGGCCTTAGCACTGCGGGCCAGGGCGGGGCTGGCGGCGGCCAACAGGGCGCCGACGCCGGAGATCTTAAGCGCGTCGCGTCGATTGAGGATGGACATCACCTCTCCTTTGATCTGTGGGCTTGGGCTTGAAGCGCGGTTTGGATGCGCGGCGGGGCGTTAAAGATGCGGCGTGGGTGGCGTGAGGCGCAGCAGCGCCACGATCCGCGCCGCGATCTCCTCGGGGCTGAGCTGCTCGCGGATGCCCCCCGCCTTGATCGCCTCAGCGGGCATACTGGGCACCACGCAGGTCTCAAGGGCTTGGGCGAGGGTATAAGCGCCCGCGTCGCGGAGGGCCACGCTGCCCTCGGCGCCGTCGCGGCCCATGCCCGTCAGCACGACGGAGATCAGCCGCGCGCCGGCGCAGGCGCGGGCGGCGCTCTTAAACAGCGCGTCGGCGGAGGGGCAGGCCTCCTCAGCCTGCTTGGGGTGCTCCTCAAAGACGCCCTGGGCGTTGAGCGTGAGGTGATGATCCCCGCGCCCGAGGTAGACGACGCCCGCTTGGGGGCGCTCACCGGCGACGGCGACGCGGGCTTGATGCCCCGCGCGCGTCAGCCACAGCGCCAGGCCCGCCTCATAGTTGGGCAAGACGTGCTGGGCGATGAGGACGGGCACGGGCAGCGGCGCGGGCAGCCTGGAGAGGATCCGCGTCAAGATCTCCGGCCCGCCGGTGGAGCTGCCGATGAGCAGCGCGCGGTAGCCAGGCTCAGCGACCTGGTGACCGCGCATCCCTTTGCTGTGACGGCGCAGGACGCGGGCCTTAGACATGGTGCGCACGGCCCGCAAGAGGCCATCCTTGATCTCGGCGAAGGTCTGCTTGGCGTCGGGCTTACTCAACAGCTCCACCGCGCCCGCCGCCAGCGCCCGATAGGCCCGCTCAGGCGCGTCCCGCGTCAAGCTGCTGAGCACCACGATGGGGCAGGCCGCCTCGCTGGACATGATCTCCGCCGTGGCTTGGATACCGTCCATCTCAGGCATCTCCAGATCCATCAGGATGACATCGGGCTTGAGGGCCAGAGCGCGCTCGATGGCCTCCAGGCCATTGGCGGCCTCGCCCACCACCTCAAAGCCCGCCTCAGGGCAAAAAAACTGGGCGAGTGTGCGCCGAACGACGCGGCTGTCATCCACGATGAGGAGCTTGATCATCTCAATCACGACCCGATGAAGTTTTCGACCGTCTTCAATAAGCGTGACTCTTCAAACTCACCCTTGGGGATAAAGGTGTCTGCGCCCGCGTCGAGCATCCGCTGGATGCGCGCCGCGTCGGTGACCGCGCTGATGACGATAAAGGGCGTGTTGGGCCGCTCGCTGGCGCGCACCGCGCGGCAGAGATCGAGGCCGTCCATATGAGGCATCTCATAGTCCGACACGATCAAATCCACGCGGCGCTCGCCCTCGAAGCGCTCCAGCGCGACGCGGCCGTCCTCAGCGGAGAGCACTTGATAGCCCGCTTGCTGGAGGATGTTGCGCTCCAGCGTGCGCATCGTCAAGGAGTCATCCACGACCAGGATGCAGCGCTGATCGCTGACCTTATCGGGGGGGAGCAGGAGGACATTGGGCTTGATCTTCTGGGGCGGCAGCTGGGCGCGCGCCAGCAGCGCGGCGGCCTGGAGGACCAAGACGAGGGCGTGATCGGCCTGCACCGCGCCGCCGCTGAAGACCTCTTGGCGTTGAAACGCCTCGGGCATGGGCTTGATGACCAGATCCGAGGCGTCGATGATCTCATCCACCTCGATGGCGACCTGGGACGCGCCGCTTTGGATGACCACGGCGGGGATCTTGGCGGCGCGCTCATCATGGGGGACGCCCAGGAGATCGCCCAGCCGCGTCAGGCTCAGCGGCGGGCCTTGACCGACCCGCACGATCGCGCGCCCCTCCAGCTGATGCAGATCCTCCAGCGTCAACCGCACCACCCGCTCAACGACATCAAGGGGGAAGGCGAAGCGGCGCTCGCCGACGCGGACGACGAGCCCCTGCGTGGTCGAGGCGCTGATGGGCACGTCGAGGAAGAAGCGCGAGCCCGCCCCGGGGTTCGTCTCCAGGGAGAGGGCGCCGCCGAGCTGGCGGATGGTGTCAGCGACGACGTCCATACCCACGCCGCGCCCGGAGAGCGCGTCGGCCTCATCCTTCACCGAGAAGCCGGGGCGCGTGAGGATCTCCAAGACATTGTGCGGGGTTACGGGCTGATCCTCGCGGATTAAGCCCAGGGCCAGGGCCTTGGCGCGCACCCCCACGAGGTTAATCCCGGCGCCGTCATCCTCGATGATGATGCGCACCTGGCCGCCGCGCGCCGTAGCGCCGAGGCGGATCATGCCGATGGGACGCTTGCCCAGCTCCGCGCGGGTCGCCGCGTCCTCGATCCCATGCCCCACGGCGTTGCGCACCAGATGCACCAGCACGGGCCGCAACGGCTCCAGCACCATCCGCCCGATCTCGACGCCCGCGCCCTCCGCCACGAGGCGCACGCGCTTATCGGCCAGCCGCCCCGCCTCGGTGAGCACCGAGGAGAAGGACTCAAAGAAGGGCTTGATCGGCATCATGCGCAGATCGCGCACCTGGTTGGAGAGCGCCGTGACCACCTGGCTGCTCTGGCGCGTGGCGAGGTGGGCGGCGCGGGCGGTGGAGAAGCTGTCGCGGGCGAGGCGGCGCAGGCCCTCATTGATGTCATCGAGGCGCTCATTGAGCGCGCGATCCAGCGTGTACTGGCGCAGCAGGTTGATGGCCTGACGCCAGGCGTGGTTGAGGCCGCTGATGTCATCACGGAGGTGCTGAAGATCGCGGACGAACTCCGCTTGGCGCAGCTGGCTGAGGACGAGATCGCCGACGCGCTCGCCGAGCACATCGACGCGATCCATGCGCACCCGCAGATAAGCAGACTGCTCGCCCTGCTCGGGCTTGCTGGCCCCGTGTGTGGGGGAGACCGGCGCCAACTCCACGCTCGACGCCGAAGGCGACGCCAAGCTCAAGGCGGGGTTGGGCGGCGCCTCTACGCTGGACGCGGCGGGCGAGGCGAGGCCCTCCGCCGCGTCCACGGCGGGCTCATCCCCGCGCTCCACGGCGTTGAGGCACAGCTCCAAGCTCTCCACCGCGCGAAAGGCCTCCTCCGCGAGCAGATCGATGAGCGCGGCGTTGTCATGGGCGAAGGGCGTCAGGAAGTCTTCGATGTCATGGGCCTCTCGGCTCAGGGCGGCGAGGTCGGGGCCTTCACCGACCATGGAGGCGGCGCCCTTGATCGTGTGGAGGTTGCGCAGGATGACGGCCCACAGCCCCTCACGCGCCTGCGGCTCCGCGCCCTCATAGAGCGCGTTGACGGCGCTGGCGATCTCACGGAGGAGATCCCGCGCCTCGGCGGTGAACTCCGCGCGGAAGTCCATGGATGGGCCTCCTCAGTCGATGCGGTTGTTCTGAATTTGCTCATTGAGCGCGTGCACCAGGGAGATCAGCTCCTCGCCGATGCTCTTGGTGTCTTGAGAGCTGCTGGAGACGGACTCTGTGCCCTCATTGACGGCGGCCATGGCCTGCGCCACCTGGTCGATGCCGATGCTGGCCTGCCGCGCGGCGTTGGCGATCAAGCGCGCCGAGTCGGCGGCGGCCTCCACGCTGCGGTGGAGCAGGCTGATGGCGTCGCGGGTGTTCTCGGCCAGATCCACGCCCGAGGAGGCCTTGCGCCCCCCCTCCTCGGCGGCCATCACCGCCGCGCTGGTCGCCGCCTGGATATCGCGGAGGATCTGATTGACCTGCCGCGTCGCCTGCTTGCTCTGATCGGCCAGATCGCGCATCTCGGCGGCCACCACGGAGAAGCTGCGGCCATGATCGCCGGCGCGGGCGGCCTCGATGGCCGCGTTGAGCGCCAAGAGCTTGGACTGCTCCGCCAGCTCCGCCACCGAGCCGACGATCTCATGGATCTGCTGGTTTTGATCGCTCACCGCCACGATCTTGTTGCCGATGGAGTCGGTCTGATCGCGCAGCTGGCCCATGTTCTCGGCGGTCTTACCCACGGCGTTGACGCCGCGCGAGACGGCCTCAAGGGCCTCCTCGGTGGTGGACAGCACGGTCCCTGCCTGCTCATGAGATTGGCTCGTGGTGTGGCGCAGCTCCGCCAGCGTGGTGGTGATCTCGGCGATGGCCGTTGACTGCTGCTGCACCATGGAGCTTTGCTTATCCGCCGAGCGGGTCAGCCGCTCGACCATCTCACTCAGGGCCGAGGTGACCTCCTCCAGCTGGGAGACGAACGTGCGGGTGTTGTGCTCATTGGTCGCCAGCAGGGCGTTGAGGTACGTCTCGATGGCGATGGTGGCGTCGAACATGAGGATCTTCGTCAGGCTGCGGAAGTGGGCGATGCCCTCCTCGCGATCCTCGAAGTGACGAAAGACCTCCGCGCCCAGCTCGGTGAGGAAGAAGGTGAAGGCGGGGAGATACCACTTGGGCGGCAGATCGACGCGCTCATGGGCTTGGCCGACCTTGAGGCGATCGGCGAAGTAGCCTTCATCGTAGACGCCGCCGAAGAGCTTGGCGAAGTAGCGCCCTTGCAGGTGCTTGAGGCGATCCACCTTGCCGTCCGTGAGCTTCGCGAGGGGCGCGAAGCTGTTGACGTGCTCATAAAAGGGGTCCATCAAGGCCCCGACCCACGCCTCACTGTGCGCCGCCAGCGTTTTAAGGCGCTCAGCGTCAGTCGCATCAAAGCCTAAGAAGCGCATCCGCTCTTGAATCTCGCTCATCTCCCGTCTCCCAAATAAAAGCTTTTAGAGTGAAAGAGCCCGTCCACCTTAAGGACGGCGGTGTCATCGGCCAAGAGGCCTCGATACAGCTCCGCAGCGCCGGGCAAGGCCACGGGCGGCGGATCGGGCGGCGCGTCGAGGCGCCGCACCCCCTCGACCTCATCGGCGAGGAGCCCCAGCGAGCGCGCCTGATGCTCCACCACCAAGACCCAGCGTGGGGCCGTGACCACCTCGCCGACGAAGGCCCCGATGTCATGGAGGCTGAGGAGCTGACCATTCCAATAAAAGATCCCCGGCACCTTGCTTGAGGCGCCGGGCACGGGGCAGGCCCCGCGCAGTGGGCGCAGGGCTTCGAGGTGGGTGAGATCCAGGGCGAAGCGGCGTGCGCCGCGCTGAAAGACCAAGACCTCGGCGGCGTGGCTGCGCGCCTCGGTCATGGGCACGGCGTAGCGCGAGGCCCGCCGATCGAGGACGTGGTTCAGCTCAGAGGTGGCGGAGCTGCTCATAGATCATCTCCCTCAGTTCATGCTCGCTCGGCGCGCACTCGGTGGGCGTGGCGCCTTGACTCAAGGCGTCCTTGGCGCGCAGGAGGTGACGGCGGGCGCGGTCAGGCTCACCCATGCGCCGCAAGAGCCGCCCCATGAGCAGGTGAGCGAAGGGGGCGTCGGGCTCAAGGAACAGCGCGCGGCGCGCCAAGGCGATCCCCTCGGCGCGGCGGCCCTGCTCCTCGGCGATCAGGCCCAACATCAAGTTAGGGCTGGCCTCCAAGGGGTGATGCTTGAGCAAGCCCTCCAAGATCCGCCTGGCCTCATCCAAGCGGCGCGCGCCGATGAGCCGACGACAAGCGGCGAGGCCCTCCTTGAGCTGATCGGCGGCCTGGAGGGGGACGGGGGTCGCCAAGGCCACGACCAGGGCCTCTCGGGGCGGCGGCAGCGGCGGCGGCGGGGTGGGCGGCGGCGGCGGCGCGGCGAGGCGGACGCCCGGCTTACGAAAAGCGCGCGCTTGACCTCGCCAGAAGACCTCGAAGCCCACGGAGGGCGGCGGCGTGGGGTCTGTATCGGCGATGATCAGGAGGCCGCCTGGGTTAAGGGCCGCCAAGAAGCGCTGATAGACCTCCTGAGCGCGGGCGGGGCTGAAGTACAAGAGCACGTTGCGGCAGAAGATGACGTCGAGGCCCTGGGGGAAGCCATCATCCATGAGGTTGAGCACCTCAAAGCGGACCTGCTGACGCAGCGCGGGATCCACCACCACGCCATCGGCCTCTGGGCGCAGCCAATCAGGCAGCTCGACGCGGCCCCTCAAAGACCAGCCGCTGTAGACGCCGCGCCGCGCCTTGTCCACGGACTCGGGGTTGAGATCGGTGGCGATGAGATCAAAGAGGACGCGCCCCCGCAGCGTACCAGCGATGGAGTAGGCCTCCTCGCCGGTCGAGCAGCCCGCCGACCAGATCCGCAGCGCGCGAGGCGGCCCGTCTACGGCGCTCAGGCGCGGCGCCTCAGCCAAAAGCAGCTCAAAGTGATGTTGATGACGCAGGAAGAAGGTCTCACCGATGCTAAAGGTGCGCACCAGCTGCTCGGCGCTCATAGGCGCCTCGGAGGCCAGCCAGTCCTCGACGCGGCGCTGAGCGAAGCTCTCCAGATCCACACCCAAGCGGCGGGCGACCTCATCGGCCAGGGCTTGACGTTGACTCAAAGCGTGAACTCCTGCGGATCGAGGACGCTGAGCATCTCCCCCTCGACCAGCGCGATCTGCCCCCCTGGCCCCGCGCCGGGCGGCTGAAGGAGGCGCTCGGGCTCAACCAGATCGATGACATCATCGACGATCAAGGCCGCCAGCTGATCCGCGTGGGGCACGACCAAGATAAAGCGGCTGGGATCGAGGGGCGCGTCGGCGGAGGCGACGTCGAAGACCGGCACGAGGGCGCCGCGCAGGTTCATGACCCCGCGCAGCCGCGATGAGGAGGCGCTCACCTTGAGGCGCATCATCGGCAAAACCTCATGGACACGATCGAGGGCAAAGAGGACGGCCTCGGCGCCCACCTTTACCCTGAGGAAGACCTCTCCCATCTCCACCTCACGTCATCGATGTGCATTCGGGGTTGACTCGCCGCGCTTAACTCGACTGCGCCGCGCGCCAGCTTAAGCCCTGGGCCAACTGCGCCCAGACGATCAATATCTAAACATCTGAAAACAATCAGAATTTAAATCATTTTTGTGCAGCGCACAAAAAACAGTTGCGCGCCCCCTCGCCGCGCCGTACAACAAGGACATCGAGTGACCTCAAGCAAGGAGCCCCCATGATCAAGCACCTCTTTACGCAGTCTCAGGCGATCTTCAACGACGAGCTGGCCTACTGGAAGGCCCAGGCCGAGCAGCAGCGCGCGGCGGCGGCGCAGCGCATGACGCAGCAGCGCGCGCAGCTGATGACCGCGATGGATGAAGCCATCCAAGCGCAGCGCGCGCAGATCAACGAGGTGCAGGCGCACTTTAGCCACCTCGCTGAGCGCCAATGGAAGCTCTACCAAGACCTCTTCAGCGTCAAGGTGCCCTGATGTCGGACAAGCCCGCCTGGGCGTGGCCCTTCGCCGCGCCCGCTACGGCGCTCAAGGCCTTTGAGGACTTCATGGCGGCGCGCGGCGCCGAGTGGCTGCGCGATGAGCGGATGCTCAAGGGCGCGGGGAAGACCATGGCGGCCTCGATGCAGGCCAAGTCCCAGTGGGATCGCTTGATGGAGGTGTGGATGGGCGAGCTGCACATGGCCACCAGCGGCCAGATGGAAGAGATGGCTCGCCGCGTCGATGACGTTGATCGTCGGGTGGACCAGCTCGGCGAGCGCTTGGATGAGATCAGCGATCTCTTACGAGAGGTGCTCAGCGCCTTAAAGGCGCCCGAGGCTGCCCAGCCCGAGGCCGCCCAGCCCAAAGCCAAGACCAAGAAGCCCAAGACCCCTACGCGCGTGGAGCCCGCCGATGAGGCGCCTCAAGAGGAGAGTTGAGATGATGACGCAGCTGTTGGGGGCGGTGAAGGACGCGGCGGCGCGGGTGGCGCCGATGGAGCTGCGCGGCGTGGACGTCGAGGGCAACGCCACCCCCTATGAGGTGGTCGCCGCTCGTGGCCCCATGCGCGTGCTCTACTTTGAGCCTCGGGGTGCGGCGCGGCACATCACGCCGATCGTCTTCTCCTACTCGATGATCAATCGCTGGTACATCCTCGACTTTATGCCGGGCCGCAGCCTCATCGAGCACCTCACCGGCGCGGGGCATCCCTGCTATGTCATCGACTGGGGCACGCCCACGCGCTTGGATCGCCATAAGACCTGGGGGGACTACGCGCTGCGCTACCTGGGCTTGGCGATGGAGACGGCCTGCCAACGCGAGGGCGTCGAGCAAGCGCACCTCTACGGCTACTGCATGGGCGGCACGCTGGCGCTGACCTACGCCGCGCTGCGACCGCGCCGCGTGCGCAGCTTCGTGGCCATGGCCGTGCCCGCCGACTTCCACGACGAGGGGCTCTTGAGCCTGTGGACCCGCGAGGAGAGCTTCAACGTGGACGCCGTGGTGGACGCCTACGGCAACGTCCCGACCTGGCTGATGGAGTCGGGCTTCCGCGCCATGGCGCCGATGAACAACCTCACCAAGTGGCGGGATCTGTGGAAGCTGCGCGACAAGGAGGGCTTTATCGAGACGTGGCGGGCGATGGAGCGCTGGGCCTCGGACAACGTGCCCTTCCCTGGCGAGGTCTACCGCCAATATGTGCGCGACACTTATCAGAAAAACCGCTTCATCAAGGGCGAGATGGTCGTCGATGGCGCGCGGGTGGATCTCAGCGCCGTGCGCGCCCCGCTCTTGGTGGTGACCGCCCAAAACGACCAGACCGTGCCCGAGGCCAGCGCCGTGGCGCTCCTCGACGTGGTGGGCAGCGTCGATAAGCAGCACCGCGCCTACCCCACGGGGCACATCGGCCTGAGCACCAGCTCCAAGGCGGCCAAGGTCTATTGGCCGGAGATCAGCGCGTGGCTGATCGCCCACGGGGCGGACGTGGTGGAGGCGTGAGGCGCCTTTAATTCAGCGCCTCGCCCCGCTACCTTGGCGCTCTCTCTGCGAGCGAGGATCACCCGACATGGCCCCAGTGTTGATCAAGCGATACCGTAACCGCCGGCTCTACGACACCGGGCGGAGCCGGTACATCACCTATGAAGATCTCGCCCAGGATCTCATGGAGGGTCGCTCGATTCGCATCGCCGACGCCAAAACGGGTGAAGATCTGACAAAACGCACCTTGATGCAGGTGTTATTGACAGAAGAGCACGTCCACAAGCTCGAATGCATCCCCGAAGAGTTCCTTCGCACCCTGATACAGATCGAAGACAAGTCGCTGATGCGGCTCTTCCACCACTACCTCCACATGACCCTCAAGTCCTTCGCCGTCGCCCAACAGGCCATGCACCAAAACCTTGAGTTGTTTAAGAGCATGGCCCCTGGCGGGGGGGATCTGATGGGGGTCCTAGGGCGGCTGATTGGCCGCCCCCCCTCGAAAGAGCCATGATCACCGCCCTCACCGCCGCGATCCTCCTCGCCTCGCCCCAGCTTGAGGCTGTCCGTGAATGTGAACCCGGCCCGCTGGGCTGGCGAACGACGCTCTACCGGGATGGGGCGGAGGGGCTCTTTATCCAAGAGGCGTTCGCGCCCGAGACGGGCTGGGCGGCGCGCGAGCACACCACCGATGGGCAGATCGCCGCCTGCTTTGGGGCGTCGGCCCCGCACAGCCGCGATGTGCTGCTGCACCGCTACCTCGACGAAGAAGCGCCTGCTTCTCGGCGTGGCCCTGTGTTGATCATCACCGGCGCGGGCTACAGCGCCCTGGACACCACCAGCTTCTTAGCCGCCAGCCTGGCGGGCGAGGGGCACCCCACCTACGCGCTGACCTTCGCCCACCGCCACGGCGACAACCTCCTCCAAGCCGAGCAGATCGCCAACGCCGTTGGGCTCATCCGCGCGCGGCACACCGAGGGGGCCTTGACGCTGATTGGCTACTCCAAGGGCGGCGTCTCGGCGCGGATCTATTGCAGCAACAGCGAGGGCGTCGTGTGGGGTGAGGGCCAAGCCAGCTACGCCAGCGAGGGCACGCGCTACCGAGGCGACGTTGATCTCTTGGTGCTCCTCGGCGCCCCCAACGCGGGGGTGGACACCCCCTTCCGCTGGTCCGCCTCCAACCTCGGCGCCGCCACGCTCAGCCCCCCGCCCGACGCGCCGACGGCCTGGACGGCCTGGTATCCCCAGACCACCAGCGTGCCGCTGATCTACGTCGATCTTGAAGATCGCCACATCAGCGGCCCACGCTTTCGAGGGCAGGCGCAGCTCTTGGCGGATCTCAGCGGGCTGCACGCCACGCCGGGCGGCAACGCCCTGCTTGGCGTCTACGCCAACCAAGTGGACTACTACACGACCTGGCATGGCGGCTACGGCTTCGTCAGCCACTCGCGGGGCATCGAGGAGGCCATCGAGGCGGGCGGCGGCCTGATCGCCCAGCTCGACGCCATCGGAGTCGATCCGCGCGTGTCGTTGCTCCTCGCTGCGGGCGGCAACCCGATCATCGGCGTCGGCGGCACCAGCCCCTACGCCTTTGAGATCTTCTGGGGCGACGAGGACGCCGCCTCGCGGCGCCTGCTCTTCGAGGGCCTCGCCGAGACCTGGCTTTGGGGGCTCTTCCCCTGGGGCTTGGAGGCCTTCAGCTACGATCTCCCTCGGCTGTTCTCAGGCAGCGCCTACCTCGGCGAGATCAGCGGCCCCTCTGACGGCCTCGTCTTTATCGACAGCGCCCTGGCCACGGCGGGGTTGACGGCGCGCGGCGCGCCGCTGCGCCAAGCCAAGCTCTTTGAGGCGCTGGGCCACGCCGAGTTGACCTCTGCGGGGGCGTTGGCGGCGCGCTTCTTCGGCGACGAGGCCCTCGCCGGCGGCCTCTACGAGCCCAACCTGTCGGAGAAGTACAGCGTGGAGGCCAACCAGCTCATCGAGTGGCTCATCGCGGCGCTCGACGAGGGGGGCGCGCCGCCGGGCGAGGACGCGGGCCTGCCCGCCTCAGACGGGGGCGTGATCCCCAGCGACGCGGGCCAGATCCAAGAGGACGCGGGCCAGATCCAAGAGGACGTGGGCGCCATCGGGGACGATCTGGGCGCCGTTGAGGCGGGCGCTGCGCTCGATCAGGGGCGCGGCGACGCCGCTTGGGGGGCGGACACCGCCCAAGCGGACGCGTGGCGAGGGGGCGACGCCGGGCGTGGGGCCGACGCGGAGGCGCTCTCGGGCGGCGGAGGGCGCAGCGGAGAGGGCTGCGCCGCCGCCGCGCTTGGCGCCCCGACATCCAGCCCCATCATTTGGGCGATAACGCTCCTGCTCTTCGCCGCGATTAAGCGCTCAACAGACTAATCCCAAAGCACAAAGTGCGTATTTTTGTGCAGCGCACAAAAGCCTTGACCCGCCCCGCGCCTGCGCATACCGTGGACGCCTGCCTTGGAGGAGGCCATGCGGATCACCCTCGCCCTACTCGCGCTCAGCGCCCTTGGTTGTGCCTCAGAGGACAGCCCTCAAGTCGCCTGCCACGTCAACGCCGACTGCCCCGCCAACCAAGCCTGCGTGGAGGGGGCCTGCCGCGCGGGCTGCCGCCAAGACGAGGACTGCGCGGGGGGCCAGCTCTGCGCAGCCAATGGCCAGTGCATGAGCCAGCGCGACGGGGGGGGGCTCGACGACGTGGGCCTCGGCGATCCCACGCGCTGCGTGCCCAACGGCGATGGGCGGCTGGATCGAGGGGAGTTCACCTTGGCGCCGGGCGCCGGGGCGCCCTTCGTGACGCGCACCGACGCGGCGGGGATACGGCTGGCGTTGGCGGGCGTCGATGATGGCGAGGGGGGGCTGCGCTGGTCGATCCGCCCCGAGGGCGAGACGCAGCGCAGCTACAGCGCGATCTGGTCACCGGATCTCTTCCCTGCGGGCGCCTACTTCCCCACGGCCAGCTACGCCACGACCCTGCCCGCCTCACCGGGGCTCATCGCCTTCTTTGAGCTGAGCGCCACCCGGCTGCGCATCCTGGGGCTGACCGACGCGCGGGGCGAGCAGACGCGGCTGACCTACGATCCGCCGCTGGACGTGCTGCGCTTCCCGCTTGAGGTCAACGACACCTGGACGGTGTCCTCGCGGGTCGTCGGGCTATTCCTGGGCGCCGAGGTCGAGCTGATGGACCAAGCCACGACGCGGGTGCGCGCCGTTGGCCGCCTGGACGTGCCTGCGGGCGCCCTGCCCGCCATCCAGATCATCACCCAGCTTGAGCGCACCTTTGAGCGCGCGGGCTTCAGCCAGATCTACACCGAGGTGGACTTCCTCTCCGAGTGTGGCGGCTTTATCGCCCGCGCCGTCAGCCATGAGGGCGTCGCCGCGCTGCCCGAGGTGGTGGGCACGGTCCAGGCGCTTGGCGTATTAAGCTGCGCCGCCCACGCCGACTGCGGCCAAGGGGGGCGCTGCAATGAGGCGGGCTACTGCGAGGTGGACGGTATCGCGCCGGTCTTACCCGAGGCCGCCTGCGCGCCCAACGGCGACGGCGTGATCAGCGACGCGGAGATGCCGGTCCAAGCGGGCCTTGGCGGCCTATTTCGGATCAACGATCCAGAGGCGCTGATCCCCGTCGATCTCGCTGGCGTCGTGAGCGAAGGCGGGGTGATCTGGGACTTCACCTCGGATGCGCTGGGCGCATTGGAGCGCGTGGAGCGCACGCTGCCGCCGCAGGGCTTCTGGTTCGCCCCTCACTTCCCCACGGCCACCTACGTTGGCGTCCTCGATGCGGGTTTGGGGATGCTGGCGGTCTTCCAGCGGGTGGACGGCGCGCTCAACCTCCTGGGTGTGGCCAGCGAGCGGGCGGGCGGCACGCTCTTGATCTACGACACGCCGGTCCCGGCGCTGCGCTTCCCCCTGCGTCCGGGCGATCACTGGGCCGCCCAGACCGCCGCGCGGGGCCAGCTGGAGGGCGCCGAGGTGGTCTTAGAGATGCGCTACAGCTTCGAGGCGGGCGCGGCGGGGATCATCCAGCTCCCGGCGGGCGACGTGCCCGTGATCCCGCTGTCGATGATCGCCAACCAGCAGGTCGAGGGGGCGCCCTTCGCCATCCAGCGGCGCACCACGCTGTTTATGGCCGAGTGCCTGGGCGGTGTCGCCCGCGTCGTCTCCCAGAACAACGAGACGGAGGCCCTGTTTACGCAGGCGGCGGAGGTGGCGAGGCTGACGATCCCCCGGTGTATCAGCGATCTCCAATGCCCCCTCGGCGCCACCTGCGGCCAAGGGCGCTGCGAGGGCGGCGCGCCGCCCCCGAATGAGGACGCGGGCGGCCTCGATGACGGCGGCGCGGGCCTCGACGGCGGCCCAGAGGACGCCGCCAGCGGCCAAGACGCGGGGATCGCGCCTGACAGCGGCGCGCCCCTCTGCGATCCCAGCGGTGACGGCGTGCTGCGCCGCGAAGAGTTCCTCCTTGAGGCCGGATCTGTGGCCCATTTCCTCGTCGCCGATGGGCCGCAAACCGTTGATTTAGCCGGAGAAAACTGCGCCGAGGGGCGCTGCTGGGATCTCTCGGCGCCGCGCGAGGGCGACGCCCGCCAGATCGTCGAGTTATTCCCCGTCGAGGGCGCCTGGTACGCCGAAGAATTCCCCGACGCCAGCTACGCCAGCCTCTTGGAGCGTGAGCGGCGCTGGCTGGGCGTCTTCCGCCTCAGCGACGAGGGCCTTGATCTGCTGGGCACCGCCTCTGAGACGCCGCGTGACATGCTCACCACCTACGATCCCCCCGTGCGGCTCTACCAATTCCCGCTTCAGGTGGGTGACAGCTGGGTCAGCGAGAGCACCCAGATGGGCTACTGGGGGTTCAGCTCGGTGTGGACCGAGGATGTCTACACGGTGCAGGTCGTCGAGCGCGGCCAGATGACCACGCCGCAGGGGCCGTTCCCCGCGCTCCAGGTCATCACCACCCTTGATCAGAGCGTGCCCTTCACGATCTTCGGCAGCGATCAAGTGATCCACACCTTCCTCGCCGAGTGCTTCGGCGTCATCGCCCGTATCGTCGGCCCCGAGGGCGAGACGGAGGCCTACTTTAACCGCGCCGACCGGGTCGAGCGCCTGATGCCCGCGCGGTGAACGTGATGATCCAGCGCTCAACCCTGCTCTTGCCCCTGCTCCTCGGCCTCAGCGGCTGCTTGGGGTTCCAAACCAAGCGCTTTGACTCACCGCTCAAGCCCTTCGGCTACGTGGAGATCGACGGCGTGCGCGTCCACTACCGCGACGTGCCCGCCCAAGGCGAGGCCCAGGGCGCGGTGGTGATGATCCACGGCTACGCGGGGGGGCTCGTCAGCTGGCTGCACGCCCAGCCCGCCCTGTCCGATCGCTTCCGCACGCTCTCCCTCGACCTCAAGGGCTTTGGCCTGACCGACAAGGCGCCGGGGGACTACTCCAGCGAGGCCCAAGCCGACCTCGTCGCCGCCTTTATGGACAAGATGGGCGTCGCCAAGGCGCACATCGTGGCCCACTCCTGGGGCTGCTCGGTGGCGCTGGCCTTGGCGCTGCGCCACCCCCACAAGGTGGACCAGATGGTGTTGACCTCGGCCTTCGTCTACCCCGAGCAGGCCGATGGCTTCCTGCGCTGGTCCCAATACCCGCTGGTGGGCGAGGCGCTGTTTTGGCTGTTCTACGACCAGCAACTAGAGACGCGCTACACCTGGAGCTACCTGGAGCCTGAGCGGCACGTCAGCGCCAAGGGGCTGGACTACCTCAAGGCGTTTCAAGCCACGCCGGGGGTGGACGCCGCCGCGCTGGCCGTCGCGCGGGGGATGCACCTCGACGCGCTGAGCGCCCAGTACCACAAGGTCGCCCATCAGACGCTGCTGATCTGGGGGCGTGAGGATCGCGTCGCCGATCCGCGCTACGGCGAGCGCCTCGCCGCGCTGCTGCCTCGGGCGCGGCTGGAGATCCTGGCCCGCGCCGGCCACGCCGTGATGCTGGAGCGCGCGGGCACCTACCATGAGCTGCTGCGGGGGTTCCTCAAATGAGACGCTGGCTCGTGCTCCTCGCCCTGCTGCCCGCGCTGGCCCATGCCGAGGACCCTTGGGGGCTCGGCGCGCTGCGCGATCCCTTCCTCTCCGAAGATCCGGCCCTGGCGCCGCGCGTCACCTGGGGCGGCTACTTCCGCCTGCGCGGCGACGTATTCAACAACCTCGATCTCAACCGAGGCCCCACGCCCTCCACCGGCGGGACGATCTTCCCGCTGCCAGCCTATGACCCACGCGGCGGCGATCAGCTCACCTCCGGCGACATCCGGCTGCGGCTGGAGCCGCACATTCAGCTCGGCTGGGAGGTCAACGTGCGCGCCACCATCGACCTCCTCGACCGCGCGGTGCTCGGCGCCAACCCCGCCGCCGACAACGCTTTTTCGGGCATGAACGCCGCCTCGACGGGCCAGCGCTCGGGCGGTGACTCGGTGCGGGCCACGCGCGCTTGGGCGGAGATCGGCACGCCGATTGGGCTGCTGACGGCGGGGCGGATGGGGGTCCACTGGGGTATGGGGCTGCTGGCCCACGCGGGCGACGAATTGGACAGCGACCAGGGCAACACGGTGGACATGATCGGGCTGGCGATGCCGCTGCTCTACCACATCATCGGCGTCTCCTATGAGCTATCGGCCACGGGGCCGACGATCTCCCCTTGGGAGGGCATCGGCCAAGACATCGACGCCGATCCCAGCGATGACGTGCGCTCGATCTCCTTGGCCTTGCTCTCGATCAACACCCCGGCCATCCGCGAGATCAAGCGCCGCGATGGCCGCCCGGCGCTGGACTACGGCCTCGTCTACGCCTACCGCTGGCAGGACAAGGACGATCCCCAGGGCGCGGGCGAGCGAGCCATCGACCGGGGCTTTAGCGCCCACGTCTTTGACGCCTTTTTGACCTTCGAGGCCAAGCACAACACGCTGGCGTTTGAGGGCGCGGTGATGCGGGCCACGATCCAAGACGCCTCGCTCATTCCGGGCCTCTCCACCGATCGGATCGAGGCGCTGCAATACGGCGGCGTGCTGCGCGACACCTATCAGATGACCCAGGCCAGCGCGATCTCCTTCGAGATCGGCCTCGCCTCGGGCGATGACGCGCCGGGGTTTGGCGCCCGCCCTGGCCGAGCGCGGGCGATCAGCCGCCCAGGGGACATGGACGGCCCGCAGCTCAAGCTCCCCGATGATCTGAGGGTGGACAACTTCCGCTTCCACCCCGACTACCACGTCGATCTGATCCTCTGGCGGACGCTGGTGGGCACCGTCACCGACGCGCTCTACCTCCGCCCCAAGCTCCAGCTCGGCCCTTGGGACGGCTTCACCCTGGAGACGGCGGCGATCTGGTCGCGCGCCTTGGAGGCGACGACGCCGCCGGGCCAACAAGCCGACCTCGGCGTCGAGGTTGACCTCCAACTGCGCTACCAAAGCCCGGATCGCTTCGTCACCAGCCTTGAATACGGCTACCTCGTGCCGCTGGCGGGCCTGGACAACCCCACATTGGGGCTCCAAGCCGAGGGCGCCTGGCGCCTGCACGCGCTGATGGGGGTGTTATTTTGAGCCCGCGCGCCATTGCTGAACAGATTACCAGAACAATCGCGCTGCTGGGGATACTCGGCTGCGGCGAAGGCACGCCGGAGGCGGCCCTCTCGGTCGAGGGTGAGGCCCCGCTGGCGGCCTGCGACCAGCTCGACGGCGTGGTCAGCCCTGGCGAGCTGTCCTTCACGCCGGGGTTGACCGTGCGCTACGCCGTGCAGAAGCCCCACGACGCCCTCGGGGGGCTGATCGGCGACCCCGCCACGGGCCAAGCGCGCTGGGATTTCAGCCAAACCGACTTTGATCGCCTGGTGGACGTGACCACGCGACGGGTCGAGGGGCTCTGGTTCGCCGACGCCGCCCCTGACGCCCTGATTTTGGGCTTCGCCGACGCTGGCGGCGCCGAATCTCACCTGCTCTTGCGCCCCACAGAGCGCGCCCTGGAGATCCTCGGCGTCGCCTCGGTCACGACCAACGAACAGCTGTTCATCTACGACGCGCCGATCCCCTTTCTGCGCTTCCCCATGGACGCCCAGAGCGCCTGGCGGGCCAGCGCCAGCCCCGCCGAGGGCAGCCTCTGGCTGGACTACGACCTCGCCAGCGCGGGGATCGTCGATCGCTACACGGTCGAGGTCATCGGCGGGGGCAGCCTGGCGTTGCCCAGCATGGAGATCGGCGACGTGCTGGCGATCTCGCTGACCCTCTCACGCCAGCTCCGCGACCAAGCCCCTTGGATCGCCCAAGAGACCTACTTGATCCACGAATGCCTCGGCACCGTCGCCCGCCGCACCGAGCCTGACGGCCCTTGGTGGGTGGTCTGGTACCCGAGATGAGAGCCGCATCATGAACAAGCCAACGCTCTTGAAGATGATCGAGCGCGTCGAAGCCCAGACCGCCGCGCAGATGAGCCGCGCGCTGCGCCAGCCCAAGCTGCTCAGCGCGGCGATGACCTGGATGGAGGTGGGGATGCGTGGCCGCACGCTCGCCCGTGGGGTGGGCGAGCGCCTGGCTGGCTTTTGGGGGCTGCCCACCGCCGCCCAGCTCCGCGCCAACATGGAGATCCTGACGCGGATCGAGGCGCGCCTCGCCGAGCTAGAGGCCAAGGGGGAGGCGGACGATGCACCTCGTTGAGCGCGCCAGCCGCTTTATGCGTGTGCTGCGCGAGGCGCCGGGGCGCAGCCCGCGCAACCTCCACAAGCTGAGGGCCGAGCTGGGCATCTGCCCCAGCCACGCCCGCCGGGTCCACCAAGAGAGCGCATTCGAGCTTTTGGCCTTTGACCCCGCGCAGGCCAAGCCGGGCGTCGATCCGGTGCTGCTGATCCCCTCGCTGATCAACCGCTGGTATGTGCTTGACCTGCTCGACGGCCACAGCTTGATCCAGGCGCTCAACGCCGAGGGGCTGCGGGTCTACGTCTTAGCCTGGCGAGACGCCCATGACGGCATGGGGGCCATCCCGCTTGCGCGCTACGTCTCTGAGTTTATGGGCCGGGCGGTGGAGCGGGCGTGCCGTGACGCGGGCGCGGCGGCGCTGACGCTCTTGGGCCAATGCCTCGGCGGCACGCTGAGCCTGGCCTACGCGGCGCGCTACCCCAGGCGGATCGCGCGGCTGATCGCGTTGACGACCCCGGTGGACTTCTCCCAGGAGAGCGTGCTGGGGACGTGGAGCAGCCGGGAGGTCATCGACGTGGATCGGATCGCCGCCGCTTATCCGGGGGTGATCCCCAACCGCATCACCTACGGCGCCTTCCCGCTGCTGGACCCGCGCGCGCTCATCTCGCGCCGCCGGGTGCTCTTTCAGATGATCGACAACGCCGAGTTTGTGCAGCTCTACCAAGCGCTTGAGCTGTGGACGACGGACCACCTCCCGGTCGCCTGCGGCGCGCTCATTGGGATCACGCGGGGGCTCTACCAAGAGAACCAGCTTTGGCGTGGGGACTGGATCATCGAGGGGCATCGGGTCGAGCTTGAGGACATCCGCTGCCCGGTGCTCAACGCCCGCGCCGCCCACGATCACATCGTCCCAGCCGCCGCCAGCGAGGCGCTCCAGCACAAGATCAAACACGCCCAAGGCTTCATCTCACCGATGGGTCACGTCACGCTGATCCTCGCCAGCCCCTTGAGGGCTCAGACCTACGCCGCGCTGGCGCAGTTTTGCCAAACGGAGGCCACCCCATGAGCACACAGCATCGCTTTGACATCAGCCGTTGGCCGAGGATGCAGGCCCATTGGCGTCCTGATCAGATCGCCCTACAAGAAGGCGAGACGCGCGTGAGCTACCGCGCGCTGGCCGATCGAATTGACGGGCTGGCGGGCGCGCTGAAGGGCCTGGGGATCTGCTTTGGAGATCGGATCGCGCTCTTGACGCTCAACCGCTGCGAGGCCATCGAGATCATCTTCGCCGCCGCGCGGATTGGGGCCATCGCCGTGCCGCTCAACTACCGGCTGACGGCGCGCGAGCTGGCCTTTATGCTGCGCGACAGCGCGCCCAAGGCGCTCTTCTTCGACCCGGATCTCAAGGCGCTGGAGGCGGCGCTGCATGGCGAAGAGATCCCCGCGATGGAGATCGTGGAGATCGGCGAGGGCTACGAGGCGCTGCTGACGCGCGGCGCGCTGACCTCACCGGAGCCGGAGGGCGCGATTGAAGAGTCTACGCCGCATCTGATCATGTACACGGCGGGGACGACGGGGCTGCCCAAGGGCGTGACGTTGAGCCACGGCAACACCTTTTGGCAGATCATCAACGCCGTCAACCTGGGCATCCTGCCGGGGGCCATTGGGCTGGCGGTGCTGCCCTTTTTCCACATTGGCGGGCTCAACGGCTCGGTGACGCCGCTGCTGTTTATTGGTGGGACGACGATCATCCAAAAGCAGTTTGATCCCAAGGAGACGATCAGGCTGATCGTGGCCCACAAGGTCCAGGGGATGCTGGGGGTGCCGGCCATCTTCCTGGCCTTAGCGGCGCAGCCCGCGTTTCACACGGCGGACTTGAGCCACGTCGTGGCCTTTACGAGCGGCGGCGCGCCCTTACCGTTGCACACGATCAAGCTCTACGAGGCGCGGGGGATTGTCTTCCGCCAGGGCTATGGGCTGACCGAGGCCTCTCCGGGCGTCACGGGGATGGAGCCGCAGGACGCCTACGTCAAGCCGGGGTCTGTGGGGCGGGCGTGCCATCACACGGAGGTGCGTATCGTCAACGAGGATGACGAGGCGTGTGGTGTTGGAGAGCGCGGTGAGGTGGTGGTGCGTGGCCCCAACGTCATGCTGGGCTACTGGAATCGGCCGGAGGCGACGTCGGAGGCGCTCAAGGGGGGTTGGTTGCGGACGGGGGACGCGGGGATGATCGACGAGGAGGGTTACCTCTTTGTCTACGGTCGCCAGAAGCAGATGATCATCAGTGGTGGTGAGAACATCTATCCACAGGAGATTGTCAACGCGCTCACGGAGCATCCGGGTGTGATTGAATGCGCGGTGATGGGTGTAGATGACGAGCGATGGGGGCAGAGGCCAGCGGCGTTTATTGTTAAGTGGCCGCACATTGAGCTGACGGCGAGCGACCTGGAGGGTTTCCTTGAGGGTCGCATCGCGCGCTTCAAGCATCCCAGAGACTATCACTTCTTACCGATGCTGCCGCGCAGCGCGGCGGGCAAGGTCCTCAACAGCGAGCTTGAGAAGTACTTACAGGAGAGATCATGACAGGCAAGACCATCCATGAGCTTGAGGTGGGCCAAGAGGCGAGCTTTAGCAAGACGCTCACTGAGTCAGACGTCTACCTCTTCGCGGGGGTGACGGGCGACCTCAACCCGGCGCACATCGACGAAGTGTACGCCTCTAACACCTTCTTCAAGACGCGCATTGTCCATGGGATGCTCTTAGGTGGGATGATCTCAGCGGTCTTGGGCAGCAAGCTGCCGGGTCCGGGCACGATCTACGTCAAGCAAGACCTGCGTTTCAAGGCGCCGGTGCGTATTGGTGACACGGTGACCGCGAAGGCCATCGTGAAGTCTTTGGATTTAGAGAAGAATCGTGTTGTGTTGGAGACTGTGTGTGTGAATCAAGATGGTTTATTGGTGTTGGTGGGTGAGGCATTGGTGAGTCCAAGGGTGTCAAAGGGTTAACGAGCTTTAGCTCGTTGTCCCTTTGTCACCCGACCCGAGTGAAAGTGAGCCCGTAGGGTTCACTTTCGCGAGGGCCAGCCCAGTCAAAGGGTTAACGAGCCCTTTGTCACCCGACCCGATTCAAAAGATAAGTGATTGTTTGTAGCAAACCCATCGATCAAAAGATCAGGCTCACACCCGCCTCAAAGATCCCACTACTAAAATCGGTCATATTATCCTCATCGCCGCCGACCTCGCGGAAGGTCGCCAGGGCGGCGAAGCGATCAGAGATACGCAGATCTACGCCGAAGGTGGCATAACCCACCATATCGAGATCGGCGGAGAAGTTGGGCTTAAGCGCCGCGCGATCATCTGGACCGACGTTCTCGTAAGGCTCATCCTCTGCGCTGGTCATCATCCCGGTGTCAAAGCCAAAGCCTGCGAAGAGATAGAGGTGCTGACCGACGCGCACGGTTGGATAGATGGTGGTGGCGAAGTAGGGGCGGGCATACTCCACGTTGATCACATCGTGATCCGCGACGCAGTTTTGGGCGTCATAACCATTCTCGCCATAGCAGCTGACTGAGAGCTGGGTTTGATAGTGACGCATCCCCAGCTCAAAGGACATCCCCACGTGAAAGCGACCCGTCCCTGGGCTCGCCCGGAAGCGCCCGCCGTACTGCATCGTGGCGCCCTTGGGAGAGACGCCGTGGATGCCATCGCTGCTGTCACTGAGGGCGGTATCAAAGACAGCGCTCAGCTCCACCTTACCCGCCCGCAGCGCCATATCCCCATGCCCGATGCTCGTCGGCGTGTGCAGCTCTGCGCCCTCCTCACCCACACCGCCCAGCCCCCCGCCCGCGCCGAAGCCCAAGGTTAAGCGCGCCTCACGTGGCTGGTCTTGCACGGGCGCGGCGGCCAACATGGTCTGCCCTGGGGTCAGCTGCTGAATGGAGTGAGCGCGGCGAGAGGGGCTATAGGGGCCACCACATCCAACAAAGCTGAGGAGCGTGGCGCTGGCGACGAGGAGGAGCAGGTGAGCACGCATGGGATCTCCGGGGCTGAGGATGGCGGCCCTTTCAGCGAGAACTATGCCAGGGGGTTGAGCGTCGCGCGAGTAGAGACGCAGACGCCCTTCGTGAACTCGGCTTCACGCGGTGGGTGTGACTGGGCTCAAGCGCCTGGATCAAAGGTCTTCATCGCCGCCTTGAGGTCCTCCTCCAAGGGGGCGTAGAGGGGGTAAGGGCCAGCCACCTCCACTAAGATCACCCGCTCACCGACGACGAAGAGCGTCTCGCTCATCACCCAGTCCTCGGCGCCGTGTGGGACGAGGAACTCCAAGGTGCAGCCGTCGAGCCCTTTGGTGGTCTGAAAGCAGGCCTTGGCCGACTTGACGGCGTAGCCGCGCTTCTCCAGGTGCCCTGACATGGCGTCCACCCAGAAGGCCAGCTCCGCCTTGGGCTCATTGGGCACCTCGCGGGCCTTGAGCATGACCCCATCGGCGGTGATGTAACGAAAAGCGTCGCTCTGCTCAAAGCGCTTAAAGCGCTCAGGGGCTTGCAGCGTGTAGCTGGGGCCACAGGCGCTCAAAGACAAGAGGCTCAGCAGCAAAATGAGGGCGCGGCGCATCTAATCCCTCCCAAACTCGCGCTGAAAGCGCGGCAAATCAACGGTGTTGAGCCAGTCGAAGGGCGAGTGAACATAGGTGATTTTGGCCTTGGCGCGGAACTGAAACTGCACCGTCACCGCCGCCCAACGGGCGCGCTCGCGCTGCACCCGCAGCGCCCCTTTGATCTGCTCAATCTCCTGCACAAGCGTCCGCATATTGCGCTCGATCTCCAAGGTGGCGTGGAGGTTCGAGCCATCAAAGAAGGTGCGCAGCTTCTTAAATATCTTGGCCTTAGAGCGCAGCCGCCCCTCCTCGCGGGCGATCTCCTCGGTGAGATCCGCCCGCTGAAGGGTCTTCTGCATCACCAGCCCATGGGTGGAGGCTTGGCGGAGGAACTCATTGAGGCGCGTCGGCGGCAACTTGAGCCGTAAAGATTGGTTGTTCAGCGCCGTGTGGAAGCCGCCCATCTCCTGCGCCAGCTTCATCAGCTCCGCGCGGATCTGATCGGGGTGGATCACCTTGAGGATGAGATCAGCGGAGAGCGCCGTAGCGCGACCAGGGGTGATCTCCACCTCTGGGGCCGCGTCGGGCGTGGGTGAGGCGATGGTCGTGGGCGCGGCGGGCGCGCAGAGGCAGATCAAGGACAATAAGACAGAGAACATCACTTGACCTTAAAGCTGTTAAGGGCCGACGTGACCGCCGCGCCGTGCTTCTCCCAGGCCGCCTCGTCAGGGAAGAAGACCTCCAAGACGAAGAGCTGCTCCCCCTGCGCTTGGACCCCGATGAGGTAGTAGCGGGGCCGCAGCGTCTTGCTGCGGAAGAGGTGCCAAGCCAGGCCTGCTGCCGTCCCATCCTTGAGGTGCTCCTCATCGCGCCCGTTCATCTCATAGCGCACCGCGTCGGCCCAGAAGCGCGCGTCGCCGAGGGGCTCATTGGCCACCGCGCCGACGCGGATCAAGGTCGTGTCCGCCGCCTGCGCGCGATAATAATCCTCCTTCTCAAAGGTGACGAAGCCCTTGGGCAGATCGAGCGCGACCTTGCCCTTGCCCTCCTTCAAGGTCACGCGGTGCGCCTCAAGCTGGCGCACCCAGGGGAAGGGGGAGCGATGGAAGCGCGCCTGCGTGTTCACCACCATGGGCGTTAAAGCGACGGTGATCGTTGAGAAATCAGCGAGCTTCTTGAGCGTCTGAAGGATCGACTCCATCGACTCGATCTGCTCACTCAATCGTTTAATCTCTTGAAGCACGCGGAGACGCTCATTAACGTCTTTAGTTTGCTCTAGGAGCACTAATAAACGATCTCTTGCTTGGCGAGACACCGCCAACCGCGCCGAAATATCAGTATACTTCCCAGAGACATCTAAGGCTTGGATTTGACGGTCAAGCACCTCCCCCAAGGTCGCAAAGTGCTTTATGCTGGCCTCAAACTCATTAGAAGGTACACGCACGACGATCACTTGATCCGTCAGCGATTGAATATAGCCCTTCTTCGCCTCAACCCATAAGGTGATCTGGTCCATCGTCTCCAGAGGGCGGCGCACGCGCAGGTTGAGCTGCCCCGTGTAGACGACCATCGGATCGCTGGCGACCTCCTGGCCTTGAGGCGCCTTGGCACGCGGCTCGGTCTGATCGGTGCTCTCCTTCTTCGGCGGCGGTGGCGGCGGCGCGCTGCGATTAAAGGAGCCCCCGCTGACCTTGCTTGGGGCGGGCGGGGCGGGGCGCGCGCTCGCCGCCATCGGCGCCGCGTCTGCCGTGAGCAGCTCGCCCTCGACGGCGTCCTCCTCGAAGTCATAGCCGCCGTCGTCGGAGGGGCGAGTGACGACCGCCTCGCGGGCGGCGAAGCCCGGCGCGGGGGCCTCTTGAGGGGCATAGGCGCCGTCGGCCATCCGATAGCTCGGCGAGCTGCCGCCGCAGCCCAGGGAGAGGGCCAACGCGCAGGAGAGGATGAGTGATCTCATAGTCCTCCTTGTGGTCTGGAGAGGCGCTCAAGGTAGCACGTGCGGGGCGTGGCTCGAAGTGAAAGCCACCTCAGCGGAGGGTCCGTCGAGCCTCAAGGCGCCTCAACCTCACCGCGTGTGGCGGCGCGGCTGGAGGATGATGATCAGGGGCATCGGCTCAAGCAGGCTGAGGCTGGGGGGCGGGGTGCTCATGGTCGAGAGGGATCGCCATCGGCGCGGGGGGAGGCAAGGGCGGAGGTGCGTCAGGGGGCGATGGGCACGCAGGCGCCGATGAGGGCGCAATCACACACCGCGCCTGGGGGCAGATCATCAGGGCAATCGCAGTCGTCATAGACGATCCAACCACAGCCGTTGACGGCGACGCAGGCCGCCTCGCGTTGCAGCTCAGGCGCCTCACAGGGGTGGCCGGGCGGCGCTGAGGCGGGGAAGCAGCCCCCCGCGTCCCCGACGCACTCACATGGCGCGCCTTGGCTGGGATCGGGGCAGGCGCAGGGCACCGGGATCCAATCACACGCCGGATCGGCCTCACAGACGTCTGCCTCGGGCAGCGCTTGACAGCCAGAGGGGGCCTCATCGACGCACTCGAACTGCTGAATACAATCACACTCGCTGCCAGGCAGCGGGACACACTGGCAGGGGATCTCCATCAAGGCGCAGCCGGGGGTGGCCAGGCAGGCCGCGTTGTCTTCGATCGCGCCGCAGCGCTGAGGGGGGCGCGTGACGCAGCTGAAGGGCTCCACCGTGGGGCAGTCACAAGGCGCGCCGGGGTCCGCGCACACACAGTCGATGTCGATGGCCAGCAGCTCGCAGTCGGGGCGGGCCTGGCAGCTGTCGGGATCGAGGGTCTCGCAGCTGCGCACCTCGCGGGTCACGCAAAACGCCTCGGCGATGTCGGGGCAAGCGCAGGGCTCGCCGTTGTCGGGGCAGTCACAGGGCACGCCCGTGAACAGCAGCTCACAGTCGGGGCGGGCCTGGCAGCTGTCGGGATCGAGCGCCTCGCAGATCTGGCCGTTGATCGGCGCGCAGTAGCCTCGGGCGATGTCGAGGCAAGCGCAGGTGGCGTCGTCCGGGGCGCACTCACAGGGCATGGCCTCTTCCACCCAATCACAGCCAGGGGCGGCCCAGCAGCGCTCAGGATCAAGGGCTTGGCAGGGCTCAGCGGTCGCCGCGCCGCAGCTGCCCCAAAGCTCACAGCTACAGTCACCGAAGTCATCGCAGCTGCACAGCTCCTCGCCCCAGGTCCACGCGCAGCCCATGGTCATCTCACAGCGATCTGGATCGTCGAGCTGCTCGCAGGCCGTGGCCTGACGATCAAAGCAATAACCCACCGCGTCGCAGAGACACAGATCGCCCTCCTCCCCCTCTGGGCAGCCGCAGTCCAGCCAGGCCCAATCACAGGCGGGCGTGCTGAAGCAGGCCTCTGGATCGATGATCTGCGCGCAGTCATCAGGGCGGGGCTCGCGAGGGCTACAGACCCAGCCTCGGCCACAGTCACAGTCCACGCAGCTGCACATATCAGCGTCGATCAGGGCCAACGCGCAGGCCGGGTCCGCTTGACACGCCTCGGGCGTCTCATAGGCCTCACAGGCGATGGGCTCCACGCGCTCAAGGCAGGCGCCCCACGGCTCACACATGCAGTCCATGTCTTCGTCGCCACAGTCACACATGCCATCCCAGGCATCCCAGGACCAGGCGCAGGCGGGATCGGCCTCGCAGGCCTCGGGATTACCGTGCGCCTCGCAGCCCTGGATCGGGGTCGGCTGACAAGAGAAGCAGTAGCACACCGCCGGATCGCCGGGATACTCAGGCGCTTGATCCTCATCGGGGGGGGCTTGGCGACCGCCGGTGCAATCACAGTCCACGCCCTCGACGGGCGCGCAGCCCGGCGTGGCCACGCAGGCGTCCCAGTCAACGATGTCTTGGCAGACCTCGATGGGGCGCTCATAAGGCACGCAGACCTGCTCGGTCCAGCACGCCGGTGAGGGCTCCTCCATGCGCGGCGCCCCCTCGCCCTCGGCCTTGGCGGCGAAGTCGGCGCAGACATAGACCTCAGAGATGGCGCAGCCCGCGCGGTCTATGCAGGTGTTCAGATCAAGCTCATGACAGGGATGGCTGTTGGTCACGCAGCGGGGCGCCCCTTCGATGGCCATGCAGTCCATGTCCGGGCCGCAGATGGGGCCGTCCACCTCAAGGTGGCAGCCCTCGACGCCCACGCAGTCGATGGGGGTGTGGGCCTCGCAGTCGCGCTCGATGATGTCGGGGACGCAGCCCTCATCGCTCCAGACGCAGCCGACCGCCTCGCAGCTGGCGGGATCCGGCTGATCACAATGAGGGGGAGGCGGCGGCGGGGGCATTTCATCTTCAACGCAGCCCTCAGGGCCCCAAGCGCAGCCCATGGCCGCACACCGCGCCGGATCGCCGTAGGCCTCGCAGCCTTGGGGGATGGGGGGCTCGATCTCACCGCCAGCGCCCGCCGAGCCGCCATCGATCTGCTCAGGCTCTGAAGCGTCTTCGCCGGTCTGGGTGTCCACCTCGATGACACACCCGCTCAGCAGCAGGGCCGTCGCCAAAAAAAACCACAGCGAACGCATATGATGCTCCTTTTGTTCAATGTTCGCCGCTTTTGCATTTTATGGGCCATTGGCGTGGAGCCGCCGCGCGGCCACACACAGGGCGACGCGCTTAATTTTTGAAGCGCCGCGCGCGGAAAATTTGAGGGGCTCAGGGGGCGCGGAGATCGGCCTCATCGACGCAGGCGGGGGGCAGCGGGGGCGGACAGACACGGCAGGGCTCGCAGGGCTCACCCTCCACACAAGGCTCGCAGGGCGGGCAGGGCTCGGCCCGCTCCATAAGGGCGCAGCCGGGGATCTGCTCACAGAAGGCGTAGTGGATCGAGGCGCAGCTTGTCGGCGTGGGGACGCAGATCGGCGGCGGCGGCTCACAGGGCGGGCAAGGCTCGCCGGGGAGACAGGCCGCGCAGTTGACCTCGGCTTGGAGCAGATCGCAGCCAGCGGTGCTCAGGCACACATCCGGCGCCAGGGCCGCGCAGTCGAGGGGCAGGCACACCCCCGGCGGCATCCTCGCGGGCATCTTCCCTTGGGCGGCACAGTCACAGACCTCTTGACCGTTCTCATCCACCCAGCACACGCAAGGATCCACGGGCGCCTCCTCGATCCATTGGCAGTCCTGGCGGTGGACACAGACCCAGCCCTCGAAGATGGCCTCACAGGCGGGGAGGGCTGTCGCGACGTCGCAGTAATCGCGGATCGCGCAGCCGCAGGTGTCATTGTCACACTGACAATCCTCAACGGAGAAGATCGCGCAGCCCTCGACGGCCTCACAGCGCTCCACAGGCAGCGCCGCGCAGTCATCGACCGGGGGGGGCTCATCGGTGACGCAGATGGGGAAGACTTGGCAGCCGGGGCAGTTTGGCGCGTCGGGGAGGCAATCGGCGCAGGCCTCCAGCCACTCCACGCGACAGCCTGGCGTCGCCGCGCAGGCCCGCTCATCGAGGTCCTGGCAGCCCATCGGCGGCGCGACGTCGAGGCAGACCCAGCCGCCCGCGCAGTCGCAGACCTCGCCCGGCGCGCAGCCACAGGGCTCATCCCACATCTCTAAGGCGCAGCTGGGATCGGCGCGGCAGGCCTCGGGCGTCTCATAGCCCGCGCAGCCCAGGGGCGCCACGGAGACGCACAGCGGGGCGCAGTCGCAGGCGATGCCCTCCACGTCGGGGCAGGCGCAGGGGGGGTAGACGAGGCCGCAGCCCTCGACGGCCTCGCAGCGCTCAAGGGGCAGCGCTTGGCAGGCGTCGGCGGGGCCGACCTCTACACAGATCTCGATCAGCTCGCAGAAGCACGGCATCTCAGGGGGCGCGGGCATCCCCTCCTCGGGGGGCGGCGGATCACCGCAGGCGCACTGCTCAAGCACCTCTACGCCGCAGCCAGGCGTCGCCGCGCAGCGCTCCAAGGGCAGGGCCGCGCAGGGCGCCGCGCGGGCCACGCAGGTCAGCACCTCCTCGCACTCAGGGGCGGCGATCAGCGGCGGGGGCGCGGGGGGGCCATCTGGGCAGATCAGCTCCACTTGAAGGACACACTGCGCATCCTCGCAGAGCGCCGGGGCGCGGTCAGCGCAGCCCTCGGCGGGGGCGCCCTCGACGCAGCGCAGCGAAGGCTCACAGACCACCTCAGCGGCGCAGAGGCCGCCGACGCACATCGCGCCAAGGGGGCAATCGGCGTCCATGGCGCACTCGGCGATCCACTCATCACACGCGCAGTTGCCCGCAGCGTCGCACTCGCAGGGCGGGGCGGGGCGGGCGGCCTCATCGCAGGGATCGAAGGGCTCAAGGTGACAAGCCCCCGCCCGCTCGCAGTCCTCGACGCTCAGCGCCTCGCAGAAGGGTTGGGCGGCGGGCTGACAGGCGCCGTCGGCGCTCAGGGCGCAGTCAGGGCGCAGGGCGCAGGCCTCGGGGGGCAGCGTCTGGCAGGGGCCATCGGGGCGGGTCAGGCAGCCTCGCTCGGTGAAGACGCAGGTGCCCTCGCGGCGCAGGCAGCCCTCGGCGTCGAGGGCCTCACAGGGCTGCGCCTCCACGTCGGCGACGCAGAAGGCGCCGTCCCAGACGCACTCTTGGCGCGTGGCGCAGACCGCGCGGTTGAAGCGCCAACAGACCTCGGCCTCGCTGGCCGCCATGCAGCCCTCTGGGGTCCAGAGGCAGCCAGCGGCTTGACAGCTGGCTGCCTCGGGCTGATCACAGCTCTGGGTGACAGCGCCCGCAGCGCCAGCGATGCCTTCTTCACCGGCGATGCCTTCTTCACCGGCGATGCCTTCCTCACCGGCGATGCCTTCTTCACCGGCGATGCCTTCCTCACCGGCGATGCCTTCTTCACCGGCGATGCCTTCTTCACCGGCGATGCCTTCCTCACCCGCTTGACCGACGCTGCCGCCTTCGCCCTGCCAGCCCGCCTCACCGCCGTACCCCGCGTCGCTCAGCTCAAGCGGCGTCTCTAACTCACAGGCGCTCAGGCTCAGGGCCATGAGCGTCGCCAACGCGCCTCTCATCTCGCCTCCTTCTTCTTGCTCATTTCAGTCGGCGTTGAGGGTAGCCTATCCGACGACGCGCGCGATGATTGTGGCGATTCGTGTTTAAAATCCCTTTTAAAAATAAAACCTTAGCGATTTAATCAGGCATAAAAACGCCCCGCGATCTCCACCAGGATGTTACACGCGGCGTGATAAAAGGCAGGGGCGAGGATGCCGCCGGAGGCCCGGCGCATCCAGCCAAACAGGAGGCTGGGGAAGAAGACGGCGAGGCGCTGAGGGCTGGGGATCGTCACCACATGGCCCACCGCGAAGAGGGCGCTGGAGAGCAGCACACTGGCGACATTGACGGGCACGCCGAGGATCAAGCGATCCCGCCCGATGAGCCCATCCAGGCGGCTCTGGAGATAGCCGCGATAGAACAGCTCCTCGGGGATCGCCACCAAGAGCAGCTGGGTCAACACCAGGTTCAAGATCCACAGCCACCCTCGCTCGGCGGGGTAGGGCAGCTGATCCGCCCTCAGCCGTTCAGCGCCCAGCCGCAGATGATGCGGGTCGAGGCGCGCCCCATCGACGCGCACGTCGAGGCGCAGCGCCCCGCTGGGGGCCTCAAAATCCACCACGCCCCGCGCCCCGCCGACCACGCGCAGCCCCCCCGCCCAGGGCGTCACGGCGGCCTTGACCAAGCGCGCCCGCGCGCCGGGCGACTCCAGCTGCGCCTCGAACCGCCGCCCCTCCGCCAAGCGCCAGCGCAGACGCAGCGCGTCCTTATGCGCGTAGAGGCGAACCTCCCCCTCCTCCAGATCGCGTCGCGCGGGGCGCCCCTCCAGCTCATAGGGCCAGCGAGGCAGCGCCTCGATCGTCAGCGTCGGCTCCTGCTTGAGCCACAGCCGCTGCCAGCCGTGGAAGCCGATGAGGTAGGGCGGGAAGGTGATCAGCATCACCCAGAGGGCCAGGCGCAGCGCGCCGCGCCGATCGCGATCATGGATGCCCAAGGGCGCGGGATCCTCGCCGCGCCGCCGCAGGGCGTAGAGCGGCAGGTAGACAAAGGCGGCGGCGACGAAGATCAGCAAATAGCCGCTGAGCCAGCCGACCCCCGCCTCAAGCCGCACCAGCGCGAAGGTGATCAGCAAGGTCAGCGCGTAGAGCGCGAGGGCCTCTCGCCCCAAAGCGTGCTTGAGCATGGCGGCCTCTCCGCAGAGCAAAGGCGCTCAAGCTGCCCCAGGCGCCGCGCGAGGGTCAAGTTAGAGCTTGGTGAGCGGCGATGGCTTGGCGGTAGATCTCCTTGAGGGGCACCCCGTGGGCGCGGGCCAAGGCGGCGCAGTCCTCATACTCTGGCGCCACGTTGAGCACCTCCCCGGGCGCGCCGCCCAGCTTCAGCCGCACCGGCCCATACGCGGTCTCAACGGTGAGGTGGCGGCGCGGCCGGACATGACGAGAGACGCCGTAGCGGCGCAGGCCCAGGGTGCTCGACTCCGCCAAGAGCGTCGCCTCCACCGCCGCGCGCTGGGCCTCATCCACCAAGGCGCCGATCATCACGCCGGGGCGCCCCTTCTTCATCTGCGCGGGCGTAAACCAGGCGTCGAGGGCGCCGGCCTCAAAGAGCCGCTCCAGCAAGTAGCCCGCGATCTCCGGGTTGAGGTCATCGAGGTTGGCTTCGACAACGAAAGCGTCGGGGGCGCGCGGATCAAGCCGCCCCAGGAGCAGGCGCAGGAGATTGGGGCGATCAGGCAGCTCCAGATCGCCGACGCCGACGCCCACCTGCTCCAGGATCATGGAGGGGATGGGGCCGATCTCATCGACGAGCACCTTGAGGAAGGCGGCGCCGGTGGGCGTCACCAGCTCCTTATCCACCGCGCAGCCCGTGATCGGCAGCCCTTGCAGGAGCGCCAGCGTCGCGGGGGCGGGCAGGGGCATTGGGCCGTGGGCGCCTCGGATCAGGCCTCGCCCCAGGGGCGGCGGCGCGCTGATGAGGCGCTCGATGCCCAGGCTCCATAAGCCAAAGCAGACCCCAGCGATGTCGAGCACGCTGTCCACCGCGCCGACCTCGTGGAAGTGTACCGCCTCACGGGGCACGCCGTGGACCTGGGCCTCGGCCTCAGCCAAGGCGTCAAAGACGGCCACGGCGCGCGCCACCACCGGGCTGGGCAGCCGCCCCCCCCGCAGCGCGGCGACGATATCGGCGTAGTGATGCAGCGGCCCCTCGTCGTTCTCGCCGTGTGGCCCCTCCGCCCGTCCGCCGATGAGGAAATGGAGATCGATGCCCTCCAGCCCATGCCGCCGCGCTCGCCGCGTCTGCATGGTCCAATCAGGCAGGGGCAAGGTCCGCAGCGCCGCCTCCAAGGCGGCGGGATCGAGGCCCAGATCGATGAGCGCGCCAAGGGTCATGTCCCCGGCCAGGCCGCTGAAGCAGTCGATATAGAGTGTGCGCATCCTCGCCTCCTCTCAGCGCGGCCCCCAGAGCCCCTCAAGGGTGTAGGGGCTGCCCGGCAGCGCCCAAAAAGCCCCCGTCACATAGCGCCGCCCTCGCTCCAGCGCGCCCAGCTGCGCCATATCTTTGGCGGTGAGCCTCAGCGTGGCCGCCGCCAGGTTCTGCGCCAGCCGCGCGGGGCTGACCGACTTGGGGATCACCGCGTGGCCCTGGGCCAGCGACCAAGCGATCAGCACTTGGGCGGGGCTGGCGCCGTGCGCCTCGGCGATGGCCATGACCGTGGGATCTTGGAGCAGGATGGGCTCATCGGGGGCCTTGAGATCCGCCGGGCGGTCGGGCGAGCCCAGCGGCGAGTAGGCGGTGAGGTGGACGCCCGCCGCGCGGCACGTCGCCACGAGCTGAGGCTGCTGAAGATAGGGGTGCAGCTCTACTTGGTTGACCTCCGGGGGGCGGCGCGCGCCGTCGATGAGGCTCAGCAGGGCCTCGGCGCGGAGGTTGGAGACGCCGATGTGCCGCGTCAGCCCCGCCTCGACGAGCGCCTCCATCGCCCCCCACGTCGCCGCCAAGGGGAGCGCGTCGAGGGACACAAAATCCGCGCCTCGACGGGGGAAAATCACCCCCTGACGGTGCGCGATGGGCCAGTGGATCAGGTAGAGATCGAGGTGATCGAGCTGGAGGCGGTCGAGGCTGCGCCGCAGCGCCGGCTCAACGGCCTCTGGGGCGTGGGCGTCGTTCCAGAGCTTGGAGGTGATCCACAGCTCACGGCGGGTGACGCGCCCCTCGGCGATGGACTCGGCGATGGCTTGGCCGATCTCCGCCTCGTTTTGGTAGATCGACGCGCAGTCGATGTGCCGATAACCCAGCTCAATCGCCGCCTTGACCGCCGCCTTGACCTGGCCCGGCGCCGCCCTCCAGGTGCCCAGCCCCAGCGCGGGCATCTCATCGTGATTGTTAAACTTTAGGGTGTTCATTGCGCCTCCTTTGGGGGCTCTGCCCCCGGATCTTTGAGGGGGATTCGGGCGGCCAAAGCCGAGAGCATGAGATCCGCGCAGGCGCCGGGCGAGACGCGGGCCTGGAGGCTGACCTCCGCCGCCCGATCCGCCAAGGCATCGAGGGTCGCGCCGACGCGCCGATAGGCCTCGCGGAAGGGCACGCCCTCCGCCGTCAGCGCCACCGCCTCATCCGTAGCGTACATCTCGGGGCTGATGGCCTCGCGCAGCCGCGCTTCATCGAACGTCACGGCGTCGAGGAGCCCCTCCACCAGCCCCAGCGCCTCCAAGGCCACGCCGATCCCGCGCAGGGTCGGCGGCTTGGTGCCCTGGAGGTCGCGTTGATAGCCGCTGGGCAAGCTCAAGATCTGCTGAACCTCGCTGGCGGCGGCGGCCACGGGCGCGTAGGCCGCCCGCAGCAGCTCCACCACGTCGGGGTTGCGCTTATTGGGCATGATCGAGGAGCCCGTGGTGTAGGCGTCGCCCAGCCGCGCGAAGGCGAACTCGGCGGTGGTGAACAAGCTGAGGTCCCAGGCCAGCCGCCGCAGCGTGCCCATCGCCTGCGTCATGGCGTAGAGCGCCTGAAGCTCAAAGCGCCCACGGCTGTTTTGGGCGTAGATCGGGTTGATCTGGAGCCGCGCGAAGCCCAGCTCCTCGGCGACGCCCTGGCGATCCAGTGGCAGGTTGACTCCATAACCGGCGGCGGTGCCCAGCGGCGAGGCGTCGATCCAGTCATGGGTTTGACGCATCAGCGCGGCGTCGTCGATAAAGGCCTCGGCGAAGCCCGCGAAGTACATCCCCAGCGAGGAGGGCACGGCGCGCTGGAGGTGCGTGTAGCCCGGCATCGGCGTTGACGCGCCGGCCTCGGCCCGGGTCAAGCAGGCTCGCGCCGCCTCAAGGCAATACCGCTCCGCTTGGCGCAGCGCGTCTTTGAGGAAGAGGCGCCCCGCCACCAAAATTTGATCGTTGCGGCTGCGCCCCGTGTGGATCTTCTTGCCCACGTCGCCCAGGCGCTCGATGAGGCGGGCCTCGATGGCGGAGTGGCCGTCCTCGAAGCGCGCGTCAAGGACGAACCGCCCCTCGGCGAAGTCCTCGGCCAGCGTCTCCAGCGCCTCCACCAGCCCCGCCAGCTCGGCCTCGCTGAGCACCCCGATCCGCGCCAGCCCCCGCGCGTGCGCCGCCGAGGCGCGGATGTCGTAGAGAAAGAGCTGACGATCCAACACCACGTCTTGCCCAGCCAAGAAGCGCATGAGGCGCGCGTCCACCGCCGCGCCGCCTTTATCCCATAAAAGCGCGCTCACCTCAGCCCCTCCGCTTGATCAAAGCCCAGCGCCGCGTTCAGGTTCTGAATCGCCTGGGATGCCGCGCCTTTGAGCAAGTTATCCACCGTAGACATGGCCGTCAGCTCAAGTCCATCAGAGGAGACATGCAGACCTACCTCCGCGTGGTTTTGATGGGCGATATTTTTCACCTCTGGTAGCTCATCAATGACCCGCACGAAGGGGGCTTGGGCGTAGGCGCTTTTGTAGATCTCCTGGACCTGCTCAAGCGTCATCGGCGCCTTGAGCCGCGCGGTGGCGGTGAGGTGAATCCCCCGAAAGAAGGCGGCGACGTGCGGCAGGAAGCGCACAGGTTGGCCCAGGTGGTGGCTGACCTCGCCCTCGTGGAAGTGACCGGCGGGGTGGTAGGGCAGCAGGTTATCGGCGAGCCGCTTTGGATCGTTCTTGGGCGTGGGGCGGGTGCCCGCGCCGCTGTAGCCCGAGACGCCGAAGCAGACAGGGCGGCTGGCGAGGTGGTCCAAGATCGGCCACAGCGCGCACTGCATCGCCGTGGCGTAGCAGCCGGGGTTGCTGATCCGCCGCGCGCCGCGCAGGGCGGGGTGATCGCGCTCGGTGAAGCCGTAGACCCAGCCCGGCGCGAAGCGGTGATCGGTGCTGAGGTCGATGAGCAGGGCCTCTGGGCGACAGCGCGCGACGTAGGCCTCTGAGAGCCCATTGGGCAAGGCCAGGAAGACGACATCGGCGTCGATCGGCGCCTCGGGATCGGTGGTGACGAAGCGCAGCCCGCCTTGGTGCGTGGGCGTCAGCTCGGCGACGGGGCGCCCCGCGAGGCCGCGCGAGGCGGCGTGGACCAGCTCAAGCGCGGGGTGGGCCTCGATGAGGCGGATCAGCTCACGGCCAACGTAGCCGCGGGCGCCGATCAGGGCGACGGTGTAGGGGGAGGGCATCTCAGGGTGCTCCTGTGTTGACGTTGAGGGCGTTTTAAGCGGTTGGCGGAGGCGACGCCAGGGCGCCGCGACCTTTAGCTCACGACCACCGCCGCCGTAAGGGGATGGCGCCTCACGCGCGGAGGCGAATCGAGGAGAGACGCCGATGTCGGATAATCGCCGCGCTTTTACGCGCATCCCCTTGGAGATCACCGCCTCGCTGCGCTGCGGTGATCAAGCCCTGGAGTGTGAGGTGCTCAACCTCAGCCTCAGCGGCGTGCTGCTCAAGGCCCCCACGGCCCTCACGCTGGGCCAAGGCTGCGCGCTGATCCTCTGCCTGGGCGAAGGGGAGGGCGCGCTGGAGTTAAAAGCGCAGGGGCGGATCGTGCGCAGCGAGATCGAGGAGATCGGGGTTCACTTCACGGAGGTCGATCTCGACAGCTTTCATCACCTGCGTCAGCTGATCCTCTATAACGCCGAGGCGCCAGAGGCGGTCGAGGCGGAGTTCGGGCAGGCGGCGGGGCTGCGGCGCCGTGAGGCGCTCTTGGCAGAGGAGGGCGAAGAGGCGGCGGAGCGCGAGGAGTCTTAGGCCGTCGGGGGCGCCCCTTCGCTGGGCTTCTCTTGCTTGCCGCCGAAGAGGCGGGCGAGGAAGCCCTTGCCCTCGGCCTTGTCTTGGAGCCCCTGGAGCCGCTTGGCTAAGGCCGTCTCGCTGCGCAGCCCCACCATCACATCCCGGACCTGGCCGTTGACGAAGATCACCATCGTCGGCAGGCTGCGCACGTTGGCGGCCTGGGCCACGTCCTGGGCCTGCTCGGTGTTGACCTTGGCGAAACGCACCCCCGGATACTGCCCCGCCAGGCGCTCAAAGATGGGCGCCAGCGCCTTACACGGGCCACACCATGAGGCCCAAAAGTCAACGATCACGGGCATCTCTGCGTCTAAGACCAGGGCCTTGAACTCTTTTTTATTGCGGATATGGACGATGTGCTCGCTGTCGCTCATGGGCGGTGCTCCTCGATGTTGAGATCACGGTGCTCGGCGAGCATACAGCGATCTTGGATGACGGTGATCCCCTCCGCGCTCAGGGCGCTGGCGACGGCCTCGTTGCGCACGCCCAGCTGAAGCCAGACGACCTTGGGGGTGGTCTTCATGGCCCGGATCTCGTCCAGGTGCTCGGCGACGGCCTCGCTGCGGCGAAAGACATCCACCACGTCCACGGGCTCCTCGATCTCGTCGAGCCGCGCGCGGACGACCTCGCCCCAGAGGCGCTCACCGGCCTGCATGGGGTTGACGGGGATGATCCGATAGCCCCGCTCATAGAGGTACTGCGGGACCTTGAAGGCGTGGCGCGTCGCGTCGCGATGGGCGCCGAGCACGGCGATGACCTTGGACTCGCGGAGGATGGTCTCGATGTTCACAGCGTCTCCTGATTCGCGCAACGACGCTAAGGAGCCGACACCTCGCCGAAACGTGTCAGGGCCGATGGCAAGCCTTGAGGATCGCCTCGAAGGCCGGATCTTCTGAAGAGAGGCAGCCCTCAAGGGGGTTGAGCCGCCAGGCGGCGTCGCTGAGCAGCGGGCAGGCGCGGCGGGTGGCCTCGGCGCTGATGCGCGCGCCCAAGCAGGCGGCGATGGCGGACGCTGAGGCCTCATCGAGCCCTTGGGCGCGCAGGGTCGCTTGAAAGTCGCGGCGCAGCGGCGCGGCCAAGCCCCCCCAGTCGGTGATCGGGCCGCCCTCATGAGCGCAGCGCAGGAGCAGGGCCTCCAGGGCGCCGTCGTGATCAGGGAGGCCGCTGAGCTGGGGCGAGGCGCAGCGGGCGAGGGCCGCGCGGCGGTCGGCGGGGAGCGGCCAGCGCTTGAGCTGGGCGTCGAGGGCGGCATAGGCGGCGGGCGCGGCGTGAGGGGACGGCGCGGGGGCTGGGCGGTTGAGGGCGATCAAGCCAACAAGCCCCAGGAGGGCGGCGAGAGCGAGGGTGAGGGCAAGGCGGCGCACATGGGCTCCTGATGTGGGCTCCTGATATGGGCTGGTCACGCGCGATGATCGAGGCGTCATTGAACGCTGATTTTGGCGCGTGAAGGGTACGCCCAAGGCGATTTGGCAGAAACCTTACCTTTTCATGTGCGCTGCTCTACCATGGCTCAAAAATGCCTCCCTGAGTGGCCATGCCGACTGATCCCGCGCGTCAAGTTCAGGCCTTGCTTGAGCAGCTCAAGGCGCGCCCCGCGCCTGAGAAGCAGGCTGAGATCCTCGTGGCGCTGGGCGATCTGCAAGCTGCGCCGCTGGAAGCCAGCCTTTATTACGTCAAGGCCGTCAGCGCAACGCCGCAGCGGCCACAGATCGCCCTGGCGCGGCTGGCGCGGCTCGCCCGTCAGACCGGGGAGGCGCGCGTCGCCGACGCGCTGGTGGAGGGGCTGAGCGTGGCGGGGCGCTTTGAGGACGTCGAGACGGTCCTGCGTCGCCAGGCCGAGGCCGCCGCCGATGCGCCCGCCCGCGCCCGCGCCCTCATCGCCGCCGCCCGCGTCGCCGAGCTGCACCTCAACGACGGCGATCTGGCCCGCGCGCACCTCCAGGCCGCCTCGGCGGACACCGCCACCCTCCAGGCCCACCTCTTCGACTTCTTCTCCGCCCACCCCGATGACTTCGGCGGCGTCCGCGCCCTCAGCCGCGCGCTGGCGACCTTTGATCCCGAGGGCGCCGTGGCCCTCTTGACCAAGGCCGCCGAGGACGCTGGCCCCGCCCGCGCCCAGCTGCGCTTCGCCGCCGGGCGCATCGCCGTCAAGCAGCTCAAGGCGCCCTTGCAGGCCCTCTCCCACTTCTTCGAGGTCCTCTCCATGGATCGCGGCTACCTCGACCGCGCCCTGCCCTTGATCGACGAGATCCTCTCCACCTGGGGGGATCAACCCGACGTGGCCGAGAGCCTCCTGGCCTTGTTTGAGCGGCTGGGGCAGACCGAGCGCGTCGGCGCGGTGCTCCGCGTTCGTCTGGAGGCGTCGGCGGGGGCCGCGCGGGCGGCGGCGCGCCTGGCCCTCGCCGAGCACGCCGAGTATCAGCGCCTTGATCCAGAGGCGGCCTTTGAGCAGTACCGCTTGGGGTTGGAGGAGGGTGAGGGCGATCTGGGCGCCTTCGCGGCGGGGATGCGGCGGGTGGGCGCCGAGGGCGTTGAGGGCGCTTTTACGCTGATGAGCGGGCTCTTTGAGCGGCTGGGGCTGTGGCGGGCCTTGGTCAACGTGCTGGACGATGAGGCGGCCTTGCAGGTCGATGATCCGGCGCGGGCCAAGCTGTGCTGGCGGGCAGGGGTGATCCTGGAGACGCGGCTCGACGATCTACAGGGGGCCATGAACCGCTACATCCAGGCGTTTCGCTTGGAGCCCAAGTCAACGCGCTACATCGAGGCGGGCGAGCGCCTCTATCGGCTGCGTGAGGACTGGCGGATGGTGGCGCGGCTCCTCAAGATGCGCCTGGAGCTGACCAAGGGGGCGCAGGCGCGCCAGGCGCTCTTATTGGACTGGGCGGCGCTCTGCGCCGAGCGCCTCGACGATCCCATCTCGGCCTATCAAGCGCTGCGGGCGGCGCGCGATGAGGGCCGCGACGTGGACGCGCCGCTGCGGCAGCTCCTCGGCGCCCCGGAGGTCATGTCCAAGGTCTACGCCTACTTAGAGGCCGAGGCCCAGGCGGCGCCCCCCGAGGCGGCGCGCAAGCTCTGGCTCGATCTGGCGGCGCTGTGCTTGGAGCTGGGCGACGATCCAAGCGCGGGGCTGGCGGCGCTGCGTCAAGCCAGCGCCCTGGCGCCAGAGGATGAGCGGCTCTTTGAGCGCGTCGCCGCCGCCCTCAGCGAGCGCGGCGCGCTCCAGGAGGCCGCCGCGCACCTCGCC
>JAHJCH010000143.1 GCA_018813065.1 Myxococcota bacterium
CGGACTTCATCCGCTCAAGGCGGACAGGCCGGAGCAAAGAAATAAATCTGCGAAGCGGATTTTTTCTGCAGCGGAGCGCCTGCCCCAGCGCGCGATGAATCGCGCGCTGGGGTGATGGCCGAGAAAATGTCACAACTAAAGTCAGATGATTCATGGCCAAAAATCCTGGGGGTCTTGGGTTGTGTGTGTTTCTTTGGAGCGGTGGTGTTCGGGGGCGCCGCCGCCGAGCAGCGCCTCGACGTGGAGGGTCAGCGTCAGCATGACAAAGCGCGGCTCGCCCGCAGCGAAGTGCCGCGCGGGGACGCGGGTCGGCGGCGCGCTGGGATCGAGCCAGTTGCTGGCGTAGTTAAACTCGCTTTGGCGGTATTGGCGGTCGAGGAGGTTGCGCGCCTCAAGGCCCCAGCTCGTGTGCCACAGGCGCAAATCCGCCCCGGCGTTCAGGAGGTAGAAGGGATCGCCCTTCTCCTGAAAGGGCAGCGGCGCGCCCGGCACCCAGGTGAAGCCCAGGCCCAGCCGCCCCGTGACGGGCACCCCGCCCAGGGACCAGCCGCCCAGCGGCCCCTTGATCGCCGCGTCCAGCCGCCCCACCCACTCGGGGATATAAGGCAGCAGCTCACCCGTCTCGTCGAGCGTGGCGTGCGCCCAGCCCAGGTTGGCCAGCAGATCGAGCCAGCCATCATAGGAGAGGCGCGCCGAGCCCAGCCCCGCGTGGCGGGTGGAGGCGCCGACGATCTCGTTGCGGCCCGCCGCCTCATTGAACAGCAGGTCCTTGTCGATGAGCGCCAAGACATAGCTGGCCTTGAGGTGCAGCCCCAGCCCCCGCGCCGCCTCGCCCAGCTGGGCCGTCAAGCCCGCCTCAAGCTCGTTGGCGCGGGCGAAGGGCGCCGTCTCATTGTCCGAGAGGGCCGCCGCCTCCGTCGAGCGCGTGGCTTGGCCGTAGCTCAGCGTGGCGTTGACGCCCTTCGTCAGCCGCCCATCGAGGGTGAGGCGCGGGTTGAGCGCGAAGCCAAAGGACTGGGCCATCTGATCCGGCTCGCGGGGGCCTTCTCGATCCGCCGTGGGTTGCAGGTTGTCGAGGACGCCGAAGGAGAAGGCGTCGAGGCGCAGGCCCCCACGGGCCGTCAGCCAGTCCAAGGCGGCCAGCTCGCCGCGCGTCCAGCCCGAGAGGTTGAGCACGGTGAAGCCACGATCAAAGACACGGCTGTACGGGATGGCCGTCACGGCGCGCAGGCGCAGCATCTTGGAGTCGCCCTGATCGAAGCGCAGCGCGTAGCCAAAGCTCAGCGCATGATCGCGGCTCCAGGCCCGACGCTGGAGGGTGTAGTGGCCGCGCGCGCCGCCCGTGAAGACCCCATAGCGCATCTCCAAGCCATCGCCGCGCTGCGCCGCGATGGGCGTGCCGTCGTCCTCGAAGGCTTGATCGTTGAGCCAGCCCGTGAAGTTGACCCTCAAGCGCATGGCGCGCCAGCCGAGGAAGGTCACCTGCGTCCAGCGGGCGCGCTGAGGGCCAGCGCCGAGGTTAAAGCTGAGCAAGAGGCGGCTGCTCTCGCCGCCCTGGTTGGGATCGTAGGTGTCGAAGAAGCCCACGCGCCCCAGCTGGAGGTCATCTTGGCGCAGCACGCCCGCTTGATCGAAGCGCCCCGCGTAGGCGTAGGTGGTCACGCTCCAGTCAAGGCCGCCTGGGCCGGCTTCATCGGCGTAGCGCCCAATCGCCGAGGCCCGAGAGGCCGCCCGGTTGGGGCCAAAGCCCGCCGTGTCATACAGCTCAAAGGCGGCGAAGGTTGTGTCTGCTTCATCGGGCGGGGCCAGGATCAGCAAGGTGCGGTGCGTCTGATAGGCACCTAAGGACTGGATCAGGCGCGCGCCGCGCTCATGGACGCCCAGCTTGTATTCCGCCGAGCCCGCGAAGGCGAAATCACCCTGCGCGGGATCAAATGGACCCTCGTCTACGACCACATTCGCCACCAGCTCGGGGGGGATGAAGTGGAGATCGGCGTAGCCGTGGCCGTGGGCGTTGCTGATCTCGTTGAGCGGCACGCCATCGACGAGGTACTCGATGTCTTGGCCCTCCCCCGCCGCGAAGCCCCGCATAAACGTCTGGTGCGCGTGCCCCTCGCCGCCGTGGTTCGTCGTCAAGACGCCCGGCGCCAACATCAGCTGCTCGGCGGCGCTGCGGCGGGGGATGATGTGGAGATCACCCAAGGCGATGTCGAAGCGCGTGTTGGCCGTGGCCTCGACGCGCTTGCGCCCGGTGATCGTCGTCTCCTCCAGCTCATGCTCATCACCCGAGGGGCGCGGCCCCGCCTCAAGCGCCAAGGTGTCCAGGGGCGCGCTCGTCGGCGCGCTCGTCGGCGCCAGCAGGAGGAGCCACAGCGCCGCCAGGCTCATGGGCGCTCACAGTCGGGGCAGCTGCCGTGGAGCTGAAGCTCCGCCCGCGCGATGGCGTGGCGCCAAGGGCTGGCCTCATGGGCGTCGAACTCCAGGGTCGGCAGGCACCGGATGGCCCCACAGTCGCGACAGATAAAGTGTGGGTGGGTGTGCTCGGCGACGCCCTGGGCGAAGACATAGCGCGCCTGCCCCCCCTCATCGACGATCCGGGCCAAGCCGCCCTCCACCAGCTTGAGGAGGTTTCGATAGAGCGTCGCCTGATCCCAGCCCTCGCCCGTCAGCCGCTCCACGACCTCGGTGTGGCTGACGGGCGCGCTGGCCCGCGCCAGGAGGCAGAGCACGGCCACCCTGGGGGCCGTGACCCGGAGCTTGGCGGCGCGCAGCCGCGCTTTGGCGTCGCCTTGATCGATGGGGGCCGGCATGATGAGGCGCTTTCTGCAAGTTAATCGCAAGCGCAGTCTAAGGGCGCCTTGTGTTTTTGCAAGTAAAATGCAAACGCGGCGCGCTGCTTTGCCCGCCGCGCCCCTCGCGCCGTCATCGCTTTGGGTTATACTCGCCCGCGCCATGGGCTCAGGCCGCCTGCGCTGATGGCGAGATCGACCTCGTAAGGAGGGCTCCAAGATGGCCCCACTCCACGTCGCGCTGCTCTGGCACATGCACCAGCCCAGCTACCGCGATCCCGTCAGCGGCGCGCTGTCGCTGCCTTGGGTGCGGCTGCACACCGCGCGGGCTTACTTCGATATGGCTTATCTGCTGACGAAGACGCCCCAGATCAAGGCCACCTTTAACTTCGTGCCCATCCTCGTCGAGCAGATCTTGGCCTATGTGGACGGCGGCGAGCGTGATCTGTACTGGGCGCTGACGGAGAAGCCCGCCGAGGCGTTGACCTCGGCGGAGCGGGCGCAGATCCAGCGCCACTTCTTCTCCACCTCCCTGGAGATGTGCATCAAGCCGCGTCCGCGCTTCCTTGAGCTGCACCAGCGGCGCGGCCAGCTCTCCACCGACGAGCTGCGCGATCTACAGGTGTTATTTAACCTCTCTTGGTTTGGTTTTGGCGCGCGTGAGTCATTTCCGCAGATTCAAGCGCTGGAGGACAAGGGGCGTGGCTTCACCGAGGCGGATAAGCGGGTCTGCCTTGACATCCAGCTTGAGCTGCTCAAGCGTGTGCTGCCCATGTACCGCGCATTGGTGGCGCGCGGGCAGATTGAGATCACCGCCACGCCCTACCACCACCCCATCTTGCCGCTGATCATCGACACGGAGACGATGCGCCGCGCCCAGCCCACCGCGCCGCGCCCGCCGCGCTTCGCCTGGCCCGAGGACGCCCACGCCCATGTGGCCCGCGCCCTCGACGCCCATGAGCGCGTCTTTGGGCAGCGGCCCTCGGGGATGTGGCCAGCGGAGGGCTCGGTGAGCCCCGAGGCGGCGGCGCTGTTTACGCAGCTGGGTGTGCGCTGGATCGCCACGGATGAGGCGCAGCTGTGGAACAGCCGAGGCGGCGGCCACGCGCCGACGGAGCTGTTTAAGCCGCATCGCTACGCCACCCCCACCGGCTTGTTGAGCATGGTGTTTCGCGATCGCGGCTTGAGCGATCTGATCGGCTTCACCTATGGGCGCAACCCCGCCGAGGCGGCGGTGGCGGATCTCATCGGTCACCTGGAGCGCATCCACGCCCAGACCCAGGCCGACGAGGCGCCCTTTGTGCTGATCGCCCTCGACGGCGAGAACCCCTGGGAGTACTACCCCCAGAGTGGCCGCCTCTTCCTGACCGCCCTGTACGCCGCGCTCGACGCCCACCCCGATCTGGTGACCACCCGCATCAGCGATCACCTCGACGCCCACCCGCCCATCTCCACGCTCAACCACCTGCACTCGGGCTCATGGATCAACGGTGACTTTGGGATCTGGATCGGCGATCCGGTGGACAACCAAGCCTGGGCGCTCTTGGGGGAGACGCGGGCCTTCTTCGAGTCGCGGCGCGACAAGGTCAGCGTACAAGCGGCGGAGGCGGCCTATGAGCACCTCCTCCAAGCCCAGTCCAGCGACTGGTTTTGGTGGTACGGCGAGCCCTTCTCCAGCGACAACGACGAGGAGTTTGACGCCCTCTTCCGCGCGCACTTGAGCCAGGTCTACGCCCACCTCGGCTTCCCCGCGCCCGCCCAGCTCAGCCAGCCCCTCGGCGCGGCCCCTGACGCGGCGCAGCTGCGCCCCCCGCGCGCGCTGATCCGCCCCACGCTGGGCGAGGGCGGCTTCCTGGACTGGGCGGAGGCGGGCGCGCTGTCCCTCATCGCGCCCAACGCCAGCATGCACCAGGCGCGGCGCTACTTCAGCCGCCTGCGCTATGGCTTTGATGAGCACCGCCTCTACCTGCGCCTGGAGCCCATCGAGGGGGCCATGTTGGATCGCGCGGCGCTGTCGCTGCGCTTGATCGTGGAGGGCTTTGAGCCGCTGGAGTTCAGCCTCGCCAGCCCCGATCGCCTGCCGCCCCCGGCGATGGCGCGTGTCCGTGGCGACGCCGTGGAGCTGAGCTGGCCCTTCGCGGGGCGCGCGGCGGGGGAGGTGACGCTGCGGCTGGAGCTGCTGCGCGAGGGGATCGCCGTCGATCGCTTCCCCGCCGCGGGCGGCCTGCACATCACCTTGCCCGATCCGCTCTTCGAGGCGCGCAGCTGGCGGCTTTAGCGTCTCGCTCGCCCGGCGCGCCGCCGGGGCGCGTGTCCTTGGCCGAGGGCGCCGCCGTCGGCCGCAGTTATCCTTGTGCCTTGCCTTGATTTTTCGGATTCTTGGGCCCTGGAAGGAGCACGATGAACACACCGATCCCAGCGGCCATGCCGCCTGAGCCAGAGATCGCCGTGGAGGCGGCCCCCGCGTTTGATCCGCTCCATGTCCTCGCGGAGCTGGATCTCACCCGCCGCAAAGCGGATCTCCTAGAGCGCCGGATCGCCTCATGGGAGGATGAGCTGATCCAGCTACAGAAGCGCGTCACGGCGTTAGAGAAGGCCCGCGATCCAGAGGGGCCGGAGTTTACCAGCAAGCAGCGCGATCTGGAGCACCGCATGGGGCGGCTGGAGCGGCGCCGCGAGGCCGAGGCCGCCCCGCCCCCGCCCGCCGCCTCAAGCGCGTCGATGGCCCTCGACTACCAGCCCGATGATCTCAACGCCGTGGCCTTGGTCCGCGCCCGCTGGGTGACGACGAACCAGGCGCTCAAGCCCGGCGCCGAGGTGGAGATGGTGGCCACGACCGACGGGCTGGCCGCCAACGCCGAGGTGACCTTCTTCGTCCGCTCCCTGGTCGAGGACAAGCCCCTGGCGCAGATCAAGGGGCGCTGTGATGGGGATCGCGCCTATGGGCGCTGGACGCTGCCGAAGGATCTGCCCTTCCGCGAGCTGTTCTTTGAGGTGATCCACGGCGAGGCCCTGGCGCGCTCGCCGATCTTGGTTTTGCCGGAGGCTTAAGATGCGCGAGAGGAACGATCGTCGGCTCGACGGGCTGGGGCGGCGCAAGCCCACCGATCACCGCAACCGCCCGGCGGGCGCGGTCGTTGGCGTGGTGACCAACAACCAAGACCCCCTCAACCAAGGGCGCGTCAAGCTGCGCTTCCCTTGGCTCAATGACTCGCTGGAGAGCACCTGGGCGCGCATCGCCCAGCCCTACGCGGGTGGCGGGCGGGGGTCGTTTTGGTTGCCCGAGGTGGGCGATGAGCTGGTGGTCGTCTTCGATCGCGCCGCGCCGGACAACCCCTTCGTCATCGGCGGGGTCTGGAACGGCGAGGACCCGGTCCCGCCGCCGGGCAACCCCGATGGGCAGAACAACCACAAGATCTTTCGCACCCGCAATGGGCATCAGCTGATCTTCGACGACACCGCAGGGGGCGAGAAGATCACGCTGACCGACGGCGCGGGGCAGCGCCATATCGTCGTAGACATGAGCGCCGACACGATCACCATCACGGCGGAGCCTGGAGACATCACCTTCAGCGCGCCGAGCAAGAGCATCAACATCGAGAGCAAGGACATCGCCTTCAACGCTTCGGGCAACAGCACATTGACGGTGGACGGCACCCTCAAAGAGAGCAACGGCAGCCGCAGCGAGACGATCCACGGCAGTGACACCTTTAACATCGCCGGTCAGATGCAAATTACCGGCTCGTCCACCTCGGTCAGCGCCGACAGCAGCAGCCTCTCCGCGCAGGTGATCACCTGCTCTGTGGCGGGGGCGCTGAGCATGAACAACTCGGGGGGAGGGCGTACGGTCAAGGCCCCGCAGATCAAGCGCACGACCAAGGCCATGGAGACGGTGACGGCGCCTGAGATGGAGATCGACGCCGAGGAGGCCATCAGCTACACCTCCAACGGCCCCATCACCATGGCGGCCAGCGCCAGCATGTCGCTGTCGGCCACCGACGCCGCGTTCAGCTCATCGGCGCTGATCACGCTCCAGGCGGGGGATCTCAAGATCGAGGGCACCGCCGCCTTCGCCCTGCAATCCAAGCTCACCAAGCTCTGCTGAGGTCGCCATGTTCAAGTCTCCCGACGCCCTGGATGGGGTCTATGTGGGCATCGTCACCAGCAACCAAGATCCCATGAACATGGGGCGGGTCAAGGTGCGCTTCCCTTGGCTCGATGACACCGCCGAGAGCTTCTGGGCCAGGCTCGTGCGGCCTTACGCGGGCAAGGAGCGCGGCTTCTTCTTTATGCCCGAGGTCGGCGACGAGGTGTTATGCGTCTTTGAGCTGGGCGATGTGCATCAGCCCTTGGTCATTGGCGCGACCTGGAATGGGACCGATGAGCCTGTGGAGCCAGGCGATCCCGATGGTCAAAACCACCATAAGATCATCGAGACGCGGGCGGGGCACAAGGTCCACTTCGATGACACCCCCGGCGCTGAGTTTATCCAGATCCATGACGGCTCGCTCAACAACAGCCTGCGCTGGGACAGCGCCGCCGACGCGCTGACGATCACCTCCAAGACGGGCGACATCATCGTGCGCGCGCCCTCGGGCAAGATCGCCTTGCTGGCCAAGGACATCCGCATGATCGCCAGCGGCGGCCACAGCCGCAGCGTGGGGGGGGCGGAGACGACCAACGTCAAGATGAGCGCCACCGAGGCGGGGGCGGGCGGCGGGGCGTCCAAGACCTGGAACGCCAAGACCTCGCTGACCATCACCGCCAGCACGGTGAAGATGGGGGCGACGGGCTCGATGAGCATCGGCGGGGGCAGCGCGGCGATCAGCGCTGGCGGCGGCGCGCCGACCAAGATCACCGTCGATGGCCCCACCACCGACACCGTCTCCGATCTCAACGTCGAGGCGGATCACCTCAACGAGCGGGCCGAGTCGCGCAGCCTCAGCGTCGGGCAGATGAGCATGAAGTCACAGAGCGTCTCCTTCGACGCCAGCGCCACGTTGAGCCTCACCGCCCCCAGCTTCAACGCCGACGTGCCCGCGGGCCAGCTCTCCTTGCTGGGAGAGATCATGCAGCTCCAGGCGGGCAACATGGTGCTCAAGGCGGCGCAGATCCAGCTCAACCCCATGACCCCGGCCATACCCAAGCCAGGCGTCCCCGCGCGGGTGATCATCGACGCTGCGCGCGCTGGGGGCGCTTGAAATGCAGCTGCCCACCGCCGCGCCGCCCCGCTTTATCAGTTTTGATGGCTACCAGGTCCAATACATCCCCGAGTCTGGCCCGGAGGGGCTGCGTCGCTTCTTTTTCATCGTCAAGCGCAGCTATCAGATCACGCCTGACGCGTTAGCGGCGCCGGTTCAACCGCAGCGGGCCTTGGTGACGACGGATCAATACCACGAGGGCTACGTCAACCCGCTCAGCGGCACGATCCGCTATGAGAGCGAGCTGTGGCCGCCCAAGCCGCGCTGTGACGTGGTGATCAACGGCCACTGTTACCCGCCGGGCGGCGAGGCGGTGAAGACCTTATGCGAGGTGCGGATCGGCGAGCACCACAAGCGCGCGCTGATCATCGGGGATCGCAGCGTTTGGAAGTACAAGGACCGCGATCGGGTGTACTTGGAGCCCGCCCGGCCATTCTCGATCATGCCGCTGCGCTGGGAGAACAGCTACGGCGGCGTGGATCTCTTCCACCCGGCGGGGCCGCAGCCGCATCCGGCCAACCCGGCGGGCAAGGGCTACTGGGCCAAGCCCGCCCAGGGCCTCCCTCAGACCGATCGCTGGGCGCTGCTGCCCAACATCGAGGACCCGGATCGCCCCATCCTGCTCGATCAGCTGTTCGTCGATCCCGCCGACTGGCGCGGCGGCCCGCGCCCCCATGGCTTTGGCTTCTTACCCAAGCAGTGGGCGCCGCGCGCGGAGCGGGCGGGCTTTGATCCCAAGCTCAAGTCCCTGTGGAAGCTGCTCCACGGCAAGCCACCGCTGGGCGGCGACAAGCCGTTGCCCTTCAAAGAGATGGATCAAGCCTTCTACAACGGCGCGCCGGACGATCAGACCATCCCCTACCCCATTGGCGGCGAGCCGGTGGTCCTCACGCACATGCACCCCACCCATGAGCAGCTGCGCTTTCGCCTGCCCACTGAGCGACCGCGGCTGAGCTGGGATCATGGCGATGGGGCCATGACCGCCGTGCCGCTCAACCTTGACACTGTGCTCATCGAGCCTGACTTGATGGCCCTCGATCTGATCTGGCGTGGCGCGTTGCCCGCGCCCGAGGGCTACAACCTCGAAGAGATCGGCGGGGCGCGGGTGGCCATCGACGGGGCGATCACCCTGCCTGCGGCCCTGCTCGACAAGGGCTTCCCGCTCAAGCTCATCGAGGAGCGCGCCCACTGACTTGAAAGAGCCAAGCCGACGATGAACAAGCCGACCCGATATATCCAGCCGCTGGGGCCGCGCGTCCTGGTGCGCATCATTCAGCTCGAAGATCGCTCCAGCGGCGGGCTCTACCTGCCGCAGGGGGCCAAGGAGGATCACCAAGAGGCGCTCTACGGCGAGGTCATCGAGGTGGCGCGCGCCAGCGCCTCGGCGGAGGCGCCCAGCCTGGGGGAGAACGTCAGCGGGGTGCCCCTGGGCGCCTTTGTCCTCTTCCCCAAGGAGGAGGGCCTGACGGTGCCTTGGGACGATAAGCTGCGCCTCCTGCACGTCAGCCAGGTCTACGCGGTGGTCGAGGAGGTGGAGCCGGGCGAGCTGCAATAGCGGCGTGAGCGGCGTGGTTCTCTGCCGCTCATGACGCGCCCGCGTGGTGATCAAAGCGCATCCGCAGCGCCTCATCCTCCAAGGCGCGGGCGATGGCCAAGGCGCGCCCTCGCGCCGCCTCCGCCTCCGCCCCCTCCAGCGTCGCCGCCAAGAGCCCCAAGGCCATCGCCCGCATCCGCAGCGAGCCCGCGTCCCCGGCGTAGCGCAGGCTCGCTTGCGCGTGGGCCTGGGCCTCGGCGCGTCGCCCCAGGCGCAGGCGGCTCCAGCCCAGGCCGTTCTCACGGCGGCAGCGGGCGAAGAGCGGCCCTGAGGGGGGGATCTCCAGATAAAGCGCCTCTGCCCCGAGGTGATCGGGCGGCCCTTGACGGGGGCGATTGAGCGGATAAGCGCGCTGATCGATCCAGCGGGCGAAGAGGCAAGCGGCGTCCTCCGCCGGCAGCTCCGCCTCAGCCAAGAGGCGCCCCGCCTCGGCCAGCGCCTCATCCGTGGCCTCGGGGGCGGCGCGGCTCCAGACGAAGGCCCGCGTCAAGGCCAGCTCGATCCGCGCCATGGGCTCCGCCTGCGCCTCGACGAGCTGGAGCTGGGCCAGGAGCGGCTGAGGATCAGCGCGTTGTCGCAGGGTCAGGCCCAGGCGCGCCAAGAGGAGCCAGGCGCGGGCGGGGCTCTCGCTGACGGGGGGGCGATCCCAGACCTCCAGGAGATCCCAGGCCAAGGAGGCGGGCAGATCCGTAAAGCGGCTGTGATACTGCCCCATCCACCGCAGGCGCGCCTGGATGGGCGTCGGCAGGCCCAAGCAGCGCAGGAGCCGCTGACCCCATACGCCGCCGTCGCCGTGCCCGCGCCCGCGCAGGCGGCGCAGCCCGCGCTCCACGCTCTCGACGTCCTCCTCAAAGCCGCGCAGCTCGGCGAGGCGCAGGGCCAAGGCCGCCAAGCTGCCCCACGCCGCCTGATGCAGCGCCAAGAGATCCCCCCAAGCCAAGCCCGCCGTATGTCCGGGATTCTGTCCGGGCGACATCACCGCGACTCCCCTAAGGTGTGAGCGCTTCATAAAACAACACCGAGAGAAAAAAATGGACGTTCAAAGTTACTTAGTGATCGACCTTGAGGCCACCTGTGATGATCGAGGGGCGATTCAACGCCAACACACGGAGATCATTGAGATTGGAGCCGTCTTAGTCGATGGTCAGACCTTATCACCGATCGATGAGTTTCAGCGTTTTATCCGCCCAGTGCGCCATCCACGTTTAACACCATTTTGTATCGGCTTAACCTCGATACAACAAGCGGATGTAGACGCGGGCGTAGGCTTTCGCCAGGCGATCAAAGAGCTTGAAGCCTTTATGGGTAACCACAACCCGCTTTTTTGCTCTTGGGGCGCCTATGATAACAACCAATTCAAGCAAGATGCGCGCTACCACAAGCTACATTTACCTTTTAAGGGCCAGCACTTAAACTTAAAACAGGCGTTCTCCGACGCGTTGGGCACCACCAAGCGCTTTGGCATGGCGGGCGCGCTGCGGCGGGTGGGTTTACCCTTGACGGGCACGCATCACCGTGGGATCGACGACGCGCGCAACATCGCCCGCCTGTTGCCTTATTGCTTAGGGCGGGCCTCAGCGCCGGTGGAGCGCGCCGGGCGCGCCTGATCGGCCAAGGCATAGGCCCAGACTTGACGCTCGAAGGCCGCCTCATCGGCGGCGAAGCCCACCTCATCGATCAGCGGCAGCGCAGGCCACCGCGCGCGCAGGGCCGCCGCCCAGATCCCATCCACGCGCGCCACCCCATCCACGCCATAGCGCGCCGCCGAGCCCAAGCCACACGAGGGCGAGCGGCGCTTGAGAATCCAGCCGTGGATGGGGCCAAGCTCCGCCAAGGTCGCCTCGATCCAGGCCCGCAGCGGCGGGGTCCAGTCGATCCCCGCCGCGCGATCCATGATCCGATCACCCACCCAGTCGATCGGCGGTCGGGGCGTGGGCATCCCCGCGCCCACCTCGGGGCAGCGGGTGATCAGCTCAAAGCGCTCGGCGAGGGCGTTGAGGCTTGGATTGGAGACGTCTCGCCCGTCATAGCGCAGCCCTGCGTGGAGGAGGCAGCCGCTGAGGCCGAGGCGTGGTCGCCGCACGCTAGAAGCGCAGGCCCAGGACAGGGGGGGCGCCGCTGGCGCTGGGCGTGGCGCTGGGGGCCTGGCCCTCGGCGGCCCACAGCCACAGCCCGCCGCCGACAAAGAGGCCGCCGAGGGCCATGCTCACCACCCCGATCTGGCTTTGACGCTCCACGTCCGAGGCGAGGCGCTGCGCCTCGACCTGGGTGATCCCCGTCACGCGCCCCTGCGCGTCGCGATCGGCGTCCTCCAGCGTGGCTTGATCGCTGAGGGCGAGGCTGTAATAGACCCCGCCCATCACCAGGGCGAGCCCGCCGAGGCTCAGCGCGCTCCAGCGCAGATAAGGCGGGGCGCTTGAGGTGGCTTGAGGGGCCGGGGCGGCGCCCCCCGCGAGGGGCCGATAGCCTTCAAGGAGCCGCGCGCTGATCTCCGCGAAGGGGTTGCCTTTGGCGCTCAGCTCGACGCGCGACTCCAGGATGGGCGCGTCGCCCTGCACGCAGCGGATCTTGGCTCGCCGCGCCCCCGCCATCACCTCACAGCCGATGTCCGCCTCACCCGCGCTGAGGATCACCAGCTGATCCCCCAAGCCCGCGCTCTCGCGCAGGACGCCCTCCAATTGCCCGATGGCCTTAAAGCTCTCGACGTTCTTGAGCTTGGGGGTGAGGCGGACGCGCAGATCCTTGAGGAAGAGGCGGGGGCCATCCTCACCATAGCGCCGCGCCTTGACGCCCTTGAGCCGCTCGACCAGGGCGCGGCCTTGACCGGGGCCGCCGCGCGCCAGCAGGGCGTCGAGCGCGGGGGGCCAGGCCGCCGCCGCTGGCCCCTTGAGCGAGAGGATCTCCAGGGAGGGGGCGCCGTGAATGCGCAGCGGCGGCCCCGCGACGCGATCAATCACGAGCAAGGCGCGCCGCCGCCCGCGACCGCCCTCCAAGAGATCGGCGATCTCTTTAAGGGTCAAGCGCGCCGCGCCGGCCTTGAGCCCATCGCCGAGGCTATGGGCATGGGCGATAAAGATCAGCGCCTCGCCGCGCGCGGCGGCCAGGGCCTCCCCCAAGGCCGCGTGGGTCAGTGGTGGGCGGGTGATCTGCTCTGGGGCGAGCCCCAAGCGCGCCTGGGCGTGCTCGACGACGATCTTGACCGCCGAGGCGGCCTCGGGTGAGGCGTCGCCCGCCACCACGATCACGCTGAGATCGCGGTTGGACAGCGCGCAGGGGGCCACGCGGGGGGAGAGCGCCAGCAGCAAGAGGGACAGGATCAGTTGAGATCGCATAGCTCGTTGGCGTCCTTGAGCTTCTTCTCGGCGGCGACGGCCAGATCGCAGCGACCGGCGCGCGCCTCAGCGGCCAAGCGCCTGATCTTGGGACAAAATGGCGACATCTCTCGGCCCTGCATCTCGCGCTGGAGTTGGGCGAAGCGCGCCGCGCAGGTGGGGGCGGCGGGGGGCGACGCAGGCGGGGGCGGGGGCGGGCTAGATCGGAAGAGCACACG
>JAHJCH010000144.1 GCA_018813065.1 Myxococcota bacterium
GCCGCGCCGCCCGCCGTGGACGCCGCCCCGCCGCCTGCCGTGGACGCCGCCCCGCCTGTCGTGGACGCCGCCGTGTCCTTCACCGCCCCGAGCTTCAGCGTGCCTGACTTCCCCTCACCGCTGAGGTTCCTGCGCGCCGACGACGAGGCCGCCTTGGCCGAGCCACCGCCGGGGATGGTCGGCGTGCCCAGGGGGCGGGTCGAGCTGGGGGTCAGCGCCGCCGCCCTGGCGCGCCTCCAAGCCCTCTGCGCCGAGCACCTCAAGCGCGAGGACTACCTCGACGTGGACATCACCCGCCTCTGCCACGCGCGGCGGCTCCTGGAGGGCGTCGGCGAGGGCAGCGTCGAGGTCGAGCCCTTCTTTATCGATCGCCACGAGGTCACGCAGGGCGACTTCCTGAAGTGTCGCGAGGCCAAGGCCTGCAAGCGCCTCAAGGCCCACTGGGATCTCCCCGAGCACCCGGCCACCTCGATGACGCATGAGATGGCTGTCGAGTACTGCGCCTGGCGTGGCAAGCGCCTGCCGACCCAGGAGGAGTGGCTGCGGGCGGCGCGGGGCGAGGATCAGCGCCTCTTCCCCTGGGGCGACGTCCTCCCCTCCGACGATCAAGGCCACCGCGCCAACTATGGCCGGCGCACGGTGGCGGGCGTCGAGGTGGCGCTGAGCCAAGACGGCTACAAGTACGTCGCCCCTGTCGGCAGCTTCCCCCAGGACAAGGGGGCGTTTGAGCTGCTTGACGTGGCGGGCAACGTCCGCGAGTGGACCTCGACGACGAATGACAAGGGCGTCGTCGTCATGGGCGGGGACTGGCGCAGCCCCTTCCATAAGCTGCTCTTACCCCGCGCGCGCGTTGAGCCGCCAGACGCCGCCGAGAACACCTTGGGCTTCCGCTGCCTCCAGCCCCTCAAGCCCGCAGACACGCCCTGAAGAGAAGATCCCAAGAGATGAACCTAATCCAGACAGTTCAGAGGCACCTCAACGAGGTGAAGGCCGGCGAGGGGCGCGTGCTTGAGATCACCGCGCCCTATGGGGGGGGCCGCTCGACCTTCATCGAGCGGCTGATGGAGGAGCTGGCCGAGGGCGCGCGCTTGACGTTGAGGCGCCGCGTCGAGGCGCCGCGCCAAGGCGCGCTGCTGCATGAGATGATCCTCGACTGCGCCGAGGCCGCCCGCGCCCTTGATCCCGATGAGGGGCCAGCGCCTTGGCTCTTACCCGGCGCGGATCTGCTTGAGGCCGCGCGGTGGCGAGGGGCCGAGGCGCGCGGGGCGATCCTGAGCCAGCTGCTCTTGGCCTTAGCCGCGCGGCGGCCGATCACGCTGATCATCGACGACGCCCACGCCCTCGACGCCGCCTCTCAGCGCACACTGCGAACGATCCACGCGGGGCTGGCGCCTCAACATAAGCTGCTGATCCTCCTCACCACCGCCCAGGGCGCAGAGGGGGCATCTGAACAGGGGGCAAAGCCTCTCTGGACGCGGCTCAGCCTCGACGGGCTCAGCGAGGCCGAGGCGCGCGCGATCATCCAGGCGCGGATCGGCGAGGCCAAGGCGGCGGACATCGAGGCGCTGATCTCCGACAACCCGCTGCTGCTCCACGAGGCGCTGAGCGTCTACGAGGCCGAGGGCGTGGCCGGGCTGGCGGCGCGGCGGGGGGTGTGGGCGGCGCTGCGGGCGGGCCTGATGCCGCCGCTGCCCGCGCCGCTGTCTCGTGACCTCCAGATCGCCGCCATCGCGGGGCCGCGCTTAACCACCCACACCTTCGCCGCGCTGGTGGATCTGCGCGCGGATCTGCCCGCCGCTGCCGCGCGGCTGAGGCGGCTGGTGGCGGTGGGCGCCCTGCGCGCCGAGGGCGAGGGGTGGCGCTTCCCCTCGACGAGCTACGCCCAGCGGCTGACCGCCGCCCTTGATCCGGCCCACGCCGCCGCGCTCCACGGGCTCGCCTTTGAGGCGCTGAGGGCGCAAGCGGGGGAGACGCCGCTCTTTGATCCGCCGCGCAAGATGGCCATCGACGTCACCGACACCTGGTCCGAGGATCGCCGCCGGGCGCGCAGCCGCGTGCTGCACTTCAACGCGCTCCTCGACGCCCACCACCACGCGCTGGCCGCCGCGCTCCTCGACGAGGACGGCGTCGCCATGCGCCCCGCGCGCCTGCTCGACGCCGCAGAGGTGGCCGTGGCCCTCGCCGAGCGGCTGCTGACCCACGAGCGCCACAGCGAGCAGACCTACACGCGGATCGAGTCCCGGCGGTGGCGCCACCGCGCCCGCTGGGCCTTGGAGGTCGCCGAGCCGCTGCTTGAGGCCTACGCCGCGCGCGCGGCGCCCCTCGACGCCGAGGCCCACCGAGGCGTGCAGATCCGCCACCGGCTGGCGCGGGCGCGGATGCGCCAAAGCCACAATGACTTCGTCGGCGCCCGCCACGATCTCGACACCGCCACAGCCCTGGGGGTCCAACTCCAAGATCGCCCGCTCCAACGCCTGATCTTGGCCCGCGACGCGGAGCTGCGCTACGCCTCGGGGGACTTCCACCGGGCGCGCCGCGCGCTGACGCGCCTGCTGGCGGCGCTGGCCGAGGCCCCGGACGCCGAGGCGATCCCGGGCTATGTCTGGATCGGCGAGCAGCTGGCGCGCTGGGAGTGGGTGGGGCTGCACGCGCAGCGCTTCGCCGAGATCTGCGGGGCGCTACGCCAGCGCGGGGCCGAGGTGGAGGCGATGCGCGCCGAGGTCGAGCAGCTCTCGGCGGCCATCGCCCTTGACGAAGACCGGCTCGCCCGCCGCCAGCTGCGCCGGATCACCTCATCGAGCCACACCCCGCAGCTCGCCGAGCTTTTGGCCCTCTACGCCGCCGAGCTGATCCAGCTGCGCGTGGACATCTACCACGATGGGCTCAGCGGTGAGTTCTTCTCCCCGGATCTGGAGCAGCACCTAGAGCCCGGCGAGGAGCTGATGGACCAGCTCTCGGGCGCCATCAACCTCTTCACCCACGCCGAGACCATCGCCGAGGAGGCGGCGGCGCCCCTCAGCCTGCTGCGCGTGCTCAGCGCGCTGTTGGGGGTCATCTACGAGACGCGCGAGCGGCTGGCGGCGCTGCTGGAGCGTTGGCGCCCGCTCTCCCCCGAGGCGATCCCCCCGCTGCTGACCGACGCGGCGGAGACGCTGGAGGTGGGCTTCTTTGAGATTGAGCACGTCGAGAGCCTGGTCCTGCGGGTCGTGGCGCTCTCCCAGCAGCTGGGCTTGGATCAGGTCTTAGCCAACACGCTGTACGAGGCCCTTGATCGCGAGCTGCCCAGCGCCACGCGGCGGCTCGATCATCACCTGGCCTTGGCGGGCGGCGCCTACGCCCGCGTGGACGACATCTATGGGGAGATCACGCTGGCCTTCGTGGAGCACCGCTACCGGCGAGCGCGCGGCGAGGCGGCGGCCCCTGCCTTGACGCGCGCCCGTCGCCTCTTAGAGACGCGGGGCGGAGAGCTGGACGTGGAGCATGGCGCCTTCGCCCAGCTGCGGCTGGGGGAGATCCTGCTCGAAGAAGGCGAGCGAGAGGCGGGCTGCGCGGCCTTGGAGGAGGCCATCGAGATGTACGCCCAAGCGGGCGACATCGAGCGGATGAGCTTCGTCGGAGAGCAGCTGTCCAACCTCTACCGTGAGGCGGGCAACTTCGCGGGCTACCGTCGCCTCCGCGAGCGCTTCCTGGCCCTGGAGCGCTCCCGCCCGGGCGTCGACCCATTGGGCTTAGAGCTGCGTGTGGAGCGGATGCTGATGCTCGCCCGCGCCGAGCCCGATGATGAGCGCGCCATCGAGCGCCTGGAGCGCTGCGCCCACCTCTACCAGCGCATCCCGGGTGGCACCATGCGCCTCGACGAGTGCTTTGTTGAGATCAGCAAGATCTGCCGTCGGCGCGCCGACGAGGCCGCCAACGAGGCGGGCTTCCATCACTGGCTGAGCCGCTCCCTGGGCGCCGTGGAGCGCGCGTTGGCGATCAACAAGCGGCTAGAGAACCACCATCGATTGTTTGAGGAGTATCACGAGCAATTTGATGATCTCTTAGGCTTAAACCAAACCGAGCAATACCAGAGGATCCGCGCCGAAGCGCGCGCCTTGGCGTTTTCTGTCGGAAACGTGGGGGAGCTGTTCTATCTTTTCGATGAACACCTCAACCCGGAGATGGGCGCGGACGCCACGCTGATCAAAGAAGCGCGGGGCTTCTACGAGGCGTTCGCCTTATTCCTCAACGGCCTCGGTGTAGGAGATCATGCCAACTTGCTCGTGGAGATGCTCGTCCAGTTCCTTGAGCGTGTCGGAGAAGAGGCGCTCGCCGCCGAATATCGCGCGCTGCTCTAAAAACATCGCCTGGCTCCTGGCGCTGCTCTGCCTCACCCCTGCTTGGGCCGAGGCGGAGGGCGTCCTCAACGTCTATCTCTCAGAGGACGTCAACGGCCCCCTTGAGCCGCTGGTGATGTTCTTTGACAAGCGATTGACCTTGGTGATGCCCGATGACGTCCGCCTCGCGGTCCCAGGCAGCCCTGACGTCCTGGCTGCGCACATCCGTGACCACGTCGTCGTGCTCACGCTGATCGACAGCCCCTATGTGCGTGAGCGGCGCCCCACCACCAACCTCTCCGTCTTTACGCGCCTTGGCGCGCCCTTTACGGCCCAGATCCAGGTCGGCCAGCGCCCCGAGGAGGCCCGCTACGATCTGGTGCGGGTCGAGGGCGCGCCCAGCCGAGCGCTGAAGGCGAGCGACGAGGCCCTTGACGTGGTGACGGCCTGGCTCAAGGAGGGCGACGCCGTCTTAGAGGCGCGCACCCAGGCGCGGTTTGGCGCGGTGCTCACGCCGCTGCTGGCCGCGCGCGCGCACCGCCAGCTCCTGCGGCGCCTGGCCCGTGATGGCGTCGAGGCCCTGATCGAGCCGGGGGTCCGCGTCAAAGATGGCTTTATTTATCTCGACATCCTGGGGCTCTACCGTGTCGGCGACGAGGCCATCCTGCGCCTGGGCCTCACCAACCACAGCCAGCCCGCCTTCCAGCTGGCGCGCGCCACGCTGGAGACAAACGCCGGCGCGGTGCCTGCGCGGCTTGAGGCGTTGGAGGCCACCGTCCCTGACGACGGCCAAGCGCGCTACGCCGTCATCAGCTTTGACGCCAAGCACCTCACCGGCGCGCTGACGGCGCGGCTGTGCGAGGAGGGCAGCCAGCCGCGCTGCGTCGAGGCGGTGCTGAGATGAGGGCGTTGAAGATCGGCGAGGAGATCCAAGGCCACCGCGTGCTCAGCGTGCTGGGCGCGGGGGGCTACGGGGCGGTCTACGAGGCGCTTGATCTGGCCTTAGAGCGGCGGGTGGCCCTCAAGGTGCTGCACCCCGCCGACGCCGACGCCGCCGCGCGCTTCCGCGACGAGGCCCGGCTCCTGGCCCGCGTCAACGACCCCCACGTCGTGCAGATCTACCAAGTCAAGGCCCTCGACGACGGCGAGGTCTTCCTCACGATGGAGCGATTTGGTGACGGCGCGCTCTCCAGCCTGCTGATCAAGGACCAGCCGCAGCCCCCTGAGCTGGCAGCGCTGATCACGCGGCAGATCCTCGAAGCGCTCGACGCCGCCCACCGCCAAGGGATCGTCCACCGTGACATCAAGGAGGCCAACGTCCTCATCCAGCGCGAGGGCTGGCGGGTCAAGGTCTGCGACTTTGGCATCGCGCGGGCGCGAGATCCCCTCGCGGGCCAAGCGGCGCAGACGATCGAGGGCGTCCTGGGCACGCCGCACTACATCGCCCCCGAGCGCTTTCGTGGGGTGCGCGACGATCCGCGCAGCGACCTCTACGCCGTGGGGGTGATCCTCTACCGGCTCTTGACGGGGCGGCGGCCCTTTGAGATGTCGGGCTCGGGCAACGCCATGCGCATCGCGCGCAAGCAGCTCAGCGAGGCGGTCAAGCCCCCGCAGGGCGCCCCGCGTGGGTTAGGGGCCTTGGCCGCCCAGCTCCTTGAGCGCGATCCTGCCGCGCGCCCGGCCACGGCGCGCCAAGCCATCGAGGCGCTGGAGCGCGCCTGCGCCCAGGAGGAGACCCCCGCCGCGCAGCCCGCGCCCAGCGCACACGCGCGGCGCTCGCCGCACCCGCTGCTCTTGCCGTTGATGAGCGTGGTGATGCTGCTGCTGATCGCCTCCCTCTTCTGGCACCTCCCCAAGCTCAAGACCCAGCAGATCGAGGCGGGCGACGCGACGCCGCGCGTCGAGGTGATGCGCATCGAGGGGGCCAGCGGCGAGGGGATCAGCGGTGAGGGGGCCAGCGGTGAGGGGGCCAGCGCCGAGGGGGACGCGGCGATCAGCGCGCCTGCCACGCCCAGCGCGCCCGTAACGCCCAGCGCGCCGACCAAGCCC
>JAHJCH010000145.1 GCA_018813065.1 Myxococcota bacterium
AGATAGCCGCTGCGAGTCGCGCCGCCGAGGTCGCCACGCCAGAGGCGGCCCGCCGCAAGACCTAGATGCGCGTCGCCCTCCCCCCTCTCCTCGGCGGCCTGCCCTATGACGGCACGGCCGCCACCCTCGCCCCGCTGCTGGAGGCCCTCAACGCCGATCCTCGGCGCGCCGCCGCGCCGTGGTGGCGCGCCCCGAGCGTCGGCGATGGCCCTGATCTCCTCCTGACCTGCGCTGCGGCGGGCCTGATGGGCTTGCGCGCCGTCACCGATGAGGGCGCGCGGCTGCGCTGTGGGGGTCTTGAGGCGCCCGCCGCCGATCTTTTTGAGGCGGCGCATCTCTTCGAGGCCCTCCCGCTCCGCCCCCGCCCCGGTGAGCCCGCCGTCGATGAGGCCTGCTTCCTCGTCGCCCGCGACGCGCCCGCCGCCGACGCCCTCGTCGAGCGCCTGCTGCGCTTAAACCGAGGCGACGCGCGCGTGGGCGGTTGGCGCGATGAGGCGGGCCGCGCCTGGATGACCCTGCGCTTGTCCAAGCCGCCCCTCTACGCCCTGATGCGCGCCCGCGACGTGGATGAGGGCGTCTCGGTCTACGCGCGCCTCGGTGATGGCCGCCTGTGGATCGCCTGGGGTTGGGCCCACCCCCTCGCCGATGTGGCCGCCGCTTGGCTCAGCGAGGGGGAGGGCTGGCGCTTCGTCGAGCCGAGCGGGCGCTGGCGGGCGCTGACTGAGGTGGAGGTGGAGGAGCGCGGCCTCTACGCGCTGGTGGAGGGCCAGCTCCCCGCGCCCCGCCGCATGCTGCACGCCCTCGACACCCCGCCGCGCTTCCAGGTGCAGCTGCGCCTGGAGCCTGGGCCGCTGCGCGCCGCGACCCTCTGGCTGATCGACGCCGCTGATCTGCTGCGCCTGGAGCAGCTCATCGAGCAGACGCCGCCCAAGGCCCTGGGGCGGCTGACCATCCGCGGCTTCGTCGATGAGGATGTCCACCGCTATGTCATCAAGGAGCGCGTCCACGGCGAGGGCCAAGCCCCCCTCGGCCCCGCGCTCTGCGATCTCCTCGGTCACGTCGGCTACACCGCCACCCCCGGCCTCGACACCCTCTACCTGCCCGCCGATCGGCGGCTGGCGCCACAGCTCTCGATCTCCGCCCTGCGTGGGCTCTTTGAGCTGGATCGCGGCGCGGTGATCCTCACCCACGATCCCGCCGAGGGGCTGCGCGTCTTGGAGCTGGCGGCCACGCCCGAGGCGCCCCTCTCGCGCTGGGTGGACTTCGTGCTCTTGGCCCACCGCGCGCGGCTGGAGGCCTTTATGGAGGCGGCGCTCTTTGAGCTGCGCGGCTTGGCCGAGCCCGGCCTCGTGCGCGCCAGCCCGCCGCCGCCGCCCAAGGCCCAGCCCACCAAGCCCAAGCCCAAGCGCGCCAAGCCCCGCCAAGCCAGCCCGCAGGCCACGGCGGCGGCGGCGGTCGATGAGGACACCCAGGCCCTCTTCGCCGCCACCCTGCCGCTCAAGGCGCAGGTGCAGGCGGGGGGCTGCGCCGATCCGGCGGTCTGGCTGGAGCTGGGGGCGCTGCTGGCGCGGCTTAATGAGCTGGAGGACGCGGCGGCCTGCTTGGAGGCGGGGCTGTTTTATGGGCCAAGGGCGCCGGAGGTGGCTTCGACGCTGGCGGCGCTGCGCGCGCGCGGGGCGGGGATCGAGGATGAACGCGAGGCGCACCTTGAGCTGGCGACCCGCGAGCACCTCAGCCCCCATGAGTCCGGCTATGTCGGGGCGCGCCTGATCGCCGATCTGCTCAGCGGCGCGCCGGTCTTGGAGGGGCTGACGGCGCAGATCGAGGCGCTCTTTGACAGCCCCGCCGTCGTCCAGAGCACGCGCCTGGACTGGATGACGCGGGCGACGGGGGCCTTGGAGCAGGAGGACAAGCTGGCGCTGACGCGGGCCAAGGAGCAGACCCTGGGGCGGCTCAACGCCGAGGGGCTCAAGGCGGGCGTGGACGCCCCGCGCTTCGTGCAGGTGGCTTTGGCCCTCGACGGCGCCTCCCCGGTGGTGGGCGATCAAGGCCAGGGGCTCAAGGCGCTCTGGGCGCAGCTCGCCCCCACCCTGGAGGTGCTTGAGGTCCAGTCGGCGTTGTACCGCGCCATCTTCGCCGTGGGTTTTGCCCGCGTCGGCGCGCTGGATCTGGCGCGGCGGCTGACCTTGGAGGTGGAGGAGGAGCTGCCCGTCCACGATCCCCCCGTGCGCGCGGCCCTGCGCGCCTACCTGGCGCAGCTGACCGAGGCGCGGGACGTGGAGCTGGGGCCAATGACCGCCCATGAGCGCCGCGCCTTCGACGTGCTGCGCCACCGCTCGGGCTGGCTGGGTGAGCCCCCCGTGGTCAAGCGCACCCCCGCCCGGTGGATCGAGGCGCTGCTGGCGGATCAAGGCGCGCGGCCCAGCGCGCGATTGGCGGAGATCCTCAGCCCCACGCGGCCCGTCCACAGCCCCGCCTTTGACTGGGAGCGGGCCTGGAGCGGGCGGAGCTTGCTCAAGGCGGCGCTGCGCTTGGGGGATGAGGCCGAGATCGAGGCCATGTTGCCGCTGCTGCGCCAGGCCTGCCGCGACTGCACCATCCCCGCCCATCAAGCGGAGATCTGGGCCGAGATCGTCACCGCCGCCGCCGCCCTGGATGACAGCGCCGCCGTGGATCAGGCCCTCGACGCCTTGGCGGCGCTGGCCGAGCAGATGCGCGTGGGCGATCTGCTCAAGCTGCTGACGCCGACCCTGGCGGCCCTGCGCCGCGTCGGCGCCGCCTCGCCCGCCCGCGCCTTCTTTGAGCGCTGCGCCCGCGTGGAGCCGACGCAGAAGGGGGCCGTGGCGCTGCGGATCTTTATCGCCGATGGCTACGCGCTCCTCGGCGACGCGGCGGAGGCTGAGGCGCTGCTCAATGACGCGCTGAGGTCCATCCTCGATGAGCCCTTGGATCTGGTCACGCGCTATGAGGCGGCCCGCCGCGCCTCGCTGACCCTCCAGGGCTGGGCGCCCAGCCTGCGCCTCGACCCCGCCCTGCGCTTGTTGGCCCGCCTCGATCTCTTCCGCGATGTCTTCTCCAGCCGCGTCTACTTCGACGCCCACAAGGTCTTGCTCATCGAGCACCTCGTCGAGGCGCTCTCAGACAACGCGCGGTTTAAGAACCGCCAAGTGCAGCTGTGGCTTGAGCTGGAGGAGCAGGCGATCCGCAGGCAGCTCCTCGCCGATTGGAGGTGTGTGTGACTGACTGGCTCCGCGATGAGCTGGAGGACGAGATCGACGACATCCGAGGCCGCATCGCCCGCCACGGTGAGGCCCTCAAGGGGTGGTTCGTCGCCCGCGATCGCGAGATCGATTTAGCCACCCTCTGCGCGGCGGTGGGCGAGCCGCTCCTCTTCGTCGGGCCACCCGGCACGGCCAAGAGCGACCTCGTCCTGCGCTTCGTCGAGGCCATGGGCCTGGGCGCGGAGGACTACTTTGAGTACATGCTCACCAAGTTCACCGAGCCCAGCGAGATCCTCGGCCCCATCGACATCGGGCGGCTCAAGGAGGGGCGCTTTCGGCGCCGCACGGAGGGGATGCTGCCCGAGGCGCGGGTGGTCTTCCTCGATGAGATCTTCAAGTCCAACAGCGCCATCCTCAACACGCTCTTGACCATCATCAACGAGCGTAAGTTCTATCAGGACGGCGCGCCGACGCCCGTGGCGATGCGCCTCCTCTTCGCCGCCACCAACGAGATCCCCGAGCAGACGGAGCTGCAAGCCTTGGCTGATCGCTTCGTGCTCAAGGTGGAGACGCGCCCCGTCCAAGAGCGCCACTTCGGGGCGCTGGTCGAGGCGGGGATGCGCGGCGAGGCGCTGCGGGCGGTGGGGCGCAAGCCCTGGGCGAGCGGGCCGGCGCGCCTGGATGACTTCTTGAAGTTCAAGCGCTACATGGAGCTGACCTTCGCCGAGGAGACGGCCACGCAGCGCGAGCACTTCTTCCCCCCCGCCCTCTTCGCCGAGTTTCGACGCCTGACGCGGGTGCTGGAGGCCGAAGACAAGATCTATATCAGCGATCGCAAGGTGGTGAAGCTCTACAAGCTGATCCGCGCCGCCGCCTTCCTCAGCCACGGCGGCGCGGTGACCCGCCAAGACCTCAAGATCCTCAGCTACGCGGCCAATCAGCGCCATGAGCTTAACCTCGTCTATGAGAAGGTCCACGCGCTCTTGGGCCTAGAGGCCGGCTGAGTGCGGCTGCTGCGGCGCGCCGACAGCGTCACGGCCCTCTGCGCCGCCGCGTACACCTTTGGCGCGCAGGTGCCCATCGACGAGGCGGCGCCGCGCGCCCTGGGCTGGCTGCGGCGCCTCTGGGCCGAGGGGGCGGATCACCTCCCCTTCGTCTTCGTCCATGATCTCGGCTTCCTCTTGCTGCACGGCGCCCGCTTTCGGCTGCGCTCGACGCAGGATCTGGGGGCCTGGCCCGAGGAGGAGCGCGCGGGGCGCCTGGCCTATGAGGATCAAGCGCTGGGGCGGTGGCTCTTGGATGAGCGGGTGTTGCAGGCCTCGGCGGCGATCAACGGGCTGGCGGCGGAGCTGCGAGACGCGGCCATCGCGTATGCGCTGCGCTTGGCCTTGGAGGCGCCGCTGCGAGGCGCGGATCTCTTGATCGGCAACGCGGCGTTCTTGAGGGAGCTGGAGGCGGAGATCGTCGAAGGGCTGCGCGCGGCGGCGCCGCCTGATGAGGCCTGGCGCCGCTTCGCCTTTGAGATCCGCGACACCGCCATCGAGGCGCTGCCGCGCGGCCCCCTCTTCTCCTTGGCCGATCTCTGGGAGCTGGAGCGCTTCGCGGCGCTGCCCCTGGAGTCCACGCGGCTGGCGCTGCGCGCGCTCCAGGCGGTCCGCGACGCGCTGCCGCCGGTCCACGTCGCCATCGCGGGGCGCCTCAAGCGGCTGGCTCAGGAGATCCCCGTCGAGGACAAGGACAGCGATCACTTCCCGGCGGGCGGCTTCGACGCGCTGAGCAGCCAAGGGCGGATGGAGAACCTCGTGCGCAGCGAGGTGGCCTATGTGGACACCGAGATCGGCGGGGGGCTTGACCTCTTTGATCTGCGCTATGTGCTGGGCGAGCTGCTGTACTACACCCGCGATGACAGCCCGCTGCTTGAGGCCCGCCGGGTCTTTACCTTTGTCATCGATCAGCCCGCGCGGCTGCGCCATAAGCACAAGGGGCTGCCCGCCCAGACCTTGACGCTGGTGGAGGGGGTGCTGCTGCGCCTGGAGCGTGATCTCAGCGACATCTTCGGCGCGCGGGCGGTGGAGACGCGCTGGCTCTGGCGCGCGCAGACCTCAGAGGATGAGGCGGCGGCGGCGGAGGAGGAGGCCCTGCTGCGCCAGCTCCTCGCCTCCGCCCTGGCTCACCGCCGTGTGCGCCTCTCACGGCTCGATCCTGAGGCCGCTTGGCCTTCGGGGCGGTGCTTGATCTTCTCGCCGATGCCGCCACCGCCTAAGAAAGACCGCCCCGAGGGGGTTTGGATGCGGGTCGGGGATCTCGCTTGGATTTTAGAGGAGATGAGCTACACTCCTCTGCGGCGAGAGACCCTCGACACGCTCTTGCTCCGCGGCCTCCTCGTCCGATGAGCGCGGGGCGCAACTCCACGAGGTGGGTTCCACGATGGCGGTAAAGCGCGGCTCACTGTCCCCCCTAAAGCTCTTTGGGATGCTGCGCAGCGTCTCTGAACGACGAATGAGCGGTGAGCTGCTCTTTGAGCATAAGCAGGCTCAGGTTCGGGCGCAGATCATCTCTGGCAACGCCTTTGAGATTGAATCAAGCCTTACTCGTCCTCACCTCTTAGGGCTCTTAGTCAACAGCGGCTTAATCTCGTCCACAGAGCGGGTTGAGCTGGAAGCGCAGCTTAAGCCCGAGGAGTCGCTTAAAGAGCACCTGATCGCGCATGGCTTTGTGGCACAAGAGCGCCTGCGCAACATCAGCCAAAGCCTGCTGCGCCCCAGCTTCTTGGGGATCTTCACCTGGCCGGAGCTTGAGTACAGCTTTGATGAGCGCCCGCTGGTGGCCAACCCCAAGCTGACGCCGATTGATCTCAGCGAGCTGCTCATCGAGGGGATCGCCCGCGCGCTGCCACCGCCCACGCTCAAGGGGTTCTTGACCAGCTTCGCCGATCATCAGCTCACGCCAGGCGCGCGCTTGAGCGCCCTGGGGGGCTTCTATGATCAGGTGTTCCCGCAGCCCAACCTGCGCGCCGCCTTGGGGCATCGCTTTTGGGTGCGTGAGGCCTGCCGCCAGGCGCCTGATCGCGAGCGTTGTTTTCGTGAGCTGTGCGCGCTGATCGTCTCTGGGATCGCGCAGCCGCTGGGTGGGGCGCCTGGCGCGCCGCCGCC
>JAHJCH010000146.1 GCA_018813065.1 Myxococcota bacterium
CGCGCGCCCCCGCGCCCCTCGACGGTGCAGCGGCGCGCCGCCGCCCGCCTCAAGGCGCCAACGATAACGGCCTGGGCCGTCCTCGAAGAGGATCGTCAGCGCGCGGGCTTGGGTGAAGTCGAGGATCAACGCGGAGAGGGCCCGCAGCAGCGCGGCGCGCTCACCGTGTCGGTTGGCGGCGCGCAGGAGAGCGCGGGCGAGATCATGAAAGGCGAGGCGCTGAGCGGGGCGCGGGGGGCTCGGGATCAAACCGCCCCTTGGTCGATCATCGCCTCGGCGACGCGCATAAAGCCGCCGATGTTGGCGCCGACGACATAGTCGCCCTCTTGGCCGTAGCGCGCCGCCGCCTCCACGCAGATGGTGTGGATCTGGCGCATGATGGTGTGCAGGGACTCATCGACCTTGTCGGCGCTCCAGGCGCGGCCCTCGCGGTTCTGGGCCATCTCCAGCCCAGAGACGGCCACGCCGCCCGCGTTGGCGGCCTTGCCCGGCGCGAAGTGGACGCCCGCCGCTTGCAGCGCAGCGACGGCCTCGTTGGTCGTGGGCATGTTGGCGCCCTCAACCACATAGCGGCAGCCGTTGTTGATGAGCATCTGCGCGTCGGCCAGCTCAAGCTCGTTCTGGATCGCGCAGGGGAAGGCCACGTCGCAGGCGATCTTCCAGGGGCGCTCGCGGCGGAAGAACTCGACGCCGAACTCCTCGGCGTAGGGGCGCACCTCATCGCGGCCGCTGAGGCGCATCCGCAGCATGTACTCGATCTTCTCGCCGCTGACGCCCTCGGGATCGTAGATGAAGCCGTCGGGGCCAGAGAGCGTGACGACCTTGCCGCCCAGCTCGGTGACCTTCTTGACCACACCCCAGGCCACGTTGCCGAAGCCCGAGACGGTCACGGTCTTGCCCGCGATGCCTTGGCCCTCAAGCTTGAGCATCTCTTCGGCGAAGTAGGTCACGCCGTAGCCGGTGGCCTCGGGGCGCAGGCGGGAGCCGCCCCAGTTGAGGCCCTTGCCCGTCAGCGTGCCGCTGAAGGTGTTGGACAGGCGCTTGTACTGACCAAAGAGATAGCCGATCTCGCGGCCACCCACGCCGATGTCACCCGCAGGCACGTCGGTGTCCGGGCCGATGTGGCGATAAAGCTCGGTCATAAAGCTCTGGCAGAAGCGCATGATCTCGGCGTCGGAGCGGCCCTTGGGCTGGAAGTCCGAGCCGCCCTTGCCGCCGCCCATGGAGATCCCCGTCAGGGCGTTCTTGAAGGTCTGCTCGAAGCCCAAGAACTTCAGGCCGCTGAGGCTGACAGAGGGGTGGAAGCGCAGGCCGCCCTTGTAGGGGCCCAGGGCGCTGTTGAACTGCACGCGGTAGCCACGGTTGACGTTCATGCGCCCGCGATCATCGAGCCAGACGACGCGGAAGCCCAAGACACGCTCAGGCTCCACGATCCGCTCAAGGATGCGCTCGGATTCATAGATCGGATCGGCGGCGAGGGCGGGGGAGAGGGAGAGGAAGACCTCCTCAACCGCCTGAAGGAACTCTGCCTCCCAGGGGATGCGACGCTTTAGATCTTCAAGGACGCGGGCGGGATAGGCATGCATGGTGATCATCGGACGAACCTCAGCACACGGGGACTGGGCTTGTACTCTTCAGCGGTATTCGGCGCAATGCCAAACGCCCTGTTGAGCGTGGGGGAGATGACAATTTTCAGCGCGCGCGCAGTCGCCGCACAGCCCAAGGCTGGGGGGCGCCTCGACGGCGACCGGGGCGGGGGCGGGGATGGTCCACATCCCCACAGGGCCAACGTCGTTGAACTCATCACAGCTGAGCACGACGACACCCTCGGGGTTGAGCGCGCAGCCGTGGGCGTGATTGCAGGTCTGACAGAGGCCATTGAGGGCGTGGCGAGCAACCCCATTGGGTTCGCCTTCACCACGCCCTAAGGTTGTTGTGCGGCCGTATCCCATGCGGGATCGCGTCGAGGTCATTTGACTCACTCCTGATGGGCGCCAACGCGCATACTCAACCCATTCTGCGAAGGGCGTGCCGCGCGCCGAGCGCGCCGGTAACTGCTTAATTTTAATAGAGATAATCTACAGCATCGCCCGAAAATCAGGGCCGCGCGGGTGGGGCGATGCGCGCCGCTGGGGCGGTTTGCCCCACCCACGCCGACGCCGCGCAGCATCACAGGCCAGCGCGTCGCGGGTATGTTTAAAAAAATACTTTTAAATTAGGCAGTTAACCTCATTTTAAGCGTCTCGTTTTTTTCCTCGCCTCAGCCCCCCTTTGCCGCTATACGGGCCGCTGAAAAGTCCTCAGCGGGGATGGACCTCTTCGCCCCAAATCTCACGCTGAGGTCCCTGGCCTTCCTGGAGGAAGACCGATGCGGATCGCCTTCACTCATAACTTGAAGCTGTCCAACGACGAGTCCCAAGCCGAGTTCGACTCCGCTGAGACCGTCCATGCGCTCAGCGATCTGCTCCGCCAGCTCGGCCATGAGGTCCACCCTGTGGACGTCTCGGGGCCGATCTCTCGCCTCGTGGCCCGGCTTGAGACGCTGCGGCCGGATTTGATCTTGAACACCGCCGAGGGCGATCATGGCCGCTTCCGTGAGGCGTTCTACCCTGCGCTCTTTGAGCAGCTGCGGCTGCCCTTCACCGGCTCTGGCGCCCATGTTTGCAGCGTCACGCTCGACAAGCAGGCCACCAAGCTCTTGGTGCAGCGCGCGGGCGTGCGCACGCCGCGCTGGGCCTTCTTGGACGCCGAGCGCCCGCTTGACACCGCGTCGTTGGATCTGCGCTACCCGCTGATCGTCAAGCCCAACTTCGAGGGCAGCTCCAAGGGCGTCACGACCCAGAGCGTCGTCTACGACGAGCAGGCGCTGCGCGCCTTGGTTGAGGCGACGCTGGCGCGCTATGAGACCGGCGTGTTGGTGGAGGAGTTCATCATTGGCCAGGACGTGACGGTGCCCTACCTGGAGACGCTGGGCGTCCTCAGCCCCGCCACCTATCACCTTGAGGTGGAGGGCGTCGAGCCAGGCCACGCCATCTATGACTACGTGCTCAAGAACGATCAACCGCATCGTGTCCAAGTCCAGGCCCCCGCCGATCTGCCCTCGGAGGTGATCGCCCGCCTGCGCGCGCTGACCGCCACGGTGATGCGTGAGCTTGACGTGCGCGATCTGGGCCGCGCCGACTTCCGCGTCACCGACGAGGGGGAGATCTACTTCATCGAGGTCAACGCGCTGCCCAGCCTGGAGCCGGGCGCCTCGCTCTATCAGGCGGCCAAGCTGGAGGGGTTGAGCGAGGACAGCGACGTCTTGGCGGCGATCTTAGAGAGCGCGATCCGGCGCCAGCGTGTCCGCCCCAACGCGCCGCACCAGACCCGCCCCCTGCGCGTGGGCTTCGCCTACAACATCCGCCGCGTCGATCCCCGCAGCGGCAACGACGAGGACGCGGAGTTTGACTCACCGCGCACCATCGAGGCCATCGGCCAAGCCATCGCGCGGCTGGGCCACGAGGTGATCCCGCTGGAAGCGACGCCCGATCTGCCTCGGCTGCTGAGCGATTTGGATCTGGACTTGGTGTTTAACATCGCCGAGGGGCTGCGTGGGCGCAGCCGCGAGGCGCAGATCCCGGCGCTGCTGGAGCTGCTCGACATCCCATACACGGGCAGCGACGCGGCGGCCTTGGCGGTGACGCTGGACAAGGGCTTGGCCAAGCGGCTGGTCCGCGAGGCGGGGGTCTTGACGCCGCGCTGGGCGCTCATCGCGCCGGGCCAGCCCAGCCCCACGGACCTGAGGTTCCCTGTCATCGTCAAGCCCAACGCCGAGGGCAGCTCCAAGGGCATCAGCCAGACCTCGGTGGCGCGCGACGCCGCCGAGCTCGCCGAGGCGCTCGACGCGCTGCACCAGCGCTACCACGCGGCGGGCTTGGTCGAGGAGTTTTTGCCGGGTCGGGAGTTTACGGTGGGCATCCTGGGCGATGAGGCGCCGCAGACGCTGCCGATCATGGAGGTGCGCTTCCACGCCGAGGCCGCCTCGTTGCCGATCTACTCCTATGAGCACAAGACAGAGGCCGATCTCAGCGTCTCCTTCGACGTGCCGGCGCGGATCGACGACGCGTTGGCGGAGCGGCTGCGGGCGGTGGCGCTGGCCAGCTTTGAGGCTTTGGGTTGTCGTGACGTGGGGCGCGTGGATTTGCGCCTTGACGCCGACGGCGAGCCCAACTTTATCGAGTGCAACCCGCTGCCGGGGCTCAGCCCAGGCTTCTCTGATCTGTGCGTGGCGGCGGAGGCGGCGGGGCTGGATCACGCGGCGCTGATCGCCGCGATCATGGCCCCTGCGGTGCGTCGTCTTCACCAAGCGCGCGCAGGGGGACGCTAGAGCGTCGTGAGCATCAATCAGCCAGGAGCTTAAATGGCCAGGACACGCGCGCGAGACCACGGGGTCATGATCGGCGATCTGCCGACGGGGCCCTACAACGCCATCACCGACGTGGAGGGCGTGCTGGTGGGCCACGCCACGTTGATCTCAGACGGAGACACCCCCGCGCGCACGGGCGTGACCGTGATCATGCCCAATGAGCGGCGCATCTTTCATGAGCGTGTCCTGGGCAACGCCTTTGTGCTCAACGGCGCGGGGGAGCTATCGGGGATCACGCAGGTCCATGAGTGGGGCTTGATTGAGACGCCCATCGCGTTGACCAACACCATGTCGGTGGGCACCTGCTCGCGGGGGGTGGTGGACTACATGCTCAACCGCCACGCGGAGATCGGCGATGACCACGACGTGGTGATCCCCATCGTCGGCGAGTGCGATGACAGCTGGCTCAACGACGTCTCAGGCCAGCACATCCGGCCTGGGCATGTGCAACAGGCGATCAACGCCGCCGCCTCGGGGAGAGTGCCGGAGGGCAACGTGGGGGCGGGCACGGGGATGATCACCTGCGATCTCAAGGCGGGGATTGGCACCTCATCACGGGTGATTGAGATCGGCGATGATCGCTTTACGGTGGGCGTGTTGGTGCTCTCCAACTTTGGCACGCTCAACCAGCTGCGGGTTGATGGCTTGCCTTTTGGGCGTTACCTGGAGCGCCAGGGCTGGGAGGAGGTGGAGAAGCGGCGGGTCAACTACGGCAGCATCATCTGCGTGGTGGCCACCGACGCGCCGTTGACGCCGCATCAGCTTGGGCGCATCGCCAAGCGGGCGGCGTTGGGGATTGGCCGCTGCGGCTCAACGGCCAACCACGGATCGGGCGAGATTGTCTTAGCCTTCTCCACCAAGAACGTGGTGCCGCGCTCCTCTGCGGTCTTGCGTTACAGCTGGGACGTCTTAGCGGATCGGGCGATCAACCCGCTCTATGTCGCCACCATCGACGCCACGGAGGAGGCGATCCTCAACGCCCTCTTCGCCGCCGAGACGATGATCGGTCGCTATGGTCGCGTGGCGCCCGCGCTGCCTTTGGATCTCTTCAAGCAGTTCCGCGCCCACTGGCCCTAGCGCCCTATAACGCGGCGCCGCTGGCGCTTTTGCCCTGCTGATAGAGAATCTTTTTCGTATTCATTCATATGATTTGCTTCAGCTTTTCTTAAATCTTCATACGTTCTAGCTTTAGTAATTTCTATTAAAAACTCAAAAAGTTTTTCTTGTGGAGTTACACCATAATTCTCAATCATTTCAATCGCGCTTAAATTTTTAGCATTGTTAAAGTATGTAATCGCTTCATTTGAACCAGAAAAGCTTAAGGCATATAGAGTAAAGTGGATTAAATTAATGATTAAAAGTTTATCCTTGCGAGAAATATTCTTCTCATTTAGCTTCCAAAGTGTAATCCATGTATTTTTGTTGGCAAGTCGAATTAATTTATTAAAAACAAGGTTTTTGTCTGTTATATTGGTTGAAAATCTAGCGAAAAATCCAATGGCATTTATGTAATTTTTACATTCGGAGCAATTCTTTATTTTTTCTTTATCGTCATAAGATTCTTCAAATTTATCGATCAAAAATTCTAAATTTGATCTGTTATTTGTTGTTGAGAGAAAAAGCATTGAGTTGAGCTTACACTCAAAACCATATTGTCTATCACTGCCTTTTAAAATTTCTAATGATTTATCAATCATATCTACATTTGATGAATACCTTTCAAAATAAAATGGTTTTAATATCATCCTATAGTCTGTCCTACAAAGAAATTTCTCTGGATCTAAATATAGCTTACTCTTATATGACATTAGTCCATTTGTGGAACATCCCATTAAATAATAAGCGAGTATACATACTGCTGAAAATAGTTTTTTTGCATTTGTTTTCTTTTTCTGTTGTTTTACTTCTTGCTTGAGTGCCAACTTGACGGCTTCGCCTTTGAACTCGCATCTTGGTCGCTTCTTTTTTTCCATCTCCAGGCCTCCTCGCGCCGGGGATCTTCACCTGGTCTGGGGTGTCCAATCAAGCGTAGCAAGTCCAACCAAAAATTCTGCTTGAGTTGGGGAAGCGGGAGATCTATCTTCGAGGTGTCAAAACCAGCAGAAAATGGGGACACTGTGCGATTACAAGACTTTAATGTGAAGCGCTTGAATCAACGATTCTCAGAGCGTTTCCACGAATTTCATTACAGTCCTCTAATGGAAATAGAATATAAATATAAAATAATTTATTTTTTAAGAATGAATATGTTAATATTTTCGATTTTATTGGGACTAACCAATATATCTTTTGCAGAATATCAAGACTCACCTTTAATTTGCCCGATTGAAGCGCATAAAAGCCTCTGTTTCGAGAAATCGTCAATCCTTAAAGAAATTTGGCCAAAAGGGAAACTTATAAAAAACCAAATTCGAATTGATAAGCAGAAAATTGCTAATATTGTTGCATTTCACAGTGTTCGAATTGAATTTTTCGAAAACTTGATGGGGCTTATCATCATCGAGATATTTGAGGCCCCCATCGGTCAAACTGAAAAAATGTCATGCCATGCTTGCCTCCCATCGATGGCGATGGCTCTCGTAGAAAGGAAAGATAACAAATGGATATTGGTTTCTTCTGGGATTGATTTAGATGCATCAGGCGAATTTTCAGAACTCGCATGTGCTCACAATATGAAATTTATCCATTTTGGTCAGGGGAGGCTCATTTTTAAATGTGAGTCGAGCTATACTGCTCAGGGATCTAGTGAATTTTACGCTGATTTTTATTCAAATCTGGATAAAAACAGAAAAACTTCTAAAAAAATTATTAAATTAGGGCCAATATCAATGGGTTACGACAATTGTGGTTTCAATGAAGATCAAGACTACACTAATATCGTTTTAAATACTGTTTATAGAGGACATGATTGGCCAAATTTTATCGCGATTCCAACATCTGGGTCATGTAAGAAAAATAGTTTGCCGATTACTGGGAAAATTGAAACCTACTCGATTGATAATAAAACACTTTCATATAAAAAGATTACTCTCTGAGGGTAGTTTATCGCGAAAGAGGAGGTCATGGAGGCAAGACAATCAGTTCGCTGGAGATGCGGTTGGGGTTGTTGAAAAGCTGGACTCTCGCTGCAACTCGGCTCGGCAGGGGCGCGGTGCAGAAAAGGGGCACGGGCTCACGCAGCCTCCGGGCAGGTCTGACCGAGGGTGTGTCTCCGCAATCGCGGATACAGCTACGCAGCCAAGCTCCTGGGCTTGAGGCGGCCAGGATCCTCATCAACAAAGACCTCCTGGCGGAAGGCCGGAGAGAGGGCATTCCATACAAGCTCGATGCGCGCGGATTGGA
>JAHJCH010000147.1 GCA_018813065.1 Myxococcota bacterium
CCGCCCAGTCGCCGCCGCCGCTGCCCCCAACGCTCGCCTCACCGCCCGCGCCCGCCTCGCCAGCGCCCCCCGCCTCACCGCCCGCGTCGGGCTCCTCCAACCACCCATTGTCGGGCAACCTATCGTCGGGCACGGCGTCCGGCTCGACGCCCAGATCAACTTGCTGAGCGCCCGCGTCCGCGGCGCCCTCTTCTTCGTTCACGACGCAGCCGCTGATCAGCAGCGATAATCCAAGGAGCGCGATGATGCGCGTCATCTCTACACCTCCACAGGAGAGCTTCTCCCTGTAAGAGACATGACGCCCGCGCGGATCAAACACTTTTTGAGTTTTATTTTAGGGGGCGGGGGGGCAGCCGAACGCGCCGATGATGCCGTAGATCTCACGGTTGGTGGCGTCGCGGAGATCGTACCACGCGCTGAAGAAGCGCCCGCCGCTGTAGGTGAGGTGCGGGGCGAAGGAGCCGCCGTCGGCGTCGCTGAGCTGGAGGGCGCCGCCCAACGGCGCGCCCTGGGCGTCCAGCCAGGTAAAGATGATCTCGTGGTTGTTGACCCGCACCAGCTCCTGCCAGACCACGCCGACGCCTACGCCGCTGCTATAGAGGCTGGGGTTGGTCGAGGAGAGCGGCGTGTTGGTCACGCGGTGATCCTCGCCGACCTTGCGCCCTTGGGCGTCCAGCCGCGCGGCGTAGATCTCGTTGTTGCCGTCCCGAAGATCATACCAAGCGGCGAGAAAGCCCCCCTCCACGGCGACGAGGCTGGGGAAGTTGGAGGAGCGCGGCCCATCAGAGACGGCGATCCGCGCGCCGTCGAGCTGCCCTTGGGCGTTGATCCGCTGAAAGTAGACGTCCACGTCGTTGTCGGCGAGATCGGCGTAGATCACCGCAAAGCCCGCCCCCGCTGGCGCGATGTTGGGCACCGAGGCTTGGCCGCTGACGCCCACCGGGCGGGCGCTGATGAGCAAGGGCTCGCCCAGCAGCGCGCCCTGCTCATCGACACGGGCGAAGTAGATGTCTTGCTGATCTTGGGCGTCTCGCCCCACCCAGATCAGGCCGTAGATCCCGTCGTTGTAGGCGAGGCGAGGGTTACGGGCGTCCTCCTGCGTGGCCAAGAGCCGCTCATCGGCCAGCCCCACGCCGTCGGCGTCGATCCGGCGATAGACGATCTGGGCGTTGCCCCGGAAGGTGTGCCAAGCCACCAGCCCGCCCTCGGCGCCCCAGGCGATGTCGGGCTCGTAGTGATCGCCGCCCAGCGCGGAGATCGGCCGCGCGGCGACGCGCTCAGCTCCGTTGAGATCCCGCGCTTGGAAGTAGATCCGCGCGTCGCGCAGCCCCTCGCTGAGCATGGCGTCCGACCAGACCACTTGGAAGCCGCCGTCATGGGCGCTGACGCGCGGCGTGGAAGAGCTCTCCGCCGCGTGGGTGAGCCGCAGCTCTGGGCCGCTGAAGGGGGTGACGTCCTCGTCAATGAGGTTGTCGCAGTCATCATCGACGCCATCGCAGGTGTCCTCGATGACCTGGGGGATGTCCTCATCGGCGAGGCCGTCGCAGTCATCGTCAACGCCATCGCAGGTGAGGTCTTGTTGGACCTCGGGCGCCCCCGGCGCGCAGGGGATCTCGGCGCCATCGACGCAGGCCGAGGGCGTGGCCGTGGCGCGGCAGGCGCCGACGCCGCAGGTGAGGGTGGGGGCGTAGTCCTCGTCGATCAGGCCATCGCAGTCTTCGTCGATCCCATCGCAGCGCAGATCCAGATCAAACTCCGGCCGCGCGGGCTCGCAGGCGTTGAGGCGCCCATAGACGCAGCTGGAGGTGCGCACGCACACGCCCTCACCGCAGGGCTCATCCTGGTGATCCTCGTCGATCTCGCCGTCGCAGTCATTGTCCAGCCCGTCGCAGAGATCCTCGGCGGCGGCGGGGCCGGGTTGACACGCGATCTCCACGCCATCGACGCAGCTTGAGGGCGTCGCTGTCTGGCGGCAGACCCCCCGGCCGCACTGGGCGTCGGGCAAGTAATCCTCATCCACCTGACCATCACAGTCGCCGTCGATCCCATCGCAGTTGGCGTCATTGAGCGCGCCGATCCCAGGAGCGCAGGGGGTGAAGACGCCGCTGACGCAGCTCGACGGCCTCGCCTGCGCGCGGCAGATCCCCTCGCCGCACTGCTCGTCCGGCGTGAAGCCATCATCGGCGACGCCATCGCAGTCTTGATCCACGCCGTCGCAGTCCTCGTCATCGCCCTGGGGGGGGCCTGGCTGGCACTCGATCTCCACGCCATCGACGCACCGAGAGGGCGTCGCCGTCTGGCTACAGACGCCTTGGCCGCAGCGCGTAATCGGGGTGTAGCCTTCGTCGATCTCATCATCACAGTCATTGTCGATGCCATCGCAGCGCTCGGCGCTGGGCAGGATCTCATCGACGCAGGCGCCGAGGCGGCCCGCCTCGCAGGGGCGAAAGCCGCCCTGGCACGCGCCGTGGCCGAGCGTCTGGGGGGGGCCGCTGTAGCAAGGCACCGCCAGCGTCTCGGGCGCCTCGTCGATCTCATCATCGCAGTCATCGTCGAGCCCATTGCACGTCTCCTCGATGGCTTGGCTCAGGCTGCCGCTGGGGCCTGTGCTGCAACGCACCCCGCCCTGCTCATCGCACTCGATGAAGCCGACGCCGCAGCGCCCCGGCGGATCGCAGGCGTCGGCGAGGCCCAGGCCGTCATCCACGGCGCCGTTGCAGTCATTGTCCTCACCGTCGCAGATCTCCGGCTCAGGGAAGCGACCGTCTGGGCATGGGTTGATCAAGGCGTCGATGATCGCGTCCGGCGCGGCGTCGATGGGCAAGGCGTCCTCAATCGGCAGCGCGTCCTCAATCGGCAGCGCGTCCTCAATCGGCAGCGCGTCCTCAATCGGCAGCGCGTCCTCAATCGGCAGCGCGTCCTCAATCGGCAGCGCGTCCTCAATCGGTAGGGCGTCCTCGATGGGCAGGGCGTCCTCAATCGGCAGGGCGTCCTCAATCGGCAGGGCGTCCTCAATCGGCAGGGCGTCGTCGATGACACGGCGGTCCGTCTCCGCCCGCGCGTCGATCGTTGATGGGCCTTGATCGACGCTCACATCCAGCGTCGTCACGTCCGTCGCCCCGTCGTCGCAGCCCAAGGCCAAGATGAGCAGGCCGCCTCGCAGCGCGCGGCCCAGCGCTCTCCTCTTCATCATCGCGCTCTCCAGAGTCTATGCGTCGCTGACAAGATAGATCGTCGCGGTGAGGTCGCGCGCCCCTCGGCGTTAACCTCTTATTTTTTCTCCCTGGGGGCGCTAGATTCGGAGCGCGATTCGTGTAGGTGATGGGGGGAGCAATGAGCCGATTATTTGACGCGCGCTATGAGCTGCTGGCGGAGCTGGGGCGCGGGGGGATGGGGGTCGTCTACCGCGCCCTCGATCACGCCACGGGCCGCGTCTGCGCCCTCAAGCGCCTCTCCAGCCGGCTGCGGACCAACCCCGACGCCCAGCTGCTCTTCCGCGATGAGTTTCGGCGGATGAGCGCCATCCGCCACCCCCACTTCACCGAGGCGTATGATCTCGGCGGCTTCCCCCACCAGCCATACTTCACCATGGAGTGGGTGGATGGGCAGAGCCTCGCCGCGCTGGGGCCGCTCGATCTCGAAGGCTACGCGGGCATCGCCACCCAGCTCCTTCAAGCCCTCTCCTTCCTCCACGCCCGTGGCTGGCTGCACCGCGATCTTAAGCCCGACAACCTCTATCTCACCGCCGAGGGGCGCCTCAAGGTCATGGATCTGGGCTTGATGTTCCCCATTGGGCAAGCCGATGAGGGGCACCGGCGCGGCACGCCCGCCTACCTCGCGCCGGAGATCATCCGCTGGGAGACGCTGCGCGAGGGCGTCGATCTCTACGCGTTCGGCGTCGTCAGCTTTGAGCTGCTCTCAGGGCGGCGGCCCTTCGTGGGGCAAACCCCTGAGCTGATCCAGGCCCACCTCAGCGAGCCGCCCCCCCTCCTCTCTGATCTGCGCCCGGATCTGCCCAGGGGCCTCACCCAGATCATCCACCGGGCCTTGGAGAAGCGCCCCGAGGATCGCTACGCGGACGTCGCCGATCTGGCCCGCGATCTCTCGGCGCTCCTCAACCGCCCCCTCGGGCTGGAGACGGCGGCGCAGCGCAAGGGCTACCTCTCCACGCATCGCCTCATCGGCCGCGAGGCGCCCTGGGCGGCGCTCTCAGAGGCCCTCCAGCGGCTCGATGAGGGGCAGGGCAGCGCCGCGCTGCTCTGCGCGGACTCTGGCGTGGGCAAGAGCCGCCTCTTGAGGGAGGCGCGCGTCGAGGCGCAGGCCCAGGGCTTCTACGTGCTCTCGGCCACGGCGCGCGCGGGGCACAACGCCCCCTTCGCCTTGGCGCGCGCCCTCTTTAAATCCGCGGCCATTGAGGTTGAGGTGTGGACGGCGGAGGCCCTGATCCTCGCCCTCCAGCGCCTCGGTCGGCCTGTCCTCCTGTGCGCCGATGATCTTCAGTGGGCTGATGGCCCGAGCTTGAAGCTGTGGAATGAGCTGATCCGCGCGCTGCGCGGCGCCCCGGTCTTGTTCCTCGGCGCGCTGCGCCCAGAGGGCCTGGAGGGGCAGCAGCCGCTGTGGCAGATCGTCGATGAGGGCTTGGCGACGCGCCTTGATCTTGAGCCCTTTGATCGCGCGACGCTCGCCGCGCTGTTGACGGCGATGCTCCCCGGCGCGCGGGTGCCGGAGGCCTTCATCGACGAGATCTACCGACGCTCGGGGGGCAACGCCTTCTTCGTCGATGAGCTGCTGCGCGCCCTCGTGGATCACGATCTCTTGGGGCGCCAGGAGGGTCAGTTCACCTGCCCCGAGGATCTGAGCGCCAGCGACGGGCTGCCTCAGCGGCTGGGCGAGGCGCTGTGGGCGCGCGCCGCGCAGGCCTCGCCTTCAGCGCGCCGCCTCTTATCCGCTGCGGCGGTCCTCACCGGCCCTGTCGCCTTGGTGGATCTGGGGCTGATCGCCGGGCTGAGCGATGACGCGGTGCTGGAGGGCTTTCAAAGCCTGGAGCGTCGCCACCTGCTGCGGCGCGTCGAGGGGGGCGTGGACTTCGTACACAGCCAAGCGCGCCGCTTGATCTATGAGGGGCTCAGCCCCGAGGAGGCGCGCGCGCTGCACCTGGGGGCCGCCACCCATATGGCGCAGGCCCAGCCCCTCGATCTGCCCGCCTTGGCCTACCAATTCAGCCACGCCCAGCGCGCCGAGGAGGCCATCCACTACGCCCAAGCGGCGGCGACCGAGGCGCTGGCCCTTGGGGCGGAGAGCGAGGCCTTCGCCCACCTCAAGATCGCCGCGCGGCACCTTGAGGCTCAGAGCCCCCAGCCCACCGACGCCCTCCTCGCCATCTATGATCAGGTGGCGGGGCTCTCCGGCGCCGTCTGGGAGGACGCCCCGACCTGCCTGCGCTGGTTCGAGTCAGCCATCGCCATCCACCGCCAGCGCGGCGATGACGTCTTTGGGCTGTCGCTGTCTTCGATGATCACCCACACCATCGCGGGGCGCTATGGCGAGGCGCACCAGATCCTCGATCAGATCAGCGTGGGGATCACGGCGGGGACGGAGCCTTGGGCGGTGCTCTACGGCGTCGGCGCCTGCCTCTTGGCTTGGTATGAGGGCGATCAGCGCGCCTGCCTGCGCTGGTCCACCCAGGCCATCGAGATCTTCGAGGGGCTGCTGAGCGAGGCCGACGCGCCAGGCCGCTTTCACCCCTACGCCTGGGCGCTGTTTTGGCGCGAGAAGGCCCATGCCTACCTGGGGCTGCCCGTGGACGAGGCGCGCGTCGAGGCGGTGGCGCGGATGGCCGAGGTGGGGCGCGCCGATCCGGTGATCCTCTGGCACACCCGCACCGCCCTGGGGGCGCGGGCGGGCTTCACGGGCCGCATGGATGATCTCAAGGCCTGGAAGGCCGTCGCCGAGCAGACCTCGGCGGCGATGGGTCGTATGTACTGGTTTGAGTGTTGGATCTCACACTCCTGGGTCTATGGGCTCCTCGGCGCCTTCCACCTCGCCCCCGCCGCCGCCCACATCGCGCGCCTCTTCTCCAGCCCCGATCCCTATCAACGGCGGCTGGGCGCCTTGTTCTCGGGTCGCCTCGCGCTGGCCAAGGGCGATCTGGATGAAGCCAAGCGACACCTTGAGGGCTTTTTGCGCGAGGAGGAGGCCGACGGGCCGGATAACTCCTACCTGGAGGGCTTTATCTACCTCGCCTTCACGCACCTGGCGGCGGGGGAGGCGCCCCGCGCGCGGGCCCTGACGGCGCGGGGTCAGGCGATGGCGACGCAGGCCGATAACCCGCTGCTGCGGCTCCAGTTTTATCGCCTTGAGGCGGAGTGCGCCGCCCAGCAGGGGGAGATCGAGGCGGCCAAGGCGGCGCTGACGCAGGCGGCGCGACTGGCGGATGAGGGGCGCAACGCCATCCAGCGTGGCTGGATCGCCTTGCAGCGGGCGCGCTTGGAGCAGACCGCCGATGAGGCCGCCCCAGAGCTGGAGGAGGCGCGCGAGGCCTTTGAGACCTTGGGGTATGAGCGCCTGGTGCGCGCCGTGCGCGCCGTCAGCCAGACCCTCTCCGATCCGCACCTCAGCGCCTCACAAGAGCGCGCCTTCGCCTCAAGCAGCGCCCAGCTGATGACGTCCTTGACCTTGCTCAACGATGACGACAGCCTTGAGACACAACTCGCCGAGGGGTGACGCGCGGTGTTCCAACTCTTTCGGATCGAAGACAACCGCGTTACGGGCCAAATCCGGCTCTTGAAGTCCATCTATCGCTTGGGGCGTGATCGTAAAAATGACGTGCGGTTCAGCTCGATCCGCGTCTCTCGCTTCCACGCCCAGCTCACCTGGGAGGGGGCGGGCTTTCAGATCCGAGACCTGGAGAGCGCCAACCACACCCGCGTCAACGGGCGAGAGATCACCGACGCGGCGCTCAGGAGCGGCGATTATATCGATCTGGGCGCGGGGGCCAGCCTGCTCTACCTGGAGGAGGAGTCTGGCGCGCGGCTGAACCTCAGCGATCTGAACGGCGAGCAGACCTACATCTCGCTGCACCACGCCCTGCACTCCAACGCCGCGCTCAAGGAGATCATCGGCGCGCTCCTGGATGAGATCATGGCGCTGATGAAGGCCCAGCGCGGCTTCATCGCCTTGGTCCAAGATGGGCGGCTTCAGATTAAGGAGGGCGTCGCGCGCAACCTGGAGCTGATCGATGAGGTCAAGCTGGCGGAGTCGATCATCCTTGAGGCGCTCAAGAGCGGCGAGGTCCAGATCATCGATAACAGCCTCGCCACGCACAGCATGATTGACCTCTCGCTGTCCCAGGTCATCTGTGGCCCCTTGACCCTCCACGGCGAAGCGCGGGGGCTCATCTACCTCGACACACAGTTCCAGCCGCAGATCCCCAGCGAGCGGCGGCTTAGCCTCTTCAAGATGCTGTGTGATCAAGCCATCATCGCCATTGAGAACAACCGGATGTATACGGATCTCTTGGCGATGACCCAGGCCCAAGAGACGCTGGTGCGCGAGAAGCAGCGTCGCTTGGAGATCAAGGACGAGATGTTTCGGGTGCTCTCAGAGCACTCCGCGCAGGGGATCTTCTTGGTGCGTGAGGGGCGGCTGACCTACTGTAACCGGGCCTTTGAGGCCATGGTGGGGGGGCGACAGCTCAGCGCGCTGCTGCGCTGGGGGGCGGGGCGCTATGAGGCGGCGCTGCGTGAGGCGCTGGGGCTGAGCGGGGTGACGTTGGCGGCGCGTCGCGTGGCCCTCAGCTGCCTGGAGCCCGCGCCCCAGCACCTTGAGGTACACACCCAGCCGCTGCCCGCCCACCTCAACGGGGTGCAGGGCTTCATCATCGACGTCACCCAGCAGCGGCTGCTCCATGATCAGCTCCTCGGCGCCCAGCGGATGGAGGCCGTCGCCCGGCTCGCCAGCGGCCTGGCCCATGACTTCAATAACCTCCTGACGGTGATCCGAGGCGGCGTCGATCTCCTCGCCTTGGAGGCGGAAGATCCCACCGACAAGATCTTCGCGGATATCCGCGGCGCGTGTCAGCACGGCGCTGATCTGACCAAGCAGCTGCTGGCCTTGGGTAAGAAGCGCGCGCAGAACCGACAGATCATCGATCTCAATGAGGCCGTTGGGGAGACATACACCCTGCTCAAGCACGCCCTGCCCAGCGGGATCGAGTGCGTCGTCTACCCCGCGCCGACGCCGACGCTCATTGAGATTGATCCCACCGAGCTGTCACGGGCGCTGCTGAACATGGGCGTCAACGCGCGGGACGCCATCGAGGGCGAGGGGCGCATCGAGCTGAGGGTGACGACGCTCTCAACGAGCCCGAGCCTGCACAAGCGTTTCCCCTGGCTCAGCCAAGGCCCGCTGGCCTGCGTCTCGATCCGCGACACGGGCGTGGGCATGAGCGCGGCGACGCGCCAGCGCATCTTCGAGCCCTTCTTCTCCACCAAGGGGCGGCGAGGCGGCAGTGGGCTGGGGTTGGCGGTGGTCTATAAGTTCATCGAGGAGAGCCACGGCGCCATCGACGTTGACAGCGTCGAGGGCCAGGGCACCACGTTTCACATCTACCTGCCGCTGAGCGAGGCCGCCCCGCTCGCACGGGAGCTGTCGCCGCCCTCCTTGCCCACCGAGGGGCTGGATGTGCTCCTCGCCGATGGGCAGTCCACCGTGCGTGACATCCTTGGGACACTCCTCGGCCGCCATGGCTACCATGTCCGCGCGGCGCAGGATCATGAGGCCCTGCTCAAGCTGGTCGCCGACGATCCACCTGACGTGGTGCTGCTTGACAGCGCGCTGCCCAAGATCGGCGCGTTTGAGGCCTATCGTCAGCTGCGCGCCCGTCACCCCCAGCTGCGCGTCTTGATCCTCAGCGGCGCGGCGACGTCCCCGCCCAACCCGCCCTTTGGGGGCTGGCCGCCGATCCTGCTCAAGCCCATCAACGTCGAGCAGCTCGTCAAGACGATCGAGCGGATGGGCAGCCCGCATATCGAGGAGGAGAGCACGCCGACGCAGGTCATCAACGTGCCGACTATCCCGCCCTGAGCCGACGATCCCCTGAGCCTCAGCGGCCGGAGAACTCTGGACGCTGGCCGGTCATCTGCGCGGTGACGGCCACCCCGAAATCTTGCGTGACCAGATGCGCGCTGTTCCACAAGGCCACATACTCCAGCCCGCGATCCACCGCCGCCGCCTCCGCCTCATTCATCACCGCCTTGGCGCCCTGCACTGTCAGCGGCGGGTTGGCGGCGATCTCCTCAGCGAGGGCGGTGGCCGCCGCCATCAGCGCCGCCTGATCAGGCAGCGCGCGGTTGACCAAGCCGATCTGCGCGGCGATCTCGCCGTTGAAGTCTCGCCCGGTAAAGATCAGCTCGCGGGCGAGGCCGGGGCCGATGATCCGAGGCAAGCGCTGAAGGGTGCCCAGATCGGCGACGATGGCCAGCTTCGTCTCGCGCACGCTGAAGAGGGCGTCGCGCGTCGAGAGGCGAACATCACAGGCGGTGATCAGATCCACGCCCGCGCCGACGCAGTGGCCGTGGACGGCGGCGATGACCGGCAGGGGGCAGCGCTCAAGGGCGGTGACGCCGCGCTGCATCTGGCGGATGAGGGCGTGGAGGCGACGCTGCCGCGCGCCGTCGGGCGCCCCGCCGGGATCGATGGGCAGCTGGGCGAGGGCCGCGCGCAGATCAAGCCCGGCGGTGAAGGCGCGGCCCTCGCCGGAGAAGATCACCGCGCGGGCGATCCCACCCTCGACGATCTCATCAAGCAGGGCGGGCAGCGCCGCCCAGACCTCGGGCGTCAGGGCGTTGAGCTTGTCGGGGCGGTTGAGCTTGAGGTGGGCGACGGCCCCCTCCAGGTGAAGCGTCAGCATATGAGCCTCGCGGTGGGGTGATGGAGCGTGGGGGGAGTCTACGATGCGCCTCAAGCGCAGGGGGTCAGAAATTAGAGCGGCGCCTCGGTTTCCTGAGCAGACATGGCGAGATCTCACACATTCTTCACAAAACAGCCCATCTTTGAGGTGGCGTAATAATTGCTGGGACGACATATCTGTTTAAACATTTATATCAAAAAAAGGAGGAGATGATGAGCGCGCGACACCTCAGCTTGCTGCTGCTCTCTGGCCTCTTGAGCCTCGCCGGCTGCGACGGCGACAACACCAACGACCCTCAAATCCCCGGCGGCGGCGGCGAGGGCGACAGCGGCGTCGTCGAGAAGCCCACTGGCCGCGCCCTCAGCGTCCTTGAGGATCACCTCTCGGTGCGCTTCACCGACACTCAGGCCTTGATCACCGTGACGGTGCGCAGCCCCGGCGCGGGCGCCCTTGAGGGGCAGCTCAAGCTGGAGATGGTCGATCTCAGCTCAGGCGAGGCCATCGCCGAGGCCAGCCAAGCGCTGACCCTCGACGCAGAGGAGCAGCGCTTCGAGGTGCCCCTCAGCTTTGAGCGCCCCGAGGCGCAGGCGGAGTTGGCGGGCTATGTCATCCGCTATCGGATTGAGACACCCCGCGAGTCTGTCTGGGGGCGCCGCTCCCTCTTCGCCGCCGCCGAGGCCGTCGAGCTTCAGCTGCGCGGCCCCGATGTCTTCCAGACCGGCGCCACCAGCCATATGCGCCTCATCGCCCGCCAGCCCAGCAGCGGCCAACCCCTCGCGGAGCTGCCCGCCGTCGTCACGCTGGAGCGCCCTGATCTGGCGGACGTGGTCTTGTTTGAAGGGCGCACCGACGCCTTCGGCAGCCTTGATCTGGTCATCAGCCCTGATGATGACCTCGCCGGCCAGGGCCAGCTGGTCCTGACGGTCGAGACCGCCGAGGGGCCGCAGCGCATCTCCAACCCCGTGGAGATGCAGCGGGCGACGAAGATCCTCTTCACCACCGATAAGCCGCTCTACCAGCCCGGCCAGATCATCCACATGCGCGCCCTGGCGCTGCGCCGCCCCAGCCTGGAGCCCGACGCCAATCAAACCATCGTCTTTGAGATTTCCGATGCAAAAGATAATAAAATTGAGCGTTTAGAGGCACGCACCGATGACTTCGGCGTCGCCTCTGCCCAGCTCCAGCTGGCCCGCGAGATCAACATGGGCAGCTGGCGCCTCGCCGCCGTGCTGGGCGATGATCGCTTTGAGAAGACCGTCACGGTCGATCGCTACAGCCTGCCCAAGTTTGATCTCACGCTGACGCTCGACCAGGCGGTCTACCTCGCTGGCGCCACGCTCAGCGGCACGATCAGCGCGCAGTACTTCTTCGGCCAGCCTGTGGACGGCCAGCTTCAGATCGTCGGCGCCACCTATGACGCTGGGCGCACGGTCTTCGCCGAGATCCAAGGCCAGACCAATGACGCGGGGCTCTATGAGTTCCAGATGCAGCTGCCCAACTACATCGTCGGGCTGCCCTTGGAGCAGGGCGGCGGGCTGGTCGAGCTGACGATCATCGCCACAGACAGCGCGGGGCAGAGCCGCAGCCTCACCAAGACCGTGCGCGTCGCCTCGGCCCCCCTTGAGGTGGTCATGGTGCCCGAGAGCGGCGGCCTCGTCCCAGGGATGGACAACCGCTTCTATGTTCGCTGCGTGGACGCCACGGGCCAGCCCGTCGCCGCCCATAACACGCTGACCATCGAGGGCATGGCGCCCCTCGACTTCGACGCCAACGCCGATGGCCTGGCCACCCTTGAGATCCCCATCCAAGGCGAGACGCTGATGGTCCACCTCGTCACCTCCGATGAGACGGGCAACCGCGTCGAGCAGGACTTCAGCTTCACCGCCGATCCGGGCCAGCTCGACGGCGCCGTGCTGCTGCGCGCCGACGCCGCCCTCTACCGCGTGGGCGACACCGCCAACCTGGAGATCCGCACCATCGGCGCCCCCGATCTCATCTACCTCGACGTGATCCGAGGCGGCCAGACCGTGCTCACCGACGTCATCACGCTCGAAGACGGCCAGGCCGCCTATCCGCTGACGCTGACCCCTGAGCACACCGGCGCGTTACAGATCGACGCCTACTACCTCGCGCTGGGCAGCAGCCTGCGCCGCGACAGCAAGATCATCTACGTTGACCCCGCCCAGGGGTTGAGCATCGAGGTCGAGGCCGACGCCGATGTCTACCAGCCCGCAGATGAGGCTCAGCTGACCTTCCGCGTCACCGACGGCGACGGCGTGGGCCGCCCCACGGCCATCGGCGTGCAGATCGTCGATGAGGCCGTCTTCAGCCTCATGGAGTTCCGCGCGGGCTTGGAGAAGCTCTACTTCCAGATCGAGGGCAGCTTGATGGAGCCCCGCTATCAAGTGGGCGTCCCTGGGCTGAGCACCCTGGCGGCCACCGACGACGTGGTTGATGATGAGCGCCGCCAAGAGGAGGCCCGCCTGCTCTTCGCCGCCACCGACGGCGCCGCCGCGCCCATCTCGATCAACACCTACGCCCAAGCCCAGGCCCAGCTCGTCGGCGTCGTCCAGCCCTTCGTCAAGGCCGCCGGCGATGCCTACATCAGCAACCTCGCCACGGGCTTCCAGGCGGGCATCATCACCCTGGACAACCTCGCCGACGTCCTCGCCGCCGAGCTGGCGGGCGTCTACGATCCTTGGGGTCAGACCTTCCAGGGCCGCTATGACGCCAACGAGGGCAAGATCTACCTCATCAGCGCCGGCCCCGATGAGCGCCCGGAGACCGCCGATGACATCACGCTGAGCTATTGGGCCTATGAGGCGCAGTACGGCAACCAAAACGGCGGCGGTCGGGGCGACTGGGATGATGACGGGATGCCCATGGCGGGCGAGGGCGAGTTCGCCGCTGACGGCGACGGCATGATGGATCCGGGCGCGGGCGGCGCGGGCGGCGCGGCCCCGCCCCCCAGCGCGGGTGGCAACAGCGCCCCGCGCGTCCGCCGTTACTTCCCCGAGACGCTGCTGGTGACCCCCGCGCTGATCACCGACGCCCAAGGTGAGGCCAAGCTGACCGTGCCCCTCGCCGACAGCATCACCACCTGGCGCGTCACGGCGCTGGCCAACACCATGACCGGCCTGCTGGGCTCCACCGAGGCGGGCGTGCGCGTCTTCCAAGACTTCTTCGTGGACATCGACTTCCCCGCCGTGCTCACCCGAGGCGACGCCTACAGCGTGCCCGTGGCGATCTACAACTACCTCGACGAGCCCCAGACCGTGCGCCTGGAGGTGGTGGCGGGCGACTGGTATGAGCTGCTCGACGGCCAGGCGGTGATCGAGATCGTCCTCGGCCCTGGCGAGGTCACCGGCGTGCGCCTGCCCCTGCGGGTCCACAAGGTCGGCGTCCATGAGCTGACGGTCTACGCCTATGGCAGCCGCCTCCAAGACGCCGTGGCCCGCGCGGTCCGCGTCGAGCCCGACGGCCAGCTCGTCGAGCGCGTCATGTCAGGCCGCCTTGAGGGCCCGATCAGCGAGGCGATCCGCGTCCCCGCCGAGGCCATCGAGGGTTCGGGCAAGCTGCTCGTCAAGATCTACCCTGGCCTCTTCGCCTCCATCGTCGAGGGCCTCGACGGCGTGCTGCGCATGCCCTCGGGCTGCTTCGAGCAGACCTCCTCCAGCACCTGGCCCAACGTCCTCGTCGCCCGCTACCTCGCCGACACCGACACGGGCACACCCGAGGTCCTGGCCACGGCCCACCAATACATCAACACGGGCTACCAGCGGCTGTTGACCTTTGAGAGCCCCAACGGCGGCTTTGAGTGGTTCGGCGGCGACCCTGGGCACGTCGTGCTCACCGCCTACGGCCTCTTAGAGTTCACCGACATGGCCCAAGTCCGCCTGGTTGATCCGGCCATGATCGCGCGCACCCAGGCGTGGCTCCTGGCCCAGCAGCAGGGCGACGGCCACTGGGAGGCCGCGCGTGGCCTCGATGAGACGGGCAACCTCACCAACCCCGTCACGATCACCGCCTATGTCGCCTTCGCCTTAGCCGAGGCGGGCGTCACCGGCGCGCCCCTGGAGCGGGCCAAGGGCTTCCTCCAAGGCCAGATGAGCGAGATGGGCACCTACTCCCTGGCCCTGTTCGCCAACTTTATGGTGGCCTACCAGCCCGATGACAGCCTCACGCAGCGGCTCATCGACCAGCTGGCCGAGCGCGTTGAGGCGGCCATCCAGGGCGGCGACGAGGCGGCGCCGGGCGCGCACTGGCAGACCGACGAGCAGACGACCACCTATGGCAGCGGCGAGCCCGCTTACATCGAGACGACCGCGCTGGCCACCCACGCCCTCCTGGCCTCTGGGCGCGAGATCGGCGTCGCCAACGAGGCCCTCGTCTGGCTCGTCTCCAAGAAGAACCCCCACGGCGCGTGGGGCTCCACCGCCGGGACGGTCTGGACGATCAAGTGTATGCTTGAGGCGCTGCGCGGCGGCCAAGACGAGGCGGCCAACGCCACGGTCACCGTGCTCCTCGACGGGGAGGCCCGCGCCGAGTTCCGCGTCACCCCCGAGACGAGCGATGTGATGCGCCAGGCGGATCTCACGGATCAGCTGATCCCCGGCCAAGCGCAGCAGGTCGAGATCCGCATCGAGGGCCAAGGCAACCTCCAATATGGCGTCGTCGAGGCTTATCACCAGCCCTGGAGCGAGGCCCCGCCCGCCGAAGGCCCCCTCAGCCTTGAGGTCAGCTACGATCGCACTCAATTAAGCGTCGATGACACGGTTGAGGTGACCGTCACGGTGCGCAACACGGCCCAAGAATATGTCGATATGGTCATGGTTGATTTGGGCATCCCGCCTGGCTTTGAGCTGGTGCGCGATGACCTCAACCAGCTCGTCTCCAGCGGCGTATTCAGTAAGTACGAGGCCACCGAGCGCCAGCTCCTGCTCTACTTCACCGCGATCCCTGTGGGTGAGCCCATCACGTTCAGCTATCACATCATCGCCCGCAACCCCATCGAGGCCCAAGCGCCGCGCAGCCACGTCTACAGCTACTACAACCCCGACGTGGGCGCCGAGTCCGAGCCCGTGGATGTCGAGGTCAACTGAGCCCTGCCCCTCAAGCCCCCTCCACCGCATCGATTAACGCCACCAAGCGGTTGAACGCCGCCTGCGCCTCGGCCTCGGGCAGCGCGCAAGGCTGACCGGGCAAGGCGTTGCCCCCCGCCAAGATCACCGCCACGCAGCGACGCAGCCCCCGCCGAAAGAACGGCCCCGCCGCCGTGGGCCGCGACACCTCCGCCCCGTAATCCACAGGATCGAGGTAGAGCGGGCTGACCTTCAGCGGCGCGTCGCTGGCCAGATCCACCACGCTGCTGGCGTCGAAGAAGCGGATCTCCCCATCGCAGAGGGTGGCGTTCTCCAGCTTGAGATCGGCGTAGAGCGCCTGCGGACCAAAGAGCGCCTCGATGCGCGCGGCCAAGGCCAGGCTGGCGCGGACAAAACGAGCCAGGAGCGCCTCTAGATCAGGCCAAGCGTTCAGCTGCGCCTCGCGGCGCGCCTCGACCGCCAAGGCGATCCCCTCCAAGTGGGCCATCACGGCGACGCGTTCACGCCGCAGCGACGGCGGTAATGAGCGGGGCAGCAGGGGGTTGTCCAGCGTCAGCGTATCCACCAGCGCCGGGAAGGGCGCGCCCAGGCGCTCAAGCACCTCGATCTCCCAGGCCAAGGCCGCCCGACGTCGCTGCAAGGCCGCCAGATCCAGCGCCGCGCCGAGGGTGTAGTCGATGAAGGGCAGCTTGATGACCACGCGCGCGGCGCGGCGTGGGTCGTGGGCCTCGAAGACCAGGCTCTCGGCGCCGAAGTCCAGCAGCCGTGGCCGCAGATAAGGCCCCCAAGCCTCGGGCAGCCGCCCGAAGATCCACGACGCCAAAGGGGCCAAGCCCTGGGCCGTTAAGCGCAGCCGCAGCGCCTCAGGCGCGCTCACAGCGGCGCTCACAGCGGCGCGCCGTTTGAGGGGACGCCAAAGACGCCCGTGCAGGTCGCCGCGTCGGCCTCGGCGTACAAGCGCATATCTTGAGGCGGGGCAGGGGGCGCGACGATCTCCCCCTTGAGGACCCGCAGCTTATGCTCCAAGGCCTCCACATAGCGCGCGCCGCGTCGCTCCAGCTGGTAGAGGCGCAATCGCGCCTCGGTGGCCTCGATCTCATCGACGCCCTCAGGCTCGGCGAGGTGCTTGAGGCTGGCGGCCATATCCAAGACAAAGCCGTTGGGCGCGCCGAGGGCCTCACCCAGCGGGATCTTCAGCGATGACGTCAGGGTGAAGGGGGCGCCGCGCAGCGTGGCGTGGAGCGTCAGGCGCGCCGCCACCTCGACGGATGTCCAGGCGCGCAGATGGAAGAGGAAAAGGTAGGCCTTGCGGGCCTCCATGGCGCCGATGGGGATCTCGACGCGGGCCGCCGCCTCATCAGAGAGGTCACCGATAAAGCGCTCATTGGGGCGCGCGGCGAAGACCTCAAGGCAGCTGACGGCCTCATCAATGACCACCTCCAGCCGCGCCCCTTGGAGCACGATCCGTTGGCTGGTGCGGGCGAGGTGGGCGAAGTACTCAGAGATATGCCCCTCGCCCGCCTCGACGTAGCGGATCTTAGATAACGGGTGGCGATCCAGGAGCGCCTCTGCCTGATCGATGGCGAAGCCGTGACCGAAGCCGAGGAGATCGACGCGGGCCTCACGCTGAAAGATCCCCGCCAAGCCGAAGCGACACTCAAAGGGATCGTCGATCATGCCATCGGTCATGCACAGCAGCCGCGCGGCGCCCTCAAAGCCCGCCGCGCGCGTCGCGTCGATGGCGCGCACGGCCTGGTCCAAGGCGGGGGCGAGGCGGGTCATTTGGAAGCGCCCCGGCCATGACTCCAGCGTTGAGATCATGTCTGCGCCAGCGTCGCGCAGGTCCCCCACGACGGCGCCCGAGGTGAGGGTCGTGGCGTAGGAGGAGAAGGGGATCAGCGTGAGGCGATCGGCCTCATCCAAGGCCGCCTGATAGTGCGCCACCGCCTCCAAGAGCCGTGGATACTTGTCCGGTTCGTTCATGGAGCCGGAGAGATCCAAGATCAGGACATGGTGAACCGACACGCGCAGCTCGGGGTGGGCCTCGATCAGCCGCTCATCGGGCACCAAGCGCATCAGGCCCCAAGCCAGATCCTGCTGGGGGCGATAGGCGGCGTGACACCACAGCGCGCTGATGGCGACGGCCTCCTCTGGGGGCAGATCGATGGGCGGGCTTGGGGGCGTGGGCCTTGGCGCCGCGCTGCGCATCACCGACGGCGTCGCCGAGGTCGCGGCGCGCTGACGCCACCAGCCGAGGAGGCCCCCTTGACGCTTAACACCCCACACGCCGCCGCCAAGGCGCCGCGCTTCGCCCCGCGCGCGGCACTGTAAAAGCGGGCCTAAGCTGGAGAGCGGGGCTTGGAGCACGCGGGGGGCGCCATCCAGCTCCAAGAAGAGGGGGATCATGCCTGGGCGCGGCGCCTCATCGGGGGCGAGGAGCAGCCCAAACACCTGCGGCGAGGCGCGCAGCGTCGGCCAGGCATCCCCTGCCTCCAGCAGCCCTTGAAACAGCCCCACCATGTAGCCCTGCGACTGCATGGCGTGCAGCTCACGCAGCGAGGCCGTCAAGCGATGCGGATCGGGCCGCTTGGCGCGCAGATCGGCCAACAGATCGGTGATCACGCGCTCAATGAGGTCGCGCTGCGCGCGCTCGAAGTGGCTCAAGCGGGCCTCGACGTCCTTGAGCGCCTCGGCCTGCGCCAGCTGCGTCCGCTGGGCCTCGACGCCCGCCCAGATCTCCGCGGCGGTGCCCAGGACAGGGATCTGGCGCGCGGCGCACAGCAGCGTCTCTCGCAGGATGTGTTGGATCAAAGGGGCAGGCATAGACACCTCCTCGTTGGCGAGCCTAACCGTGAGATGGGCGCATTGACCAGGGCCGCGTGTGATGTGCTTGGCCCCAGCGCTTGGGGCGAAGGGTCGCGGCGGCGCTCAAGGCCGCGATTAGAGCGGCGTATTCTTATCGAAAACATCAGGTTTGTTTAATTGACCTTCTCTTACAAAATGATTGACATGAGTGCGTATTGGTGGGCATATCACACACCTCGGCTGGTCAAGCGAACGGAGATAAAATAATGCATGTGAGCCAATTTTTTATATATGAAACTTACTTAGACTTATATGGACACGTTAATAATGCAAAATATATGGAGCTATATGAGCAGGCCCGTTGGGATTGGCTTAATCAAAGTAGTCTTGGTGCGGATTTTATCAAATCTACAAATGTTGGGCCAGTTATACTTAAGGTAGAGATTGAATTTATCAAAGAAATAAAGTCTCGCCAGACGATTAACATTTATACTTGGGTGGCTAGACATGAAAAAAAGATATTTTATATTGAACAAGAGATGCGTTTTCCTAATGGTGATCTTGCATCAAGAGCGACTTTTACAGGTGGTTTAATCGATTTGAATATTCGTAGGCTAGTTGAGCCAAATGATGTGTGGATTATGGCATTTAAATCTAAAAGTCCAGACCAAGAATGATTGTATTTAGGCTAGACTAAATCTTGGCCCGCTCAAAGCGCGGCGATCCGCCTCACCGCCGCCTCAGCCCACGGGCCGACAGGGATCGATAAAAATTTTGGCCGCGTCGCCTCACGCACAACCATTGCCCTCTTGATTTCTCTCTCTGAGTGTCCGACGTTCTCAGCTCGGTCCGTCAGGAGAAACTTCTCAATGCAGATTCGCGCTTCTCTCAATGATCCCCAGCTGTTTGATGGTGATCTCCTCGTCCTCGGCCGCGCGGCGAACGCCGCGCCCGACGCCCTCGAGATCAGCCTCGACGCGCTGCTGGGCGGCGCCCTCTCCAAGGCTGCGGCGCGCCTCCTCTTCAAAGGCAAGGCGGGCCAGAAGGTGGCCCTCGATGTCCTCGGCGCGAGCCTGCCCTTTGGCCGCCTGCTCCTCCTCGGCCTCGGCGAGTCCACCCCCGCCCAGCTGCGCGACTTCGCCGCCGCGGGCGCCAATGAGGCCCTGGCCCTGCGCTTAGGCCGCGTCGGCTTCGTCGCCCCCGGCGCGGCGCAGATCGCCCTCGGCGCGCGCTTGGGCGCGTATCGCTATGACGCGCTGAAGTCCGTCGATCCTGAGAGCCCCCGCGCGGCCATCGAGGAGGCGGTGATCTTCGGCGATGAGGCCGAGGTCGCCCGCGGCGTGGCCCTCGCCGACGCCGTCTGCGACGCCCGTGAGCTGGCCAATGAGCCGCCCAACGTCTGCACCCCCCAGCGCCTCGCCGACTACGCCGCCGCCATCGCCGAGGGCGTCGAGGAGATGGAGATCTCCGTCTTGGATAAGGCGGCGATCTACGCCAAGGGCATGGGTGGCCTCATCGCCGTCAGCCGGGGCGCCACCCGCGAGCCGCGCTTTATCCACCTCAAGTACACGCCCAAGGGTCAAGAGGCGGTCGCGCCCTTGGTCTTTGTGGGCAAGGGGTTAACCTTCGACAGCGGCGGCTTGAGCCTCAAGCCCAGCCCCTCGATGACAGAGATGCACATGGACATGGCCGGCGCCGCGGCGACCCTCGGCGCCATGGCCGCGATCGCCAAGCTCAAGCCCAACACCCCCGTGCATATGGTCGTCGGCGCCTGTGAGAACATGCCCGATGGCGACAGCTATCGCGTCTCCGATGTGCTGACCATGTACAGCGGTAAGACCGTCGAGATCCTCAACACGGACGCGGAGGGCCGCTTGGTCCTCGCCGACGCCCTGCACTACGCGGCGACGGAGATCACGCCTAAGCCGCGCGGCGTCCTCGATCTGGCGACCCTCACCGGCGCCTGCGTCGTCGCCTTGGGGCATCACTACACGGGCCTCTTCAGCGATGATGACGCCCTCGCCGACGCGGTCCTGGCCGCCGCCAATGAGGCCGGTGAGCTGATGTGGCGCTTGCCGCTGGATCCCAAGATCGGCAAGGAGCTGGAGAGCAGCCGCGCGGATCTCAAGAACGTGGGCGGCCGCTGGGGTGGGGCGATCTCCGCCGCGCTGTTCTTGCAGCACTTCAAGGGGGAGCTGCCCTGGGTTCACCTGGACATCGCCGGGCCGGCCATGTCGGAGAAGAACGATGGGTATGTGCGCGTGGGCGGCACAGGGCACGGCGTCTTGACGCTGGTGGCCTTGGCCGAGGCGCTGGCGGTGGCCCCCGAGGTCAAGCCTGAGCCAGAGCCCAAGCCCAAGAAGCCCAAGGCCCCCAAGGCCCCCAAGGCTGAGGCTGAGGCCGAGCCCAAGAAGCCCAAGGCCCCCAAGGCTGAGGCCGAGCCCAAGCCCAAGAAGCCCAAGGCCCCCAAGGCTGAGGCCGAGCCCAAGCCCAAGAAGCCCAAGGCGCCCAAGGCTGAGGCTGAGCCCAAGCCCAAGAAGCCCAAGGCCCCCAAGGCTGAGGCCGAGCCCAAGCCCAAGAAGCCCAAAAAGGCCCCCACGCAGGGCGAGTAAGCCCCCAGGATGCCCCTCCCCCTCCTCGCCGCGATCTTTACGGCGCTCCTCAGCCCGCCCAGCTCAAGCCCCACCTCCCACCCCGCGCCGCTGCTCACCCAGCGCCCGCTCATCGAGTCCATCCGGCTCTTGGGGGTCAACCCCATCCGCCGCGCGGGCCTGCGTGAGCGCCTCGCCATCGAGCCCGGCGCGCCCTTGGACGAGGCGGCCATCAGCGCCGCGCGCCTGTGGCTTTTGAGCACCGGGCTCTTTGAGCGCGTCGAGCCCCGCCTTGAGCGCGGCAGCCAGCGTGGGCACGTCCACCTCGTCTTTGACTGCACCCCGCGCCCCACCCTCAGCTTGGATCGCGTCTACCTGGGCCACGCCCGCCCCACCCGCCTCTGGCTCGGCGGTGAGGTGTCCGATCTTGATCCGCTGGGCTTGGGCTTTAGCGGCGCGGTGGGCGCGGTGGGCGCGGCGCGTCAGCAGGCGGGCTTCCTGCGGCTCAGCCGCCCCGGCTTGCTCTGGCGGGGGCTGGGCGTGCAGCTGGAGCTGCGCGGGGTCAACGGCGAGGAGCCCTGGGTGGGGCCGATCAGCCAGCGCGTCGGCGGGGCTGAGGTGGCGGAGATTCCCTTGACTTATCAACGCCTTGGCGCGGAGGCGCAGATCAGCGGCGGGGCGGGACTGCGCTGGTCGGCGGGCCTGCGCGGCGAGTGGGTGACGCTGCGCGCCCCTCAAGGCGCGCGGGTTCAAGATCAAGCGGGCGCGTGGCGGCCCTTGCCCATCGTTGAGGGCGATCACCTCCTGATCGCCGCGCTGGGGGGGCTGTCTTATGACACCCGAGACAACCCGCTGAGCCCCACGCGCGGCCTGCTCCTCGATGGCTTCGGCCAGCTCAGCCACTACGACGGCGCGGCCCTGCGCTTGGAGGGCGGCTTCGCCCGCTATATCCCGCTGGCTTGGGATCATGTCTTGGGCATCTCCGGGCGGGCGGGCCTCATCTGGGGCGAGGCGGCCTTCTTTGATCGCTTCTTCATCGGCGACTGGCATCCCTACCTGCCCTACCGCGCCCTGGGCCTGAACTTCTCGCGGCGACGCGGCCCCATGCTCTTGGATCGCGCGCTCCAGGCCAGCCGCTATGAGGATCTCGCCGGGCGCCTCAGCCTCGTCTATCGCGTGCCCATCGGCGACACCCGCCACTATCGCACCGAGATCTATCTGGGCTTGACCGCCTTGACCCTGACCAGCCCAGGGGCGCCCGGCCCGATCCCCTTCGACGCCGCCGCCGACTTCGGCCTGCGGATCGAGAGCGAGCTGGGCGTGCTCAGTTTGGGGCTCAGCGAGAGCCTCCTCTTGCTCGATCCATGATCGCCGCCCTCCTCTGGCTGGCGCTCTTGAGCCCCTCGGCGCCGATCCTGTGGGTGGAGCGCGTTGACGGCGCCGCCTGCGTCACCGCCGATCTGCGCCCCTTGTTTGATCAGCGGCTGCGGCGGCGGCTGATGAGCGGCTTGAGCGTGACCCTGGACGCTCAGATCGAGCTGCGGCGCTATGGCGAGGAGGCGCCCATTGGCTTCACCTGGCGCACCGCCCGCGTGCGCTGGGATCTGTGGGATGAGGCGCTGACGGTGGATCTGCACACGCCCCAAGCGCATCGGCTGGAGCGCTACCCTGCCATTGAGCCCTTTATCCTCGCCTTCGCGCAGCTCAAGCGCGCGCGGCTGCTTGAGGGGCTAGGGCGCGACGGCCAGGTCTATCAGGTCTTCGTCCGCCTCGACGTCAACCCGCTCACGCCCGATGAGCTGATCGAGACGCGGCGCTGGATGGCCTCGATGCACCCACAGTCCACGTTTCACCCGATCAATGATCGCCTCTTCGGCTCCTTCGCCCGGTTCTTCGATAACTTCAAGGGGGGCAGCGCCGAGCGCAGCCTCACCGCGCGCGGCCACCCCTTCCGCGCCGACCGACTCCCGGAGGTGCGCGTCGATGGGTCGCCTTGAGCGCAAGCTCTTATCCCTGCTCTTGCTGCTGACGGTCGTGCCCTTGGCGGTGGTCTATGGCCTGTCCGATCGCCTCTTTGAGCGCGCGCTGGAGATCCGCCTCAACCCCCAGATTCGCGAGGCGTTGACCGACTCCGTGCAGGTCTTTGGGGAGTTCGTGCGCGCCGAGAAGGGGCGTCAGCGCGCCGAGGCGCGGCGGCTGGCCGAGGGGCCGGGCTTGGCGGCGGCGGCGGCGCAGGGGGAGGCGGCGTTGAGGGCTTATCTACAAGGCGCCTTGCCCCATCGCGTGCGCGCCTTGGCGCTCTTGCCTCGCGCCACAAGCGCGGAGATCGCCGTCGAGGCGCCCGAGATCGCCGTCGAGGCGCCCGAGATCGCCCCCTCGCTCTTGAGCGTCGAGGAGATCCCCCTCACGCTGGCCGGTTGGCGCGCCCTGCGCGTCACCTATGCCTTGGAGCGGCGCTTCTTTACGCGCTTTCGGGGCATGGAGGAGGAGGTCATCCGCCCCCTGGCCGCCTTCGAGGCCGATCGCGACAACGTCGCCGACATCCTCACCTGGAGCTTTATCGCCTACCTCGCCTTGGTCCTGCTCTTGGCCGGAGGCGTGGCCGTGGTGGTGGGGCGGCGGATCACCCGTCGGCTCAGCGCGCTGAAGCAGGGCATGGAGGCGGTGGCGGCGGGCGCCTTGGAGACGCGGGTGACGCCTCAAGGCCACGATGAGATCGCCGCGCTGGCGGTGGGCTTTAATGAGATGGCCCACGGCCTGGGCGAGAGCCAGCGGCGGGTGGAGTACCTGACACAGATGAGCGCCTGGCAGGGCATCGCGCGTAAGCTCGCCCATGAGATCAAGAACCCGCTGACGCCCATCCTGCTCTCGGTTCAGCAGCTCCATCAGAGCTATCGCGGCGAGGACGCCCGCTATCAGCGCACCCTCAACACGGTCTTGGAGGTCGTCGAGCAGGAGGTGGCGACGCTGCGGCGGCTGGTGGAGAACTTCAGCCGCTTCGCGCGGCTGCCTCAGGCCGAGCCCAAGCCCGAGGATCTCTGCGCCCTGGCCCGCGATGTGGCCGCCGCCCACCCCGAGGTGGACACGCTGGAGATCGAGGCGCCTTCGACGCCGATCATCGCCCAAGTGGATCGCAGCCTGTTTCGCCAGGTGTTGACCAACCTCATCAAGAACGGCGCAGAGGCCTGCGACGCGGCCAACGCGCCGCGCTGGGTGCGCCTCAGCGTGGCCCGAGAGGGGCGGGTGATTTACCTGCGCGTCGAGGATCACGGCCCCGGCGTGCCCCTGGCCCGTCGCGCCCAGATATTCGAGCCTTATGTCACCGATAAAGACGAGGGCACGGGCTTGGGGCTGGCGATCGTCAAGAAGATCGTGCTTGATCATGGCGGCGCCGTGGAGGCCCTGGAGGGGGCGGCGGGCGCCTGCTTTGAGATCCGCCTCCCCTCATGATAAAGAGCCGGTCTTTCACCTCGCTTGGAGTCCCCCTGGATGCGCCCGCTCCTCTTCGCCGTCGCCTTGAGCTTCTTGGCGTGGCTGCTCTTCGCCGAGATCTATGAGCCCCAGGAGCGGGCCCTGCTGCTGTCGCGGGTGCGGGTGGCGCTCTTCGAGGACGCGGCGGGCTTCGCCCCCGTCGCGCCGCGCTATGGCGAGCCTCTGCGTGTTCACCTCGCCGAGGACCCCGTCACGCGCTACGCCGGCGCCGCGCCGCTGACCGATGAGGATCGCCACTACGCGCCCCTCGTCCGCGAGGCGGGGGGCGTCTATGATCCGCGCCTCGCCCACGCCGCCCGTGAGCTGGCGGGGTTCTACGCCGAGCATCAACAGCTGGCGCCCAGCGGCGCGCTGGCCTTTATCCTCGACGCGGCGGGGGTGGTCGGCTGGGGCGTGCGTCAAGCGGCGGTGATCACCAACGCGGGCGGCGATGGGGTGCTGATCGAGGGCCTGGAGTCCCAGCTCAAGGGGCGCGCGCAGCGCGTGGGCGTCGGCGAGGCCATGCTGCGTGATCGTCGCGTGATCGTCTCCCTCTTCGTGGGCGAGGGCGTCACCCTTGAGCCGACCCCGCGCGCCGTCGAGCCCGGCGAACCTTGGCGGCTGCGGGGGCGGCTCAAGGCGGGCTTCAGCGCGCCGCACCTCCTCGTCGCCGATCCCAGCGGCCGCATCGAGGAGCGCGACGTCGAGCGCGGCGAGGACGGCGCCTTCAGCTACGAGGCGTCGCTCTCCGCGGGGTGCTGGACCTTCGAGCTTTTGGCCGAGGGGGACTACGGCCCCACGCCGCTGACCCAGCTGACCATCCACGTCGGCGAGCCTCTGCCTCAACGCTATGAGGATGTCTGGCCTCGCGATGAGCGCGACATCGGGGGGAACGATCAGGCGGCGGATCGCCTCTTTGAGTACGTCAACGAGGACCGCGCGCGCTGGGGCTTGCCTCCGCTGCGCCGCGATCCCGCCCTCGACGCCATCGCCGCCGCCCACAGCGAGGATATGCGCGCCTCGGGCTTCGTGGGGCACCGCTCACCGCGCACGGGGCTCTTGGGGGATCGCCTGCGTGGCTACCGCGCCGTGGCGGCGGGGGAGAACGTGGCCCTCAACCGCAGCCTCTGGGACGCTCAAGCGGGGCTGATGCGCAGCCTCGGCCATCGGCGCAACCTCCTCTCCACCGAGCTGACGCACATCGGCCTGGGCGTCGCCTACCGCGATGACAGCGGCTACATCACCCAGGTCTTCGCCCGCCCCGCCCCTGTCCTCGATGACATCAAGGCCGCGCGTCGGGCGATCCTGGCGCAGATCAACGCGGCGCGCCGCGCCCCCCTGCGCCTCGATGGCCGCCTCCAGCGCGCCGCCCAAGCCGAGGCGCGTCAAGAAACCCTCAGCCCCAAGCGCGCCTTGGAGCGCCTCAGCGAGGACACGCGCGGCGCCCTGGCCGCCTGGACCTCCCGCCTCTCCACCCTGGAGCAGTTTGAGCCCGAGGGGGATCTGCTCGCGGCGCGCTTCAGCCGCGTCGGCGTCGGCCTCGCCCAAGATCGCGCCCTGGACGGCCCTGACATCGCCCTGGTCATCCTGGTCGGGGAGTAAAAGCGGCGGCGCGCCGCGCCGCTGTCGAAAAAAGAAACCCTGTTTTTTTGAGAAGATAGGGGAATCGCTCTCTTTTTCTCCGCGCCGCTAAAGCCGTTGACTCACCCCCCTGGGGGGGGGAGAATCCGCCGAGTTTTTGAAGACGCTCGCCGCGCCCTCGCCGCGTCGGCGAGCCTGTGTGAGGCCCGCGAGGGCCGTGGAGAGGAGCGATGCTCTTTTTTTCTATTCAGCGTGCGTCTCAACGCGCGCTGGTCTTGATCAGCGCCTTGGCGTTGATCGCCTGTGATGATGGCGGCGGGGGCGGTGGTACGACCCCCGACGTGGACCAAGGCAGCACACACCGAGACGCTCAATTAGACAGCGAGGTCATTGAGCCTGATAGTGAGGTCATTGAGCCCGACGCCGAGGTCATTGAGCCCGACGCCGAGGTCATTGAGCCCGACGCCGAGGTCATTGAGCCCGACGCCGAGGTCCCCGCGTGCAGCGGCGCGGCGGAGTGCGCCGATGATGATCCCTGCACCGAGGATCTCTGCGAGGGCGGCGTGTGCCGCAACCCCGCCATCGAGGGCTGCTGCCTCGTGGACGGCGACTGCGCCGATGAGGATCTGTGTACGGATGATCGCTGCGTCGATCACGCCTGCCAGAACATCGCGGCGGAGAGCTGCTGTATGGCCGATAGGGACTGCGGCGTCGGCGGGGTGTGTACCCCCGGCGGGCGCTGCGCTGCACATGCCGTCGCTGGCGATGTGCGCTTCAACGAGATCATGTTCAACCCCGTCGCCGTGGACGACGACGCGGGGGAGTGGCTGGAGCTTTACAACGCCACGGGCGCTGACATCGACCTCAACGGCTGGGGCCTCAAGGACAACCGCGACGCGCTCTACCCCCTCGTGGTCGAGGGCGGCGCGCTGATCCTCCCCGCTGGCGGCTTTATCGTCCTGGGCAAGAGCACCGACGCGGCCACCAACGGCGGGATCAGCGTCGCCTATGCCTATGACGCGGCGCTCCAGCTCGGCAACAGCGGTGATCAGCTCAGCCTCTTCGATCCCTTCGGCGAGATCATCGACGCCATCGCCTATGGCGAGGGCTGGCAGACCCGCCCAGGCAGCAGCCTCAGCCTCGATCCCAGCCATCTCGACGCGGCCAACCGCGATGATCCCACCATGTGGTGCGCTTCCCTCGCCCCGCCCCTCGCCAGCGGCGATCGCGGCACGCCCGGCGCGGCCAACCCCTCTTGCACCCCGCCCGTCAACGCCGTGGACTGGTGCCGCTATCAGTGGCCGGTGGATCAGGCCTCCCCTGCGGGCACGGCCTTTGACGCTTACGCGCGCATCTTCGAGGCGGGCATGACCGATCTCACCGCGCGGGTGGACGCCAACCCCATCCTCGACGTGGAGATCGGCTATGGCCCACAGGGCAGCGATCCCGCCAGCGCCGAGGGCTGGATCTTCACGGCCGCGGGCCCCAACTGGGACTGGGACGACGCCGAAGAGCCCAATAATGACGAGTACATGGCCAGCATCACCGCGCCGAGCACGGGCGTCTATGATCTGGCCGCGCGCGTCACCGTCGATGACGGGCAGAGCTGGACCTACTGTGACACCCAGGCCGCCAGCGGCGACGGCTCCGCCGATGGCTATCAGATCGACAACGCCGGGCGCTTGACCATCGAGGCCAGCGCCTGCGATCCCAACCCCTGCGATGAGGTCCAGCGCGCTTGCCGAGGCAACACGGCGGTGATCTACGCCGTCCCTGGCGCGTGCAGCCTCATCGAGGGCGGCTTTGAGTGCGACTACGGCCAGATCGCCGAGGAGATCAGCTGTGGCCTCGACACCTGCGAGGCGGGTGAGTGCGTCTCGGCGGGGGTCCACCCGGCCCCCGGCGAGGTGATCTTCACCGAGGTGCTCTATGATCCCAATGGCTTGGCGCTGCTGGAGGAGAACGCCGAGTGGTTCGAGGTCCATAACCTCGCCGACGCGCCGCGCACCCTCAACGGCTGCACCATCGGCGACCTCGCCGCGCCCACCAGCCTCGTCGTCGAGGGCGTGACCTTGGAGGCGGGCGGCTACGCGGTCTTCGCCCACAGCCTGGACCCGGCCCTCAACGGCGGGATTGACGCCGTGGGCGTCTACGGCTTCGGCCTCAACAGCGGCGGCGACGCGCTGTTCCTTCAGTGCGACGGCGTGGAGATCAGCGCGGTCAACTTTGAAGAGGACGCTGGCTTCCCCAACGCGCGCGCGGCCTCCATCCAGCTCGATCCCAGCGCCTACACGGCGGCGGACTTCAGCGATCCGGCCCTGTGGTGCGTGGCCACGGCGGCCTACTTTACCCCCGAGGATGGCGTGGATGTTCACTACGGCACGCCCGGCGCGGCCAACCCCCCTTGCCCGCAGCCCGACGTCGAAGTAGACGCGTGCAGCCTTCAATGGCCGCTGGACACCGAGATCGGCGCGGGCGAGGGCCTGACCGTCTATGGCGTCGTCTTTGAGGCGGGGGTGACGGATCGTGGCCCCAACAGCGATACAGATCCCAGCCTCGTCGCCGAGGTCGGCTATGGCCCGGTGGGGGGCGATCCCGCCGCCGCCGAGTGGACCTGGTTCGCCGCCGGGATCAACCCCGAGTGGAGCGACGCGGCGCGGCCGGGCGTGGATGAGTACATGGGCGAATTCACCGCGCCAGCGCCCGGCGCCTATGACTTCGCCTATCGCTTTAAGCGCGGCGAGGGTGAGTGGCGCTACTGCGATCGCGCGCCGGCGGAGGGCACCTTTGGCTCAGATGACGGCTACAGCGCGGCGGAGGCGGGGCACCTGACCACCTTCGCCAGCCCCTGCGAGGCTGATCCCTGCGCCCAGGCGCCCGCCCCGGCCTGCGCCGACGCCAACACCGTCGTCGAGTACGTCGCCCCGGGCGCCTGCGTCGCTGAGGGCGATCAAGCGCGCTGCACTTTTGATGAGATCCACAGCGACTGCGCCATCAACGGCGGGCGCTGCGAGGCGGGCGCCTGCGTAGACGCCCTGCCCTACCCGCTGATGGGCGAGGTGGTGATCAACGAGCTGCTCTATGATCCCCATCTGCCGTTGGAGGACGGCAACGCCGAGTGGTTTGAGCTGGTCAACACCAGCGATCACGCCGTGACGCTCCACGGCTGCACCATGGTGGACAGCAACGAGGGCAACGCCCAGCCGATCACCGGCGTCAACATGGCGTCGGGCGCCTACGCCCTCTTCGGCCAGAACGCCGACATCAGCCTCAACGGCGGCCTCACCTTCGATCACCTCTACAGCTTCGGGCTCAACAACAGCGGCGACAGCCTGAGCATCCGCTGCGGCGACGCCCTGATCGATCACGTCAGCTTTATCGGCGCCAATGAGGGCCAGCGCGTGGCCCTCCAGCTCGATCCCGGCCAGCTCGACGCCGACGCCAATGACAACGCCGACAGCTGGTGCTACGCCAGCGAGGTCTACTTCGCCGCGGAGGCCCCCGAGGGCAACCACCTGGGCACGCCCGGCGCGCCCAACCCCGCCTGCCCTGAGATCGTGCTCGTCGATGCGTGCCGCCTCTACGCCCCCGACAGCCTCAGCGGCGCGCCCAACAACCCCCTCGCCGTCGTCGGCGCGATCTTCGAGGCGGGCGTCACCGATCAGACCCCTGGGGCCGACGCCCACGCCGATCTCCGCTTTGAATTTGGCTACGGCGCCGACATGAGCCAGCCCAGCGCGAGATGGACGTGGATGCCCGCCGTCGCCATCCCGGACTGGAGCGGCGCCGCTGCTCTGCCCGGCTGGGATGGCTATGAGATCACCTTCAACGCCCCCGCCGTGGGCCTCTACAGCTACGCCTTCCGCGCCAGCATCGACGCGGGCGCCAGCTGGCTCTACTGCGATGGCGGGATCGGCAGTGAAGACGGCTACCAGGCGATCAACGCAGGGCAGATGACGATCACCGATGACGTCGATCCCCTCTGCAACCCCAACCCCTGCCTCAACCCGCCGCCGCCCACCTGCGATCTAAGCGGCCACAGCGTCCTCAGCTACAGCGCCCCTGGCGTCTGCGCCTCCCAGACGGGCCAGCCCACCTGCGACTACCCCCTTCAGATCACCGACTGCCCCGTCTTGTGCGTGGCGGGCGAGTGCGTCGAGGGGGGCCTGCCGCCCACGGAGGGCGAGGTGATCATCAGCGAGCTGATCTACAACCCCGCCCCGCCGCTGAACGACGAGCAGGCGGAGTGGATCGAGCTGCATAACACCAGCGCGACGCGGCTGAGCCTGGAGGGCTGCGCGCTCCAAGACTCAACGGGGATCAACGCCATGACCTTTGGCCCGGTGCAGATCGAGGCGGGGGGCTTCGCCCTCGTGGCCCGCTCCGCCGATCCGCAGCTCAACGGCGGGCTCATCCCCGACGCGGTCTTCAACTTCGCGCTGAACAACGACCGCGACACCCTGACGCTGACCTGCGAGGGCCAAACGATCGACGTGGTGATCTACGACACGCGCGGTGACACGCCCATCGCCAATGGCTTCTCCATCAGCCTCGATCCCGCCGCCTTTACCGCCGAAGACAACAACCCGCTCTACAACTGGTGCCGTACTCGCCCGATCTACAGCGAGAACAACCGTGGCACCCCCGGCGCGGACAACCCCAACTGCAACGTCCCCATCGACTGGTGCCGCCTCCAGACTCCGCCCGATGGCGTCTACGCCGAGCCCACGGTGACGGCGTACGGGCGGATCTACCAAGAGGGCATCACCGATCAGACCGTGGGCTTTGACGAGGACCCGCTGATCTTCGCCGACTTTGGCATCGGCGCGCTGGGGAGCGATCCCAACGATGTGGGCTGGGTTTGGACCCGCGCCATGCCCAACCTCGAATGGAACGGCGAGACCTTCGGCGAGCCCAATAACGATGAGTTCGTCGTCGAGGTGGACGCGCCGCTGGACGGCGGCGACTACAACTTCCTCTACCGCGCCACCGCCGATGATGGCCGCAGCTGGACGCTCTGTGATCGCGACGGCAGCGACGACGGCGCCAACGCCCCTGGCGTGATGACCATCGAGGGCGGCGCCAACCCCTGCAACGATGATCCCTGCGTGAGCCTGCCGATCCCCGCCGCGACCTGCGAAGGCGACGTGGTGGTGGAGCACTTCGCCCCGCGCTGCGAGGCGGTCAATGGCGTCGCCGAGTGCATCTTCGACGAGATGCGCCAAGACTGCGCGGCGCTCAACATGATCTGCGTCGGCGCCCAGTGCGTCGAGCCGCCCCCCGCCGCGCCCCTCGCCGGCGAGGTCATCATCACCGAGATCATGGCTGATCCAACGCTGGCGGCGGACAACCTCGGCGAGTACATCGAGCTGCTCAACCGCAAGGCCGCCCCCGTCACGCTCCAGGGCTGCCTGCTCGACGTCAACGGCGCGACGCAGACCCTCGGCGCGCTGATCATCCCCGCCCAGACCCACTACGTCCTCGTGCGCTCCACGGATCACACCCAGAACGGCGGCGTCGGCGATCCCGCCACCAGCGGCGGCTTAGAGGTCTTTATGGCGGCGCTGACGGTGGATCTGGGCAACGCGGGCCGCCCCATCACGCTCAGTTGCGGCGGCGTGGAGGTCACCTCGCTGGCCTACCCCCCCGCCGTCGCGGGCCAAGCCATCCAGCTCGACTGGCGCTTCTATGAGGGCGAGGGCTTCGGCGTCTGGGCCAACTGGTGCCTCTCGACGCGGCTCTACAACGCCCTGGACAGCGGCTCCCCGCTCGTATGGAACGACGCCTGTGAGGGCATCGTCGATCCCTGCGAGGGCGTGATCTGCGACGCCCCCCCCGCCGATGAGTGCCTCGACGCGCAGACCGCGCGCATCTACGAGGGCATCGGCGCCTGCGTCCCCGTCGATGATCAGCCGACCTGCGAGTACGCCACCCTGGAGATCCCCTGCGGGGTTGACATGGCCTGCTTCGCCGGACAGTGCCTCCCCACCCAAGGCGGCGAGGGCCGCGTGGTCATCAACGAGATCGACTACGACCAGCCCGGCGACGAGCTGACGGAGTTCATCGAGCTGTACAACGAAGGCCCCGAGCCGGTCAGCCTCGATGGCTGGCGGGTCGATCTGATCAACGGCAGCAACAGCACGGTCTACGGCAGCGTGGCGCTCAGCGGGCTGATCGCCCCCAATGGCTACGTCATCATTGGCGATGAGATCCCGCTGCCCGAGGGCGTGCCCTTCTTCCTCTTTGATCTGCCCAACACGTTCCATGAGCTCCAAAACGGCGCCCCGGACGGGGTGATCTTGGTCAACCTGCAAGGGGACGCCATCGACGCGGTGGCCTATGAGGGCGCCATCGCCGGGCTCAGCGAGGGCAGCGGCGCGCCCCACGACGACGGCGGCGAGGGCGTGTTGATGTCCATTGGGCGCTGCCCTGGCGGCATCGACACCGATGACAACGGCGCGGACTTCCACCAGATGGCCCCCACGCCTGGCGAGGAGAACCCCGCCTGCGGCGACCCCGCCTGCGCCGCGTACTGCGTCGACGCCCTGAGCCACTGCGCGATCTACATGGACGAGGCCGAATGCCTCACCGCCTGCGCGGGCTTCGCCACGGACGGCCAGCCAGGCGATCTGATCGGCGACACGCGCCAGTGCCGCCAGACCTACGCCGCCGCCGCCGCCACCGACCCGGAGGGCAGCTGCCCCGCCGCGGGCATCGACGGCGGCGGCCTCTGCACGGCCTTCGGCTTGATGCCCCAGGAGGCGACGGGCCTTGACGCCCAGCTCTACTGGGGCCGCCGCCGTGGCCCGGCGTTGGGCGGACAGCTCATCGGCCTGCGCACGCGCGGCCTGACCGCCGAGGACACCGTCATCAGCCTCAGCGGAATGCCGCTGGCGTGCGTCACCGAGGCCGAGGGCGTCCTCTGCGAGATCCCGGCGGGCGCGGGCCGCGCCGATCTCAACTTTGAGAGAGATGGCGTCTTCGTCGGCTATCCCATGTTCTACACCTACGAAGAGATCGACTATTGCCGAATCCAGTGGTGGAACAGCCGCGTGGATGGCAATGACGCAGACATCCAAGGCCCAGAGGGCGCACAAGAAACCATCTATGGCCAAGTCTACGAACAAGACATTACGGAGAACGCGGGAGACTCGGGCAACCTCACCGTCGAGTGGGGCTACGGCCCGCTGGGCACAGATCCAGACATCATCCCATCGGCTTGGGCCTTTTTGGCTGCCGGATACAACGTCCAGAGCGGCTCAAATGATGAATACAGCGTCACGATCAACCTCCCTGGCCCAACAGGTGAGATTTATAGCCACGCCTTCCGCGTTCGCTACAATCAGAGTGACGTATGGACCTACTGCGATCTAAACGGCACGATCAACAACATGCCCAACTCCGACAACCTCTACGAGCTGGATGACGCGGGCCTGATCATCATCGAGTGAGCGCCTCTCATCTACAGTGGGGTCAAGAGCCCTTCTTCTTGGCCTCCTGATAGCGGCGCATCAGCGCCTTATAGGAGAGCTCAAGGGCCTTCATCAGCATCGGCTCGGGATCCTCCCCGACCTCCCCGACGTGGGGCAGATCATAAGTCACGATGCTCTTCGTGGACTCCCCGTTGGCCCCGTTGTCCTGCCAGATGGCGTCGTTGGATTGACCGTCATAGGCATAAATCCAGGCCATCGACTTGTAGCGGGTCCACTCTACGGGGCCCAAGCTGAAGCTCTCGAGCGGGGTGATCCTTGAGCCCACGTACATCACGGCGTCCACCTTGAGGGACGCCATCAGCTGGCGACGCTCCTCGCCGCTCAGCCCGTGCGCGGCGTTCGGATTGAGGATCCCCTCTGGGGTCGCCTGCCCGCCCACCTTCGCCAGCGCGCTCATCGCCCCCGAGTGCTTCTCCAAGAGCTTCTTGTAGACCTCGTTGTTCTTGACCTCCTCTTGAGGGAGGATCACCCATCCGGTGTCCTTGGCCATATCGCGGCGCAGCAGCGCATAGCCATAGGCCGCCTGCCCGCTCCCGAAGAAGTCCCCGCTCGCCGCCTTCTGCGCCACCTTCACCAACGCCATCATGCCATCATCGTCCTTCGTCTCCTTCTGGAGGCTGTAGCCGATGATCGCGACGCGGTTCACTTGGCCCAGGCGCTTGACGTTGACGCTGGCGGAGCAGCCGATGCTCAGCGCGAGGCACGCGAGGAGCCCGAGCCGCAGGTGTCCTGCGGCGGAGTTGGGGGAGGTGATCTGTTGTTTATGAGGCATCTGGGGTTCTCCTTGGAGGCATCTTTCGAGGGGCAGTTCAGCCGAATCAGGCGGCCATGATCGTCATAGCCCACGTCGAAGTCCAACACTTGCTCGATGGACCCATCAGCGCCCACGTCCAAGGCCATCTTGAGCAAGTGACCCTGATCGTCATACCGCATTTGGGCGCGCTTGGATGGGCCTCCCCGGATGACTTTCTCTAAAAAATTTGCGCCTTTACCGTTAAACCGCCGCCTCACTGCCGTAGAAATTTCAACCTCGGGTTGACGCGCGGTGTCGCGATAAACACCCAAAATTGCTCAATTGTCGATGCTGGATGATACGGCTACACTCCTCGCCGAATCATCGGATGGGAGCCGCCCATGCTCAGCCTGACCCTCATCGCGCTCTTGGCCGCGCCGCCCTCAACGGAGTGCCAAGCGGCCTTCACCGCCCTCTCTCAAGGCTCGGCGGCGCTCTACACCGACACCGCGTCGCTTCACCTCTACGAAGGCAGCCTCACCGAGCCGACCACGCGCGCCCGCCTCCTCGCCAGCAGCGCCCTGACCCCCGCCCAGCTCGCCGAGGGCCAGCCGCCCCCGACCCGCTTGGTGGTCATGGGCGTCACCGACCGCCGCTTCACCCTCGACGCCCCGTTAGAGGGCGCCGTCTTCCCCGCCGACATGGTCGCCCCGATCCTGCGCTGGCGGGGTGAGGCGCCGCACTGGCTCGTGCGCCTGCGCGTGGGGGGCTACGCGCTGGTCATCTCCACCGCCGCCGCGCCCGCGCCGCTTCAGCTCGACGAGCGCGTTCACGCCGAGGGCGTCGCCGCCCGCCACCCCGAGGACGCCCGCGCCTGGCGGCCCAGCCCGGCGGTCTGGGGCCTCGTGCGCGCCTGCGGTGAGGCCCAAATCACGCTCCAAGGGCTCGACGAGCGCGGCGTCCTCCAAGCCGAAAGCGCCCCTCGGCGGATCATCATCTCCCCCGATCCCGTCGGCGCGCCGATCTTCTTCCGTGACGTGCCCATCCCCTTCAAGTACGCGCTCAAGCACCTCAAGACGATCCGCTGGCGCCTGGGCTCCATCGCCACGCGCGAGGCGCCGCGCACCGTGCTTGAGAACATGCCCGTCTGCGCCAACTGCCACTCATTCAGCCGCGATGGCGGCGTTTTGGGCATGGACGTGGACTACGCCAACGATAAAGGCGCCTATGTCGCCGTTGAGACCACGGCAGCGGAGGTGGAGATGAGCCCCAAGGATGTCATCACCTGGAGTGACTTCCGCAAAGAAGACAGCGAGCCCACCTTTGGCCTGCTCTCCCAAGTCTCCCCGGACGGTCGATATGTGATCAGCACGGTAAAAGATGTATCTGTCCATGTTTTCGTGCCTGATTTATCTTATTCACAGCTATTTTTTCCAATTCGAGGCATCTTAGCCGTATATGATCGCCAAGAGCAGCGCTTCTTTGCACTTCCTGGGGCAGATAATCCAAATTTTGTACAAAGTAACCCGACATGGAGCCCAGATGGGGAATATATTGTCTTTGCGCGGGCAGAGGCGGTGCCACTTAAAGGAAAACGCAGCAGCTCGGCGGTCGTTACGCGTGAACATCTGAGTGAAGTGCTCTCATATGATCGTTTTAGCTTAAAAAATAAAAAAAGCGCGCAATATCGCTACGATTTATACAAAATACCATTTAATCAAGGCAAAGGCGGCGTCGCCGATCCCCTTTTGGGCGCCTCGGGCAACGGAAAGAGCAATTATTTCCCCAAATTTAGCCCAGATGGTCGCCATATCGTCTTCTGCCAAGCCAACAGCTATATGCTGCTGCAAGCCGACAGCGCGCTCTACATCATCCCCAGCCAGGGGGGCGAGGCGCGGCGCCTCGACGCCAACGCCGAGGGGCAGATGAACTCCTGGCACAGCTTCTCCCCCAATGGGCGTTGGCTGGCCTTCTCCTCCAAGCGGACGGGGCCACACACGCGGGTGTGGTTGACGCACATCGATGAGGCGGGGCGCGACAGCCCGCCGGTGATGATCGAGGGCTTCACGCAGGCCAACCGCGCGATCAACATCCCTGAGTTTGTCCCGCTCGACGACTCAACGCGGCTGATGCGCCTCAAGGACGCCACCACGGATGCTTATGGCTACTACCGCGCGGGGCTCCAGTACTTTGAGCTCAGCGACTTCGCCTTGGCGGCGGCGACGCTGCGCGAGGCCCTCAGCCGCAAGCCCGATGACGCCGACAGCCACCTGCTCTTGGGCCGGGCGCTGACGGCGATGGGCGATCCGGGCGCGCTGGCGCATCTCCAAGAGGCGGCGCGGCTTTCGCCCAATGACGCGGCGACGCGGCGGCTGCTCGTCGAGGCGCTGCTCAAGGTCGAGCGGCTCGACGAGGCCAGCGCCCAGCTGAGCTGGCTCCTCAACCTCGACGGCGACGACGCCGCCAGCCTCTCCGCCTTGGCCGAGATCCAGCTCAAGCGCGGGGACGTGGCTGGCGTGGAGACGCTGACGCGCCTGCGGCGGCTGACGCCGAGCGTGGCCGTCGATCTGCGGCTGAGCGAGGCCCACGCCCGCTTTGGCTTTCTCCCCAACGCCGTCGCCGATCTGGAGCGCGCGCTGACGGTCAAGCCCAAGCACATCACCGCCGCGCTGCGGCTGGCGCGGATCTTGGCGACGGACGCGGCCTTGCGCGACGCGCCGCGCGCCGTGCGCTTGGTGGATCAGGCCTGCGCGGACGGCGCCTGCGTCAGCGTCGCCCAGCGGCTCACCCAGGCAGCCGCCTACGCCGCCGCCGGGCGCTACGCCGAGGCCCTGGCCCTGGCCCGACAAGCAGAGGCCCGCGCGGTGGGCGCCGAGGCGGCGGAGGCCCGCGCCTATCTCCAAGCCTTCGAGGCCGGCCAGCCCTTCACCCAAGCGCGCCCATGAGCGCCGCGCGGCTCCCGCATCGACCGCCCTATGTGTTGATCGAGGGCGTCGCGCTGGAGGCTTCTGGTCAAGGTCGAGGCTGGGCGCCGGTCGCGTCAGAGGGGCAGCGCAGCCCCGCGCAGCTCATCGAGATCGCCGCCCAGGTCTGCGCGGCCTTGGAGGCCGAGGCGGCGGGCGCGGAGATCCCCTCGGGGGTGCTGGCCGCCGTGCGGGGCTTTGAGCTGCCCGCGCTCGCCCCCCAAGGCCCGCTCCAGATCGAGGCCCGCCAATCGCGCGCCTTGGGAGATCAGCGCCTATGGCGCGTCGAGATCTACGCCGAGGGCGAGGCCATCGCCTATGGCGCGCTGATCTTCTCGCGATGAAGCGCCGCCTCTTCAGCCTGTGGATTTGGTCGATCGTCGCCGCGCACAGCGCGCTGCTCTTGGCGTTGAGCCTGCTCATCATCGCCGCGCTGGCGCCCCTCTGGGATCGCCGCCGCCGGCTCTTTATGGCCTTGGAGCGCCTGTGGGCCTACCCGCTGACGCGCCTGGATCACTTCTACAGCGTGCGCTTATGCGGCCTTGAGCGGCTGGGGCCAGGGCCGTATGTGATCATCGCCAACCACGCCTCGATCTTGGACTTGCTGCTGATCTTTCGGCTGCCCTTGCCGCTGCGGGTGGTGATCAAGCGCGAGCTGCTGCGCTCACCGCTGGGGCTGCATCTGTGGCTGGGCGGCCACATCATCGCCGATCGCGCGCGGCGCCAAGAGCACGCGCGGATACTCCACGAGGCGGAGGCCTGGCTGCGGTTGGGGATCAGCGTCGTGATCTTCCCCGAGGGGCGGCGGAGCCGCGATGGGCGGCTGGGTCGGCTGCGGCGAGGGGCCTTTGAGCTGGCTTGCCGAGCCCAAGTGCCTGTGCTGCCCTTGGCGATCCAGGGCACGGCGGCGGCGGCCCCGCCGGGGGGGGGCTTTGAGCCAGGGCCGCATCAGGTGAGCTTGACGGCGCTGCCGCCCTTGCCCGCCATCGGCCTCGATCCGCACGCCCTGCGCGCTCAAGCACGCGCGGCGCTCAGCGCGGCGCTCGGCGCGCCTTGATCTGCGCTCACCACCGCGCCTTCTTACGCGCCTTCTGCCACCGCTCGACGCCGTGCATGTACTCACGCACCACGCGATCGCCGTCGAGGTGCAGGAGCGTGGCGATCTGCTTTAAGAAGCCGCGCAGGTAGACCGGCGCGGGCAGATCGGCGTAGCGCGGCTCCTCGATGCAGCGCAGGGTGAACATGCTGATCTTCGTCCGCTCGGCGATCTCCGCCAAGGGCACCTGACAGAGCTGACGCACCATCGCCAGGACGGGGCCATCGATGACCGCGTCTTGGGGTAAGTCCAGCAGCGAGAGGGGATCTGCGGGCAAGGCGGGGCGGGGCGGGCCGCGCTTGACGGCCTCAGCGGCCCTGGCCGAGGGGTGGCCCTGCGGGTAGAGCTGCTGGTCATAGCGGCGGCGGCGCTCGGGATCGACGAGCGTCTCATAGGCGGCCTTAAAGTCCTCCAAGAGCGCCTTGATCTCTTCAGCGCGGTAGAGCCCATAGCAGACGACGCCCGAGGGCGAGAAGAGCTGCGTCAGCCGCTTATAGGCGCGGCGCACCTCATCATCGCTGGCGCCGGGATCGATCTCCAGGCGCTCATAGAGGTTGAGCCCGCTCATGCCCGCTCCACCCCCGCGTTGAGCAGCGCCAGGAGGCGCCGAGAGAGCCGCTCCACCTCGCCGCCGAGCGTCGAGCCTGGGTAGGCCAGCATCACGGGGCGCCGCTTGCGCGTGGACTCATGGGCGATGTCATCGTGATCGCCCCCCCCCAGGCCCTCGGCGTTGATCCCCCACAGCCGCCTCAGCGCGGAGATCATCCCCGCCTCCAGCTCTCGATCGGCGCGGGCGCGGCAGCGGTTCATCAGGATCTTGGGGGTGAAGGCCATCAGCCGCGCGCGGATGGCCGACGCCGCGTTGGGGTGGACCCCGGACAGCGCCTCGATCAGCGCCGTGGGCGTCTCCAGCTGGTTGACGTGATCGGCGTTGAGCAGGGCTCGGGCGATGACGGCGGGCTCATCAGAGCCGTGGAGGATGCGGCGATAGAGGGCCGTGCGCAGGAAGGCGTAGGCGCGCTCCACGGCGGCGGAGTCGGGGAGGGTGACGAGCACCCCCAGATCCGCCGAGAGGAACTGATCCAAGGTCAGATCATCGTGCTGGGCGCCCATATCTAAGATCACGATGTCCGCCTCGCTGTTAAGCGCCATCTCCAGCGTCTCCTCGCGGAGCGGATCGACGGGGGAGGCCGTCAGCGGGCGTGGGGCGCGGCAGAGCCACAGGCTCATCCCCGAGATGCGCTCCAGCTGAGGCCGCGTCCCGCCGCGCAGGAGCGCGCCGAAGCTGAGCAAGAGCGGCTCGACGCCCAGGTAGGTGTGCAGGTTGGCGCCCGCTGGATCGAGATCGGCGACGATGACCTCGCGGCCCAGGCTGGCGAGGAAGAGGCCCACGTTGGCGGCCAGGAGGCTGCGCCCCGCCCCGCCCTTGCCGCCGGCCAAGGCGATGACCATGGGGCCACGCCGGGCCTCATGCCAAGGGATCTCCCCGATAAAGCTCGGCTCATTGAGGCTGCCGAAGTCCCCCGAGGCGTCGGGCGGCGGCGCGCTGGGCACCTCTAAATCAAGGGTGTCGTCTGCTTGATAGTCCTCACGCTCACCCATACACTCTCCAGCGCTCATCAAGGCAAGCAGCGGCGCCTCAAGGAGAGGCGGTCCACGCTCGCGCGGGGGTTTTTAACCGATCTCCACCACGCAGGCCAGCGCGGCGCGATGACTCGCCCCTGAGAAAGGAGCCTTTGGCCATGAGCGTCCACGCCCAGAGCGCCCTGATCGCCGCCATCCTGCTCTTGGCGATGGGGATCAACGTCGCCTTCCAAGAGAAGCGCGTCGCCCACAGGCTGACCTTCCTCTTCTGGATCGCGGGCTTCTTCTCCCTCAACGCCGCCATCTTCGCCTTCAGCCTCTCGGGGGGGGCGCTGACCCTGCGCGCGCTCCTCTTCGCGGGGCTGCTGGTGGCCCTCTCCACCGTCTACTTCTTCGAGCGCTACCTACAAAAGCCGGCGGGGGTCTGGCGAACCCTGTCCACCTCAACCTCCATCGTCGTCGGCCTGCTGATCCTCACCCGCCTGGGCGAGACGCTCTTTATGGCGGGCCTCGTCGCCCTCTTCGCCGTGGGCAGCTACGGCTACGGCGTCTTCTCCCTCTACCAGCGGATGCGCGAGGCCTCCTTGGTCGAGGCGGCGCGGCTGCGCTACGTCGTCCTCTTTGGCGTCTCCTCCATCCTCACCTCGGGCCTCGACCTCATCGCCCTCTTCGGCGTCGGGGTCCCCTCCCTGGGCTACCTGGTCAACACGATCTACGTCTTCGTCTGGATGCAGATCATCCAGAAATCCCGCCTCCTCGATCTCAAGGATCTCTTGGGGCGGGGGCTGGGGCTGCTGATCCAGTCGGTGTTGATCTCGCTGGTCTTCTCGGCGCTGGTGCGCTGGGGCGTGGGGCCAGAGGGCACGTCCTTCTTCAGCACGGTCCTCGCCAGCGTCGTCATCATCGTCACCTTTGATCCGGGCAAGCGCCTCATCGAGCTGTGGATGGGGCGGCTGTTCTTCGTCGAGACCTTTGAGCTGGATCTACAGATGAGCCTGCTCAAGCGGGAGATCTCCAGCTTGATCGACGTCGCCGCGCTGTCGGAGCGGCTCTTGGAGCGGCTGCGCGCCTCCAAGCGCGTCACCCACGCCAGCGTGTTCTTGATGGAGAAGGCTGGGCGAGGCTACGCCTGCCAGCGCGAGATTGGGCCGCTTCAGGAGCGCCGCGTGGACATGATCCAGCGTCGTCATCTGCTGGAGGCGCTGCGCGGCGGCGAGACGCTGACCCGCGCCCAGGTGACGCACGAGGTGGCCAAGGACATGGAGGCGCGCCAGCGGCAGCTGGAGCTTCAAGAGGCCCTCGACGCCCTCTCCGCCGATCTGATCTTCCCCTTCCTCTCCTCGGGGCGGCTCTTGGGTTTCCTCTGTGTGCAAGATGACCGCGTCCGTGAGCCCTTCTCCAGCCATGAGATCAGCCTCATCGCCGAGGTGACGGCGCGGGTGGTCAACGCCTTGGAGAACTCCGCGCTGTTTGAGCGGCTGACGGAGAAGGATCGGCTCTCGGCCATCGGCGAGATGGCGGCGGGGATGGCCCATGAGATCCGCAACCCGCTGGGGGCGATCAAGGCGGCGGTGCAGCTCTTGGAGCTGGACGAGGAGGACGAGGAGCAGCAGGAGCTGGTGAGCGTGATCTTGGAGGAGACCAACCGCCTCAGCTTGGTGCTCAGCCAGTTCCTCGACTACGCCCGGCCCTTCAAGGGCAACATGGCGGCGACCTCCATCGGGCGGGTCTTGGAGCGGGTGGCGACGCTGGTGCGCACCGAGGACTGGCCGGGGCCGATCGAGGTCCGCGTGGAGCTGGGGCCGAAGCTGCCCAAGGTCTACGCCGATGGGGATCTCCTCCAGCAGATTTGCCTTAACTTGGCGCGCAACGCCTGCGAGGCCATGGAGGCGGGGGGCACGCTGACGCTCAAGGCCGTGGCCTCGCGGGAGGGGCATCCGGGGCGGCCGGGGGAGTCGCTGCCGCGCGTGCAGGTGGCGGTCAGCGACACGGGGCCGGGGATGACCGAGGAGGTGCGCAAGAACCTCTTCATCCCCTTCTTCACCACCAAGCGCAAAGGCACGGGGCTGGGCTTAGCCATCAGCCAGCGGCTCTTGGCCCACCACCAGAGCGCCATCCGGGTTGACTCAACCGTGGGGATGGGCACCACCATGCGCTTCACCTTGCCGCTGGCCGCCCCGCTCGGCGACGGCGGCGCGCCACGCTGAGGAGCGCCATGTTTATTCGGATCATCTCGGGCCGCGCGCGGGGGCGACGCCTCCAGGTCCCCGCCTCGGGCGTGCGCCCCACCGCCGATCGGGTCCGTGAGGCCCTCTTCAGCGCCCTGGAGCATCGCTTAGCGGGGGGGCTTGAGGGCCGGGCGGCTTTGGATCTCTTCGCTGGGGCGGGGGGGCTGGGGCTTGAGGCGGCCAGCCGAGGCGCCGCCCCTGTGGTCTTAGTGGAGCGAGATCGGGGCGTGGCGGGCGTGCTGCGGCGAAACGTCGAGGCCGTCGGCGGCGCGCGGCTGGTGATCGCCGACGTGGCGCGCTTCCTCGCCGGGCCGCCCAGCCCCTTTGACGTTGTTTTTATGGACCCGCCCTACGATCGCGGCTTGGTGGCGCCGACGCTGCGCGCGTTGGCGGGGGGCTGGCTGGCGGCGGGGGCCTTGATCTGCGTCGAGCGGCCCAGCGATGAGCCCAACGAGGCCCCCTTCGAGGTGCTGTTTCAGCGCCGCTATGGTCGCACCACCTTGACCCTCTACCAAGGAGCCTAAATGTCCACCACCACGCTCTACCCTGGCAGCTTTGATCCCATCACCTGTGGGCACGTCGATATCGTGCAGCGGGGCCTCAAGGTCTTCGACGAGGTGCGCATCGCCGTGGCCATCAACCTCAAGAAGCAGCCGCTCTTCAGCGTGGCCGAGCGCGTCGAGATGATCTCGGCGCTGTTCGTGGACGAGCCGCGCGTGCGCGTGGTCACCTTTGAGGGCCTGCTGGTGGACTACGCCCGCCGCCAGGGCATCTCAACGGTCTTGCGTGGGCTGCGCGCCGTCAGCGACTTTGAGTTTGAGTTCCAGCTCGCCAGCATGAACCGCCGCCTCACCGACGAGGTGGATTTTATCTTTATGATGACCGGCGAGGATCACTACTTTGTCTCCTCCAGCCTGGTCCGCGAGGTGGCGGCCCACGGCGGGGACATCTCCGGGCTGGTGCCCAAGTCCATCCAAGCGCGGCTGATCGAGCGCTTCAAACAAAGCTAGGGGAGGCGCGGCGCGTATGAGGTTTGGGTGGCGCAGGGCGGCGTGGGTCTGGGGGGTGTGGGGGGGGCTCCTCAGCGGCTGCGTCATCCCCATGCCCATCGAGGCCGAGCCCATCGAGGAGAACAACCCGCCCTTCTACCTTCCGGGCGCCGCCCAGCCCGATCCGGGCCGCTTCGTGCGCTATGACCCCCAGGAGGACGGCCCCACGCTGACGCTCTCTGTGCGGCCCATCGCCGACGCCAACCCGCTGGATCGCTTCTTTTACCGTTGGTTCACCAACTACGACCCCGACTCGCCCGTGGCCTCACGGATCGTCCAAGAGGGGCCGCCGCAGGGCTTACCGCCTGAGCGCGGCGAGGCGGGCGTGGAGATGACGCTTTACCCCTGCGAGGAGACCGCCTTCGTCGGCCCGATTCAGCGCGTTGAGGTCATCGTCGCCGATCGGCCCTTCTTATCGGCGGACGAGGCCCCCGCCGCCTCCCCCAACCCCAACCAGGCGCTCTCTGAGGAGGCGCGGGCCTTTCGGATCGTCTGGTTCCTTGAGTTTGATCGCGAGGAGGCATGCAACAGCGCGCTGTGATCATCATCGGCCTGGCGCTGGCGGGGCTCTTGAGCTGCGATGAGGGCGATGAGCCTGTCGCCCCACAAGGGCGGGCGGGCTGCCGGGCGCGCGGCGACTGCCCCCAGGGGCTCAGCTGCGTCGAGGGCGTCTGCGTCGGCGGCGAGGCGCCGACCTGGCGCTTGGCGCTGCGGCTCTTGCCCAACACCGACAGCGCCTACGGCCCCGCCGACGTGCTCGACTTCCAGTTTGACGGCGCGCTGGCCTTACGCGTCCCCCACCTCACCCTCTGGGAGTGGGCCAGCCGTGAGGGCCGCGTCGCCACCTTGGAGGGGAACACCGTGGCGGCGCAGATGACGGCGCGGGGGACCAGCGGCATCGACACGCCGCCGCTGAGCTTCAGCGCCAACCCCATCACCACCGGCGAGCGGCTGTTTCGCGTCAACCTGATGTCGTGGTGGCCCACGGCGCGCGACGATCGCCGCCCCCCGCGCTACGCCGTGCGCCTGGAGCCCGAGGGGCTGCCGCCCTACACCCTCAGCGGCTGGATCGTGCCCAGCACCGACGACGTCCTCTTTGAGCTGCCCTCCACCGCCAGCCTCGCCCGCGTCAGCGGCGAGGTCCTCCTCAGCGAAAACAACCCGCTGCCGCAGCGTGGCCTCTCGGTGACGATCCTCGACGCCGAGGGGCGGCGGCTGGCGACCACGGCGGAGACCGATGATCTGGGCCGCTTTGAGGTGCGGCTCTGGCCGGGGATCAGCGGCCAGGGCATCCTCAGGGTGCGCGCCACGGACCCTGATCGTCCGCTCCCCCAGCTTGAGCAGGCCATCGACCTTCAGCGCGCCCAAGCGGCCCCTCAGGTGCTCTACATGGGCCAGTTTGAGAGCCTCTTTGAGTTACAGGGGGCGGTCCTCGCCGAGGGGACGCCGATCGGCGGCGCGCAGGTGCGCTTACGCGGCAAGATCGGGGCGGGGCGCTTCGAGGCCAACGCCGACACGGGCGCCGAGGGGGGCTTCACCGCCAAGGTCTATCCTGGCGAATATACAATTGATATCATCCCGCCGCCCCCGCACCGGCTCACCCGCATCAAGGAGACGCTCAGCCCCGCCGCGCCGCTCTACCTCGCCCCCCAGCTCAAGACGCCCGTCTTCGCCCATGTGGTCGATTTCAGCGGCCAAGAGATCGCCGAGGCGCGGATCATCGCCGAGCTGATCCGCCCCTACTGGACCGATCCGCAGCTTGAGGACGACGCCCCACCCCCGCTGCGTCGTGTTGAGACGCAGAGCGACGCCGAGGGCGCCTTCACCCTCCAGCTCGATCCGGGAGAGCATGAGATCACGATCTCGCCCGCCAGCGGCGCGGGGCTGCCCGAGGCGCGCTTTAGCCTCCAAGTGCCGGGGCGCCAGCCTGTCTCCCATGTGCGCTTTGAGATCCCCCCCGCCGTGGTCGTCACCCTGCGCCTCCTCAGCCCTGACGGCGCCCCCCTCAGCGACGTCATCGCCGAGGCGTGGCAGCAAGGCGAGGCGCCTCTCCGGGTTGGACAAGGGATCACAGATACAAACGGAGAGGTGATCTTGGCGCTGCCCAACTTCCCCAGCTATGTGCAGAAATAAAACGCTCTAACTTCGCGTATTTAATGCATAAAAAATATGCCAAAAAAAACCCGCGCGGGGTCATTTTTTGGGTGTACATCCGCCGATGGTGTGATAACGATACTGCAAGGTTGTTCACAAACCCCGCCACAGAGGAGGTCAGAGCATGACAGCAGAAGCCGCTCGGTCTAAGGAGCAGATTCTTCGCCGGTTTAGGGAGCTTCAGCGCGAGCACAAGATCCAAGAGGCGTACGTCAGCACCAAGGCCGAAGAGGCCGAGCGCGCTGAAGACCTCCAGGTCGTCAAGCAAGCCGCCGCCTACACCGTCCAGAGCGTGGTCACCGAGCTGGCGGCCCTCCAGCTCAAGTTCAAGGGCGATCTCGAGGCCATCAGCAACACGCTGACGAGCGAGGTGGACAAGCTGACGGCGCTCCAGCGCGCCATCATCGTCGAGCGTGGCCGCGTCGCAGAGCTGGAGAACATCCGCGTCGCCGCCGAGGCGCTGGAGCTGCTCAACCAAGAGCACAAGCAGCGCGGCGCCGACTTCGAGCAGCAGGCCACCGAGGCCCGCAAGGCCTTTGATGAAGATGTCGCCGCGCTGCGCGCCGCTTGGGCGCGTGAGCAGGCGGACTTTGAGCAAGGGCTCAAGGAGCACCAGACCAACCAGGACAAGACCCGCCAAGCCGAGGAGGAGGAGCACGCCTACGAGCTTAAGCGCCGCCGCGAGCTGGACACCGATAACTTCGCCACCAACAAGAAGCTCCAGGATCGCGCCTTGGCCGAGGAGGAGGCCCAGAAGGAGGCCAACTGGAAGGCGCGCGAGGCCGAGTTAGCCAAGCACGCCGAGGCGATCAAGGCCATGCAGGCCGAGGACGCCGCCTTCCCAGACAAGCTCAAGGGCGCCGAGGAGGAGGCCAAGGCCGACGCCATCCGCAAGGCCCAGCAAGAGGCCAAGGACGAGGCCGAGCTGATCGCCAAGGAGTTCGAGGCCGACGTCAAGGTCTTCACGCAGGAGATCGCCGCGCTCAACGAGACGATCGCCCAGCAGCAGGCGCGCATGGAGGCGCTGACGGCTGAGCTGAAGGCCGCCGCCGTTGAAGAGCAGAAGCTGGCCGTCAAGGCGATCGACAACGCGAAGCGCTGAGGCACGGCGTAACCTCAACCTCAAAGATCAGGGAAGACGATGACGACCTTCACCTCCAAGAACACAAAGACCGAGATCCTCAACGCCTACAATGAGCTTCTGCGCGAGTACAAGAAGCTCAAGGCCGCCAAGCCCGCCGCCGCCCCAGCGCCCGCCGCCCGGCCCGCGCCCGTGGCCGCCAAGCCC
>JAHJCH010000148.1 GCA_018813065.1 Myxococcota bacterium
CCGCCGCTGCCGGCCACGCCGCCGTCGCAGTCGCCGCCGTCGCACTCGCCCTCGGTGTCACAGCCAGTGGTCCAGGCCGAGAGCGCTACGGCCAAACAGAAGACCAAGAAACTGTTATAGAGCTTCATCCTCTATCTCCTTGTAATTGTGGAGGCTTAGACGCCTGAGCACAAAGGCCGCGCCCAACGCCACCACGCTCCCTCTCATTCATCGCGCCCTTGATTTAAATCCGCGTTGGGATCAATTTCTAGCCCTTCCTCCAAAATTCTCGGCGTAGCGGTTGAGTTTGGCGAAAGTTCGCCTTAGAAGTTCACTCTTGATATGCCCCATGGAGAGCGCAATGGCTTTGACCAACCACCTCTATCTCATCCTCTTTCCCAACCACGCGCTGGTCGCCTCCCAGCTCGATCCTGACGCCTTCGCCCAGCATTACCAAGTCGGCTCCACCCGGCACTATCACGGCAAGCTGATCTTCGCCGAGCTGGACCCGGCGTTCCGTCATGACTTCTTCCGCATCGATTGGGCCTTTGAGGCGCTCAAGCCCCACCCCGATGGGCGCCCCAAGGCGACCAAGTTCGTCGCCTCCTATCGCGTCCTTGAGCACGTGGACTTCGCCGCGATCAAGCGCCTCTACCTCGCCACCATCGAGGGCTGCACCCTGGCGCTGGAGGCCGCCGAGCCCAAGCCCGCCGATCTCGTAGATGGCGTGCGCCTCTATACCGAGATTTGCCCCCTCAACATGCTGGTGCTCAGCCGCCATAACCCCTTGTCGTTTGGGCAATATATCGCTGATCCAGAGAACCCCAAGGGCGTGCCCAGCTTGTTCTTCGCGGAGCTGGACCTCAACATCGAGGCGTTCTTAGTCCGCTTTGAGCAGAACCCCTTTATTCATGTGCCCTTCCCCGGCCTGCACCCCTCCAAGCTGCGCGACGCGCTGCTTGAGTTTAAGGCCGACCCCAAGAAGACCACCAAGGGCGTCAGCCTCTTCTCCTCCTTGATGGAGATGTCCTTCAAGATCCTCGACAAGGGCTTTTGGTTCACCAACCACACGCAGAGCCTCTACTTCCCCATGCCCAGCATGTCTGAGATCGAGAAGGACCACTACAGCTTCTTCCGCTCGCTGTAGCCTCCACCCCCGCCTTTGTTATCTGCGCTCAAGCGGCGCGCCTTGGTTGCGCTCCGCCCTCGGGTGTCTATGGTGATCCAACCTAAGCTAAGCACTCAGAGGTCCACCGATGGATTTGGTCTTCGACGGCTCGGTGATCGAGCTGCCCATGATCGCGGTCAAGAACGCCGTGATCTTCCCCATCCCCAGCCTGCCCGTGCCCCTCAACGTGGGGCGCGATAAGACCATGCGCGCCATCGAGCTGGCGAGCAATGAGGCGGGCCTTATCTTTATCGCCGCCCAGCGCGATCCCGAGGATGAGTGGCCCGGCTCAGGCGATGTCCACGAGATCGGCACCATCGCCCGTATCCTGCGCGTCAGCCAAGGGCGCAGCGGCAAGGAGCTGCTCATCGAGGGCAAGGCGCGTGGGCGCATCCGCCGCTTTATCGAGACCGATGAGTACCTCCGCGTGGAGGTGACGCCCATCTCCGAGGAGGGCGAGGCCGACGTGGAGCTGGACGCCCTTCAGCGGACCCTGCGTGAGATGGCCGCCAAGATCGTCCACCTCTCCTCGCGCCTCCCCGATGAGCTGCTGTCTGTCTTGGAGACGATCACCGCGCCAGGGCACCTCGCCGATCTGGTCTGCACGCAGCTGAAGATCTCGGCGGAGGAGAAGCAGCGCGTCTTGGAGACGGTGGAGCTCAAAGCGCGGCTGCGCGCGGTCATCCATCACGTCGGCTATGAGCTGGCGATCTTGGATGTGTCCAACTCGATCCGCAGCGAGGTCAAGGATCGGCTCGATCAGCATCAACGCGAGGTGTATCTGCGTGAGCAGCTGCGCGCCATCCGTAAAGAGCTGGGCGATGACAACGGCGGCGGCGATGATCTGGATGATCTGCGCCAACAGGTCGAAGAGTCGGAGATGCCCGAGCTGGCGATGAAGGCGGCGGAGCGCGAGCTTAAGCGCCTGGCGCGCATGAACCAGCAGAGCGCCGAGTACACCGTCTCGCGCACCTATATCGATTGGCTGCTGGACGTGCCTTGGAACACCACCACCGAGGATAACCTGGACATCAACTCGGCGGCGGAGGTCTTAGAGGCCCATCACTACGGGCTGGACAAGGTCAAGCGGCGCATCATCGAGTACTTGGCCGTGCGCAAGCTCAAGAATGATATGCGCGGGCCGATCCTCTGCCTCGCCGGCCCCCCCGGCGTGGGCAAGACCTCCCTGGGCCGCTCCGTCGCTCAAGCCCTGGGTCGTGAGTTTGTGCAGGTCAGCCTCGGCGGGATGCGCGATGAGGCCGAGATCCGAGGCCACCGCCGCACCTACGTCGGCTCGCTGCCGGGGCGCATCATCAAGGGCCTCAAGCGCGCTGGGACCAATAACCCCGTCTTTATCCTCGATGAGATCGACAAGCTCACCAGCGACTTTCGAGGCGATCCGGCCTCGGCGCTGCTGGAGGTGCTCGATCCCGAGCAGAACAACGCTTTTAGCGATCATTACCTGGAGGTGCCCGTCGATCTCTCGCGGGTGCTGTTCATCACCACGGCCAACCGCCTCGACACCATCCCCCCCGCCCTGCGGGATCGGATGGAGGTCATTGATATCCCTGGCTATATCCACGAGGAGAAGCTGCACATCGCCCGCCGTCACCTGCTCCCCCGTCAGCTCGATGAGCATGGGCTGAAGCCCGAGCAGGTGGAGGTCAGCGATGAGGCCCTGCGGCAGATCATCCAGCGCTATACCCGCGAGGCGGGCGTGCGCACGCTCAACCGTCAGGTGGCCGCCGTCCTGCGCTCCTGCGCCCGCGACGTCGCCACCGAGGCGCTGCCGCTGCCGCTTCAGATGGATGAGGCGCGCGTCCGCGCCACCCTCGGCCCGCCCAAGTTCTACCCCGAGGTCAAGGAGGATGTGGCCACCCCCGGCGTGGCCGTGGGCTTGGCTTGGACGCCCGTCGGCGGCGAGATCCTCTTTATCGAGGCGACGGCGATGAAGGGCAACGGCAAGCTGACCCTGACGGGGCAGCTGGGCGAGGTGATGAAGGAGTCCGCGCACGCGGCCATGTCCTTTATCCACGCCCGCGCCGAGCAGATGAAGATCGATGAGGCGGCCTTCTCTGAGCAGAGCTTTCACCTCCACATCCCCAGCGGGGCCATCCCCAAGGACGGCCCCAGCGCGGGCGTCACCCTCGTCTCGGCCCTCGCCTCCTTGTTGACCGGTCGCTGTATGCGCGATGGCTTGGCCATGACCGGCGAGATCACCCTGCGCGGCGTGGTGCTGCCCGTCGGCGGGATCAAAGAGAAGGTCATCGCCGCCCACCGCGCGGGCATCCGCGAGATCATCTTGCCCTATCGCAATGAGGGCGATCTGGAGGAGATCCCGCCCAACCTCCGCGAAGAGATCACCTTCCATCCGGTCAAGCGGGTGGAAGAGGTCCTTGAGTTGGCGTTGATGTGAGCGCCGCCGTCGCCTGCTGTCATCGAGGGTGTACGCGGGCGGTCTGGGTGCGTGAGGGTGAGGGTTTTGTCGTCGCCACCGACAGCGCCACCTGCCTCGGCTGTCGTCGCGTCGCGCTGTGCTTTGATCACTTCATCGCCGTGGGCGGCGAGGCGTTGGCGCGCTGCCCGCACTGTCAGGCGCAGCGGTGGCACGTCGTCCTCTTCGAGCGCGCGCTGTCGCCCGCTCAAGAGGCGGAGATCAAGGCCAATGGCGGGCGCGTCGAGGCCCGTCAAATCGCCCCTCAGGCGCCCACGCCCACCCTGCCCTGGCATCTCTACCTGCCCGCCCAGAGCCCAAAGGGGGCCTATGCCTTGGGGCCTTGGCTCGTCTGGCCTGTGGCGGGCGGCGCGCGCGTCTCTGATGGCCTGGATGAGCGCTTCGTCGCTGAGGGCGGCGTCAGCCAGATCGCCGGCGCCGCCGGGCCGCTGCTGTTGGGGCGCGGGCCTCGGGGCTTGGCCTTCTTGGATGAGGGGCGCCTGGCCCCGCTGACCCTCCTCCCCGGTCGCCGCCAGCGCGATCCGGTGGCCTTGGGCGCGAAGCGCTTCTTGTTCTTGGAGGAGCGCTCGGCGGGCGTCGATGTTTGGCAGGTGTCCTTTACGGAGGGGCGGGCGCGGAGCCGACGCTTGGGGGCGCGCCACGCCCCCGGCCTCAAGCTCTGCGCCTTTGGCCCCGGCGCGGCGCTCTTGGCCCAGCCCCAGCCCGAGGGCGGGGCGATCTTGGAGCGGCTGTCGCTGGAGAGCGGGGCGCGTCAACGCCTGGGGGCCTTGGCCTGCGCGCCGCTTCAGCTCCAAGGCGGCCTCAGCCGCCGCGCCGCCTTGGCCCTCTGCGCCGACGGCGCGGCGTGGATCATCACCGAGGCGGCGATCTCGCCGCTGGCGCGGGTCGAGGGCGGCGTCCTCTCCCTGGATGAAGAGGCAGAGCAGATCGCTTATTACGCGGCGGGGGCCATGCGCTTGGTGAGCTTGAGCGGGGCGCCGCTGGCCGAGGCGCCCGGCCCCAGGCCGCTGGGGCTGCGCTGGCGAGGCTGAAGAGACGTGCGCTAGAAGCGCCCTTGGAGGCTGAGGCCACCCGGCCCAGGCGCCAGCCACACGCTGAGCCCGCTGGATGGCCCACTGGATGGCCCGCTGGATGGCCCGCTGGATGGCCCGCTGGATGGCCCGCTCGACGGCGCCGTTGGGGGCGTCCCCTCGCGGGCGTCCCAGTAGAGCAGCCCGCCGCCGAGCCCCGCCGCCAGCGCCCCAAAGATCACGGCGCCTCGGGTCTCGCCCTCTAAGACGCTCAGCTCATCAGCGCGGGCGTCGAGGATCGCTCGGTTGGCCTCCATGTCCTCGCCACGGCGATAGGCGGCGGCGGCGGCGTCATACTCATCGCGCACCCCGCTCGCTTGGCTGTATTTGCTCGCCCCCCCCGCCAGCGACAGCGCGCCGAGGCCGATCAGGCCCCAGCCCAGGATCGGCTTAAGGCGCCACCCCGAACGGGTCGGCGGCGGCGCGGGCGTGTAGGTCAGCCTGCGGGTCTGGCCGCTCTTGAGCTCGACCTCCATCGCCCAAGCGCCGCTCGGGGCCAAGACCTCGATCTGCCACACACCCGGCTTGAGCAGCCAGCGCGCCTCAGGGCTGGGGGGCGGCGGCGCCCCGTTGAGCGTGAGCTGCGCCCCCTTGGGGATCCCCTGGATGATCAGCGTCCCCTGCCGCGCGGCGGCGAAGACCGCCTCGATGAGCCGCACACGACCCCGCACGTCCTCGGCGTCGGGCTCGTTGGGGAACATCTCCAGGTAGCGCTTGTAGCGCGCGATGGCGCCCTTGGGATCGCCCATCTCTTCATAGGCGCGCGCCAGGTTGTAGAGCAGGCCCGGGGCCTTGTCCTGGGCGAAGGCGGCCTCAAAGCGCACGGCGGCTTCTTGAAACCGCTTCGCCTTAAAGAGGGCGACCCCCTCGGCGTAGAGCGCCTCCGGGCGCGGCGCGGCGTCTTCTTTGGGGGCCTCGGCGGCCACCTTGGGCGCCGCCTTGGGGCGCTTGGCTGGCTTGGCCCCCGCCACGCTCGCCCAAGGCGCGAGGCAGAGGCAGAGGCAGATCAGGAGCCCACGCGTCAAGTCCATCCCCCCAGTTCGTCTGGGGCAATAAGCTCAGAAGCCGCTTAAATTTTCAAGGATCGAGCGCGCCGGTGAGGGGCAGGGCGCGGAAATCCTCGATTCGAGCCCTTGTTCGTGGTTTTATGCCCAGGTTTTTTATCGCCTTCGCCCTCACCTGAGGTGACAGATCGGGTCTCTGTGACAGAGCAGCTCTTCGACAAGATCTGCTGGCTCCTCGCGCCGCGCGCCGGCGGCGTGGAGGTCGTCAAGCGCCTCGCCGGCCCTGTCGATGAGGCGATCTGGTCGCGCTGGATCGCCGCCGGGTTGTTGACCCCCGAGGAGGCGCAGCGCTTGGACGCCCTCGGCCCCGATGAGGCGCGCTTCTCCCAGCTTCAGCAGGCCCTCAGCCCTCCGCCCGCCGATGAAGAGGACTGGAGCGTGGACATCTCGGGGGACATCACGCTCCCCGATCTGGCCTTCTCCTCGGTCGATCTCTCCTGGGAGCACCTTGATGAGGCCCTTGAGGCCCATGAGCGGACGCTGGCCCATCAACGCTTTGAGCGCGGCGCCCTGGTGGAGCAGACGCGGCTCTTGACCACCTATGAGGCCCGCGACACCCGCCTTGGCCGAGAGATGCACCTGCATAAGCACCGCGCGGGCGGGGCGATGACCTGCGAGGAGTTCATCCTGGCGGTGCAGCGGCAAGCCAACCTCCAGCACGCGCATATCCGGGTCGTCTATGAGCTGGGGCTCGATGAGCACGACGCCCCCTTCTTCGTCACCTCCAAGCTCGACGGTCAAGACTTTGGTCAGATCTTGGGGGATCTCTTCGCCCGGCGGGAGGCGGCCTCCTCGACCCTCTCCGCCCGCGTCGAGATCCTGCTGGATGTCGCCCGCGCCCTGCTCTTTGCCCATCACCACGGCTTCATCCACCGCGATCTGCGGCCCAAGCACATCAAGGTGGGGCGCTTTGGTGAGGTCTACCTCGACGGCTGGCTGCGCGCCCGCAGCTTGGAGTCGCCCCCCTTTGAGGATCTCGATAAGCGCCTCTCCTCCGTCCTCAGCGGCTCAGGCTTCTTGCCCCCCGAGCGCTTGGAGCGTGGGCTGAGCGCCTGCGACGCCTCGTCGGATCTTTGGAGCCTCGGCGCCCTCCTCTACGCCAGCTTCGGCCTCACGCCGCCGCTCAGCGGCCCCCTCCAGCTCCACGCCTCAGGGATGGGGCTAGAGCTGGATGGCGGGGCGATCCCCAAGCGGCTCTTGGATCTCTGCCGAGGCGCCCTGGTGTCCACCCCACGTCAGCGACGCTTGAGCGTCCATGACTTCGTCTCAGAGCTGGAGGAGTACCTGGAGGGGCGCCGCGCGCAGGAGCGGCGCGGTGAGCAGATCGAGGCGCTCTTGGCCGAGGTGGAGCGCGGCGCGCGGCGCTTTAAGCACTATGAGGCGGAGGCCACTGAGGCCCTCTATGAGGCCTCGACGGTCAGCTGGGCGGGCTGCCCCAAGGAGGACGCCCCAGAGATCAAGCTCGATGAGGCCCCACGCGCGGCGCGCCCCCCCTCGTCGATGGCCTCGGCCGCCAAGCAGGCCCGCCGCGCCCGCGACGCCTTCCTTGAGGCCGACATGGCCTGCATCCGCGCCCTGTCCATGGCGCCGCAGCACTTCAACGTGCGCTGGCAGATGAGCGCGCTGCACCTCCACGCCCTGCGCACCCCCGCCCGCCCCCTGATCGGCGTGCCCGAGGGCTACCTGCGCGGCACGATCGATCGCTACGCGCCGCCTCAGCTCGCCGCCCAGCTCAGCGCGCCGATACGCCTTGAGCTGCGCGTCACGCCCCCTGTCACTGTCAGCCTCCACGCGCTCTCCGATGAGCACGGTGTCCTCGTCGAGGGCGTAGGGCGGCCCCTGAACGCCACGCCGCTGACCTTGACCGATCTCAGCCCAGGCCCCTACACCCTGCGCCTCCACGACGCGCGCGGGCGGCAGACGACCTTGCCCATCGCCCCCACGCCAGGCGCGCAGCTGGATCTCAACGTGGCGCTGCCAGAGGGCGTCCCGAGAGGGTTCGTCTTTATCCCCGCTGGCCCCTTCCTCAGCGGCCAGGGGAGCGGCGGGCCAGGCGTTAAGCCCGCTCAAGAGGTCTACTTGGAGGGCTTCTTCCTGGCGCAAGCGCCGCTGACCTTCGGTGATTATCAGCCCTTCCTCGCTGCCCTCAGCCCCGAGGAGGCGGAGATCCACGCCCCCAAGCACCACCTGGGCGCCCCGCCCCTGTGGCCGCGCGGCGCGGAGGGCTATTCGCTGCCCTTCACCTCCCCCTGCGGCGAGGAGATCACCGCCGCGCGGCTCCTCTTTGGGCTCAGCCCCGCCGACGCCCGCGCCTTCCTCAAGTGGCGCTCGCGGGAGGATAACCAACCCTATCGCCTGCCCAGCGCCCTGGAGTGGGAGAAGGCCGCCCGCGCCGCCGATGGCCGCGTCTACCCCTGGGGGGATCGCCCCGAGCCCGCCTTCTGCGCGCTGGAGGAGGGCGCCGATGGCGGGTTGGCGAGCGTGGGGGTCGAGGATCAGTCCCTCTATGGCGTCCGCGCCCTGGCGGGCGGGGTGCAGGAGTACGCGCAGGGCGAGGCGGGCGTCTGCCTCAAGGGCGGCGCCTGGGGGCTGCCCTTCTCTGAGGCGCGCGCCTGCCTCATCACCCCCTTCGATCCACGCGCGCCGCTGAGCTACACGGGGCTGCGCTTGGCCATCGGCTTTGGCGCCTCAGAGGATCACGCGCCGATCACCCCCAGGGTTGTGCGCTGGTCGATCCCCGAGCTGAGGCCCCATCATGAGCGCGACACCCAGGATCGCAGCGCGCTCTTTGAGAATGAGCTGTCTCATGAGCTGCTGATCAATGAGGCGCCGGCCCACAGCGGCGCGCCGCCCTCCAAGGAGACGCTCAATGACGGCGCGGATCGCTACCTCCTGGGCGATGAGCTGGCGCGGGGGAGCATGGGCCGGGTGCTGCTGGCCTTTGACACGGTGCTCAAGCGCCAAGTCGCGCTCAAGATCCTCCACGACCGCCACCAAGCCAACGCCCTGGCGCGCTATCGCTTTATCATGGAGGCGCGCATCACCGGGCGGCTCAATCACCCGCTGGTGATCCCCATCTATGACATGGGCTATCTGCCCGACGGCGCGCCCTTCTTCGCCATGAAGCGCGTGGAGGGCGCCAACCTCCAAGAGCTGCTCAAGCAGCGCGGTGAGAACGCCCGCGTCGATCATCGCCTTGATTGGTTCATCTCGATCATGCGGCGGGTCTGCCAAGGCGTCGCCTTCGCCAATCAAAACCAGGTGATTCATCGCGATCTCAAGCCCGCCAACATCCTCATCGGCGCCTTTGGCGAGGTGATCATCGTCGATCTCGGCCTCGCGCGGCAGCTCGATCCCAATGAGGCGGATCGTCGCGATGTCCCCGAGGCCCAAGAGCTGGCGCGTGAGGATGGGCGCGTGACCCAGATCGGCTCGATCATCGGCACGCCCTACTATATGTCGCCTGAGCAGGCCCTGGGGCAGCTCGATAAGGTCGGCCCCAACAGCGACGTCTATGGCCTCGGCGCGATCCTCTACCACCTCGTCGCCCAGCGCCCGCCCTTCCCTGGTCGCAAGGTCAATGAGGTCTTGGAGAAGGTGCGCAAGGGTGATCCCAAGCCGCCCAGCGAGCTGATCTCGGGGGTCGATCCTGAGCTGGAGCGCGTCATCCTACAAGCGCTGAGCAAGGAGCCCAGCCATCGGCAAGGCGACGCCTTGATCTTGGCCCAAGAGCTGGCGGCTTGGCAGGAGCATGTGCGCCTGCGCCGCTTGGATCAGGCCTCTGCGGAGGAGCGAGAGGCGGAGATCAGCGCCGCGTGGCGGACCCTCGCCGCTGAGATCAAGCGCCTGGAGCAGCTGCGCCGCCAGATCCGCCAGCTCCACCGCGAGGTGCATCAGAGCGCGCCGGTGGAGCGCCGTCGGCTGTTTTGGCGGGCGAGCCAAGAGCAGTCTCGCGCGGAGGTGCGCGTGGATGAGGCCCTCTCCGTGGCCCTGCGTGAGGGCGGCGCGCTGGGCCTCACGCCGCCGCGCTTGGAGATCTTTAAGTACTACTATCGTCAGATGGAGCAGCGCCCCGATCCCAGCGGCTTGGCGTGGTACCGCGCGCTCTTGGGCCGCCTCCAGCCCGAGGGGGCGCTCAGCGCGTGGTTCTCGCAGACCGCCCCGGCCTTGATCCAGAGCCAGCCGCCTGGGCTGGAGCTGTCCCTCAAGTCTGCGCAGACCGGCGCCACCTTCTATCGCACCCAAAGCCCGCTGAAGATCAAGAACCTCCAGCCTGGCGGCTATATCGCCTCGCTGCGCCGCGAGGGGCAGGTGACCCGCGTGCCCTTCACCATCCAAAGAGAGCGGCCCGTCACCCTGGACGTGGACTGCGAAGCGGAGATCCTCGAAGGCTTTATCCACGTCCCCAAGGGGCCATTCCTCTATGGCGACGCGGGGTTGGGGATCGATCAGACCCCGCGCTGGGTGGTGCTGGCGGCCTTTCAGATCGCGGCCTCACCGGTCACCGTCGAGGCCTACCAGCGCTTCCTGCGCGCCATAAGCGGCGTCTCGCCCAAGAGCCGCGTCGATCGCGCCCCCCGGCTCTGCCTCGGCGGCCCCCCCCTGTGGATCTCCCCCTACGATGAGCGCTTTGGCCCCTTCCGCCCTCAAGATCCAGTCACCGGCGTCAGCCTCAGCGACGCCATGGCCTACGCGGAGTGGCGCGCGGCGGAGACGGGCCTGCCCTTGCGCCTGCCCAGCAGCCTGGAGTGGGAGAAGGCCGCGCGGGGGATCGACGGCCAGCTGTGGCTTGAGGGTGAGGCCTTGGCCGAGCGCGGCAGCGCGCTGAGCCCCTTTGGGATGGAGATCCGCGACCGTCAGCTCTTGGAGTGGACGCTCAGCGCCACGCCCGATGATCCGCGCGCCTGCTATGTGCGCGGCGGCGATGGCTTAGCGCGCTTCCACAGCGATCCGCTCACCCGCCGCCTGGCTTGGGACCCCAATCGTCGAGATCCTCGGCTGGGTTTTCGCTTGGTGTTGCAGGCTCCGGCGCGTGAGCGCGGGCGAGGATGAGACCCTCGGCGCTGTCCCAGCGGGCGATGATCAGCTCAGGGCGTGTAAAGACGAGGGTGCTGGGGGAGAGCAGGTAGACCAGCCGCCCAATCACGCGCTCATCTCGACCGCCCAGCTCAACATGACGCTGGTAGTGGCGAATGGCCTCGGGCTTATTGCCCAGCACATCTTGATAAAAGATCCCCGCCGCGCGGTGGGCGCGCAGGGCGCGGCCATCGCGATCCACCGCCGCCTCGATAAAGGCCTCGGCGCGCTGAGGGTCAAAGCCCGCGCCGTAGAGGATGGCGCGGGCGTAGAAAGGCTGGGGGGCCTGTGGGGCGATCTGATGGGCCATCTCAAAGGCCTCATCGGCGGCGAGGAGCTGGCCGTCGGCCATCAAGCTGATCCCCAGGCCCGTCCAGAGGCGCGGGCCGCCGGGCGCGACCTTCAGCGCGGCGCGGAAGGCGGCGACGGCCTCACCCCAGCGGGCCAGGCGCATCCGCTCTAGGGCCAGGCGGCTGAGGAAGCGCACGTCGCCCAGGCGCTCGGCCAAGCCCGCCTCGGCGATGGGCCGATGCAGCGGGCAGTAGCCATCGGCGAGGAGATCAAGGGCCTGGGCGGGGGAGTCGCGCATCACGCAATCGCCGGGGCAGTGGCCGATCCCAAAGGTGTGGCCCAGCTCATGGAGCACGACGCGCCGCGTGCGGCGGCGGTGGGCCGCCTCGGTGCCGACGCGGGGTAGCCCCTGGGTGGAGAAGATCAACCCGCGCTCCTCGCCGCGGGCGTAGCCGACGAGGCGCTCATGGGCGGGGGTGTTGAGGGGGGCGTCGGTGACGACGAGGAGCCGGAAGGTGTCGGGGGGGGCCTCAAGCAGCGCCGCGTCGAGCAGGGCCTCGGCGTTATAGCGCCCATCGGCGGCGCGCGCCTCCAAGGGCAGCGCCCGTCGCGTCAAGATCTGCGCCCGTCGCCGCGTGCCCAAGGCCATCGCCCACGCCGCGCGCTCCAGCGCCGCGCCGCTGACCGCGCCATAGGCGACGACATAGGCGACGCCCTCAGCCCCGTGGTGCTTGGGCGGCGACGGCGGCGTGGGCTGGCAGGCGAGGAGGGCCAGTGTGGCGATGAGGAGAGGGGCAAGGTGCGATGTGTAGATGACGGCCCCCTCTCAAAAAGCGCCCGATGAGTGTAGCCCTCCGGCGGAGAAAAGGTGGAAAAAATGAGCGCTTTGGCGCCCTTGAGCATCTACCAGCACACCATCACGAGAAGGAGCCACGATGGGCCACGATCGCTTTGACGCCCTCGCCGCCGCCTGGGATGACCACCCCACGCCCACCGCCATCGCCGCCGATCTCTTCGCCTTTATCCAGGGACGTGGCCTCGCCCATGCGCAGACGCGCGCCTTGGACTATGGCTGCGGCACGGGCCTGCTCGCCCTGCGCCTCGCCGCCGCCTGCGGGGCGGTCTTGGGGCTCGACGGCAGCGAGGGGATGTTGGGCGTCGCCGCCCAGAAGATCGAGGCGCTGGGCTTTACGAACATCCGCGTCGCGCAGCACCAGTTCCCCCGCGATCCGCTGCCCGATGAGGGCGCCAACCTGATCACCGCCTCGATGGTGCTCCATCACATCGAGGATGTGCCCGGCTTCCTGCGCGCCGCCGCCGCGCTGCTGCCCCCTGGAGGGGCTTGCTGCTTCGCCGATCTGGACACGGAGGATGGGGGCTTTCACCCCGAGGGCGTCGTCATCGCGCACCGAGGCTTTGATCGCGAGACACTCAAGGGCTGGCTCCAAGAGGCCGGCTTTGAGGCCCCCGTCTTTGAGACGATCCGTGAGGTGCGCAAGGGCGAGCAGGTTTATCCGATCTTCGCCGTGTACGCCCGCCGCCCTTGAGGCCACCGCCGCGCTCGACTGCGCGTGGCAAAAGCCCTACATTGTGCCGATTCATCTTCAAAGGGGGCGCCGATGCGACGCTCATACCTCCTCCTCGGGATCGGCTCGATCATCACCATCATCTTGGATCAATGGAGCAAGATCGCGGCGATCAAGGCGCTCTCTGTTGGGCCGCTCCCCACAGACAGCGCGCTGATACGCACCCGCCTCAACCCCGTCTTTGAGAGCTGGTTCAACCTCCGCCTCGCCGGAAACAAGGGCGCGGCCTGGGGGCTCTTTCGCGATCTCCCCGATGGCTGGCGGGTGCCCTTCTTCGTGATCATCAGCGTCGTGGCCATCGTGGCCATCGTGATGATCTACCGCAGAGCCCAGCGCCAACCCTTCCTCCAGTGGGCGTTGACCCTGATCCTCGGCGGCACGATAGGGAACTTGATCGATCGCATACGCTTTGGCTACGTCATCGACTTCATTGACTGGTTCTATCAAACACACCACTGGCCGACGTTTAACATCGCTGACGTCGCGATTACGCTGGGTGTCATCTTCTTAGCGATTGACATGTACCAACAACGCAAGGTTGAGGCAGACGCCGCTGAGATGAGCGCTTAAGTGACACGCGACGCGCCTGAGGCCAAAAAATGAGACCAATCCTATTTGAAATCTTTGGGGTAACCTTCCCCAGCTATTACACCATGCTCACGCTGGGCTTTTTGCTGATCGCTTATCTTGGAAAGCGTGAAGCAGATCGAGTGGGAATTAACCCTGATGATTTCCTTGATTTAACCTTTTGGATGTTCGTCTTTGGCCTCATTGGCGCGCGCATACTGCATGTCTTCGCCGATGGATATTTTTGGGACTATGTTCATCTATGTACAGACCCATTACAGGTTAAAGTCGCGAGCTTTATTCATGTTCCATGCAAGATAAATCAGGACTGCGTGCTCGCCAACGCGGGTGGGCTCTGTCACCCTGAGACGCTGCGCTGCTATCCAGAGCAAGATTGCCTGGCGGCGCTGAAGTTTTGGCAAGGCGGGCTCGCCTTCTATGGCGGGCTGATTATGGCCGTCGCCTACGCGGTTTATTTTATCCGCAAGCATAAAATGGCCGTCGCCAAGACCTTTGACATCGCGGGCTGGGGCGTCGCCCTGGGCTTGGGCTTTGGGCGTATGGGCTGCTTCCTCGCGGGCTGTTGTTTTGGTCAGATCACCGACGCCCCCACCGCCCTGGAGTTCCCCGGCTATGTGATTGAGGCGCGCGTCAATGACACATGCCCTAAAAACTATGACTTTATCGAGAGCGATAAAGGGATAAAGTATTGCGCTTGGGGCAGGCCCGCGTTCCTGAATCATGTTAAGCATGATCTATTACCGCCCAAGAGCAGACATAGCCACCCAGTTCATGCCACACAGCTTTATGAATTGGCGTTCTCTTGGTCGATCTTCGCCTGGCTCTACTTCTGGCGACGCAAGCGGGCGCGCTACAGCGGGCAGCTCTTTGTTGAGTTTGCCCTGCTCTATGGGATTGGGCGGTTCGTGGTGGAGTTCTTCCGCGCCGATGATCGCGGGCTGTGGTTGGGCGGGCTGCTTTCGACGAGCCAGATCATCGCCTTGCCGTTTATCTTCGTCGCGCTCTACCTGATGTGGCGGTGGCGCCATAAGGTGACGCCGCCCGAGCCGCCGCTTGAGCCGTCGCTTGAGCCGCCCGAGCCGGGGGAGGCCCGCTGAGATGCGCCCTGTCCTCTTCTGGCTCTTTGGCTACCCCATCCACACCTACCCGGTGATGATCGCCACGGGCTTTATCATTGGGGTCTGGCTCGCCGCGCGCTACGCCGAGCGGGTGGGCCTCAACCGCGACATGATCCTTGATCTCTCATGGTGGCTGCTGGTCAGCGGGCTTGTTGGCTCGCGCGTCGTCTTTATCATGGTCAACTGGGATCAGTACTACTACGCCTGCGTTGACGTGGCGCGCTACAACGCGCTCTACCCCGCCACGCCGCTGGATGGCCCGGATTGCACGCGGATCTTGCGGTTTTGGACCGGCGGGCTTGTCTTCTACGGCGGCGTGATCGGCGCGATCTTGACCATGATCTGGTTCTTGAGGCGGGAGCGGGTGGCGGTGCTGCCTGTCGCCGATACGATCATCCCTGCTTTGGCCATTGGTCAGTTCTTTGGGCGGCTGGGCTGCCTCTCAGCGGGCTGCTGCTTTGGTAAGCCGACGGGGGCGCCGTGGGC
>JAHJCH010000149.1 GCA_018813065.1 Myxococcota bacterium
CACACAGGGCAAACCCACGCTTCTGGACAAGCGAGATCGCGATGACCAGGCCCCCGCCCAAGCCAAATTCTCAAACCCACGCCTTTAACCAAGCCACACAGGGCAAACCCACGCTTCTGGACAAGCGAGATCGCGATGACCAGGCCCCCGCCCAAGCCAAATTCTCAAACCCACGCCTTTAACCAAGCCACACAGATCAAACCCACGCCTTTAACCAAGCCACGCAGGTCCAACCCTAACTTTTGGGTGAGCCACACATGAAGCAGCCACGCACGCCAGGCGGCGATCAGCGCAGCGTGCCCGTACGCGTATTATTGGCGCTGATTAAGTCTTCACAGGCGACACGCGCCTCAAAAGCCTTGCCACGATGCTCAGCCCCATAACTCCAAGCCAAATCTAATTCACCGCTCGCCCTCAGACCCCGCAGCTGCCAACGCTTCTCCACACGACGACCCACCTTCACCTCAACTTGGCACGCGCCAAAGTCGCCCGGACCTTCGTTCTTGAGCTTGAGCTTCAGCTCCGAGCGCGATCCGTAGCTCTCAAAGCTCGTTGAGCCCTCAAAGCGTAGATCGCCCCCCGTCAAGCGCAGCTCTTTCTTGCAGCGCGGGAGACTCTCACACGCCGTCGCGGCCACCAACACCCGCCCCTGACTCAGGCTCTTCCCCGCTAAGTTCACCGTCACCGTTTGCTTAAACCCACCACTGGCGCTGGAGAAGGGCGGCTTGCCCCGCCATAGCGCTTCCTTGCGGCTGCCCTGGAGCCAATAAACAACCACGTCTTGGTTCATCGCTCGCCCCGGCCGGTAGAGGCTTAACTCCACCTCCACACGTTGACCATGAACCGCCTTGGGCCTGATCCGCTTGATCTCAAGATCGGGCAGCTGCGCCGCAGCCGGGACGTCGCGCGCGCTGCGACGCGCGGCGGGCGCCTGACGACGCCCGCGCGGTTGAACCTCGGCGGCAGAGGGCAGGGCCAGGAGGAGGGCGAGGAGAGGGAGTGTGTATCGCATCTGAGCGCTCCAGGGGGACGAAGGGCGCGCCTCAACGGCGACGCTGGCGCTTCATTTAACGCGAATCACGGGTGTGAGGGTAGCGCCCGTCAGATCAATCCTCGTCTTTGGTCTTCTTCTTGGCGGCGCCCTTGCCCTTGGCGGCGCCCTTGCCCTTGGCGGCGCCCTTGTCCTTGGCGGCGCCCTTGCCCTTGACGGCGCCCTTGTCCTTGGCGGCGCCCTTGCCCTTGACGGCGCCCTTGCCCTTCACAGGCGCCTTCTTGACGACCTTGGCCAACTCAACCTTGCACTCCTCCGTCGTCTCCTCTTGCTTCTCCTTTAAGCAGGCGATCAGGCGGCCCTCGCCCATCTCTACGTCGCTGCAGAGCTTGACGAGATCCTCGGCGCAAGGCTTGTGGCTGAGCTGAGCCGCGACGTCTAAGCGGCAGCCCTCGGACAGCTCGGCTTGCTTGGACCAGAGGCAAGCGACGAAGCGGCCTTGGCCCGGCTTGACGTCCGCGCAGAGGCGCGCACGATCCACGCCGCAGGGGTTCTTGAGGCGGTACTCGTCCATCTGCGCCTTGCAGGGCTCAGAGAGCTCGGCTTCGTGCTCCACGAGGCACGCCTGAAGCTGGCCCTGACCACGGGGCGCCTCTTTGCAGAAGTTGGCGCGATCCGCGCCGCAAGGGTTCTTGAGCGCTTGCTTCGCTGGCGCTTTCTTGCCAGCTGGCGCTTTCTTCGCAAACGTGGCCTTGCAGGCATCTGAAAGCTCGTCTTGCTTGCCGTTTAAGCACGCACGAGTCGCTTTACCCGGCTTTACGCCTTTGCAGAGCGTTTTAGCATCGTCAGCGCATGGGTTTTTCGCCTGCGCTACGCTGAAAATGCTAAAAATGAAGAAAAATGCACCCAACAAACCAACAGATTTCAAGGTTCGTCTCCTTTGGAGCCGCTTCAAGCGGCGGCTCAGAGTAAGCGAGCGCGAAATCAGAGCGCAAACATAAAGTGTTTATCCCTTTAATTTCATCAAGTTATCTTTAAAAGAACGTATCCGTTCAAGGCGCGAGCGCTCGGTGCTCAAGCGCTTGGTTTATTGAGGTGTCTTATTCTGCCGCCCCTCTTGGGTTCTTTTTCTTGGCGTCTTTGCTTTAAAGCGCGCTTATTTCTATCGAAAACGCGGCGCGTTTTTTTGCGCGGCCACCCCCCGCGCTCTCGCCCGCCCCCTCAATCCGTCAAGCGCGCGCCTTTGACGCCCCCTTACGCCCCCGCTCGTGATAGATCCAATGCCTCGCTGATGGCCCAGCACGCCGCCGCTGGAGGGTTGCTTATGATGTTGTCTTTTGAGGGGGTGCGTAAACGCTTCGGCGCGACCCTGGCGCTCGATGATGTGTCCGGGGCGCTGGAGGGACGCACCATCGGGCTCTTGGGGCCAAACGGCTCGGGGAAGACGACGCTGATGCGCATCTGCCTCGGCCTCCTCCGCCCCGATCAAGGGCGCGTGGAGATGCTGGGGATCAACGTGCTTAAGAACCCTGTCGCGGCGCGGGCGAAGATGGGCTACGCCGCCGAGGGGCCTGGGCGCATCCCTGGGCTGTCCGGCCTGGAGACGGTGGCCTTCGCCGGCGAGCTGTGCGGCTTGCGACGCCGTCAAGCCCTCCTGCGCGCGCATGAGGTCTTGGATCTCTTGGGCCTCGATGAGGCCCGTCACCGCCCCGTTGAGACCTATAGCACCGGGATGCACCAGAAGGTGAAGGTGGCCATGGCCCTGGTCCATGATCCCGTCCTCTTGCTCCTTGATGAGCCCACCAGCGGCCTCGATCCCCAAAGCCGTGATGAGCTGCTGGACTTGGTGGTTCATCTGCGCGCTCAAGGCGGACCCGCTGTGCTGCTCTCCACTCACCTCCTCCATGATGTAGAGCGCACCTGCGACGCTTGTATGATCATGAAGGACGGCCAGATCCTCTTCAGCGGCCCCCTTGAGGCCCTCGGTCGGCGTCAGGGGCTGGTCTATGAGATCCGCGCCGCGCGGGACGCTGAGCCCTTGGCGGCGGCCCTCTCCGCCGCAGGCGCGATCATCGAGCCCGCCCCCCTCCCCCGCGCCTTTTATGCTCAGCTGCCTCAGGGCGCGGACGTGGATCTCATCTGGCGCCAAGCCGCTGAGGTGGGCTGCCTCGTCATCCACCTGGAGCCACGACGTGGGCAGCTCTCCGACGCCTTCTTGGCCACCATCGGCGCGCGGAGGGCCGCATGAGCGCGCGACGCGGCGTCCAAGACCTGATCCACGACGTGGGCTATCGCGGCTTTAAGCGCCAGACGCGCGACGTGAAGGCCATCTGGCCCATCGCCCGCACCCTCTTCGCCCTCGCCTGGCGTAAGCGCGTCACCAAGCTGGCCCTCCTGCCCTGCTTTGGCATCATCACCGTGTATGGGATCTCCATCGTCGGGCAGCTCTTCGCCACCGAGCACTTCACCAAGATGGGGGCGATGTCCACGCATCAGCTCTCGCAGCTGGTGGGTAAGACCCAGGAGATGCTCTCCTCGTTTATCCGCACACAGTTCTTTATGGTGGCCTTGGCCCAAGCCGCCGTGGCGGCGGGCGCCGTCGCTGAGGATCGCCGCGCGGGCGCCTTGGAGTTGTACTTCGCCCGCCCCCTCTCCCGCCTCGATTACGCCCTGGGCAAGCTCCTCGGCGCCGCCTTGGTGCCCATCGGCGCCCTGATGGCGCCCACGCTCCTCTTCTGGATCATCGCCGTGGGCGTGACCACCCCCGCCCTGCGCGAGGGGCTGTGGGGCCTCCTCCTGCCCGCCATGGGCAGCGCCACCCTCGCCGCCCTGCTGCTGACGACCACCATCGTGGGCCTCAGCGCCATGAGCACACGCGCCACCAGCGTCGGCGTCGTCTATGTCGGCGGCCTCGCCCTCCTCTCCGGGCTGAGCGAGGGGCTCTTTCAGGCCGGGCAACATTGGGCCGGCTACCTCTCCCCCGAGCGGGATCTGCGCACCCTCATCGACGCGCTGTTGGAGATCGGCGCCCCCAGCCTCGCCGCCCAGCTGATCCCCTCTCGCGGCGTCGTCAACCCCAGCGTGACATGGTCGCTCTTGAGCATCGCCGCTTTTATCTTCGCCGGGCTCCTCGCCTTGGCCTATCGCTTAAACCGGGAGGTCATCGACGCATGAGCGACGCGCCCCTCCTCTCCGCACGCGGCGTCTCCAAGATGTTTGGGCAGATCCGCGCCCTGAATGAGATCGATCTCGACATCGGCCCCGGCGTGACGGGCCTCCTCGGCCCCAACGGCTCGGGGAAGTCCACCCTCCTCAAGCTGTTCGCCGGGCAGCTCATCCCCGACACCGGCGAGGTGCGGCTGATGGGTCAAGATCCCTTCCGTCAGCCCGCCGCCCTGCGCCACCTCGGCCTCTGCCCTGAGCAAGATCGCTTCTATGAGGAGATCTCCGCCCGCCGCTTCGTCACCGTCTTGACCCAGCTCCACGGCTATGACCACGCCGCCGCGCAGCGCATGGCCGATGAGGCCATCGCGCGGGTGGGGATGAGCGAGACCGCCCGCCGCCCCCTGGGGCAGATGAGCCGAGGGATGCGTCAGCGCATCAAGATCGCGCAGGCCATCGCCCATAACCCCCCCGTCCTGCTCTTGGATGAGCCCCTCACCGGCGCTGATCCCGTAGCCCGCGCGGATCTGATCGACCTCGTGCGCGATCTTGGCCGCGAGGAGCGCGCCGTGGTCGTCTCCAGTCATGTGCTGCATGAGGTGGAGGCCATGACCCATGACGTGATCTTTATCCGCTTCGGGCGCCTACGCGCTCAAGGCGACGTCCTGCGCCTACGGGCGATGTTGGCCGATCGCCCCTATCGCATCCGCTTGGAGGTGGACGCCCCGCGTCAGGTCGCCGCCCTCTTGCTTGAGGCGCCCTATCTGCGCGCCGTGACCCTGCTCAGCGAGGACACCTTGGAGATCACCACCACGGATCTAGAGGCCGCCGCCGCTGAGATCCCCCTGCGCTTGCTTGAGGCGGGGCACGCGCTGCGCCGCTTCACCTCCCCTGACGCGGATCTAGAGAGCCTCTATCGCTACTTGATGGGGCACCCCCAAGCTCAAGGAGGCGCCTAGATGTCGCGCTCACTCGACGCCCTGGGCGTCTGGTTCGGCTTTCACCTCGATCGACGGATGCGCACCCGCCCTCTCAAGCTCTGGGGCTTGGTGATGATCGGCGTCGTCGGCGGCCTGATCTGGGCGGAGCGCGGCGCTCAAGACACGCTCAATCGGCTCACCTTGTTGATCCTCTCGCCCCTGATGTCGCTGACCTTCTGCGTCGGCGTCGTCCGTGAGGAGATCGAGGACCAGACCCTCACCTATGGCTTCACCCGCCCCGTCGCCCGAGGCTGGCTCTATGTCGCGCGGGTCTTCGCCAGCGTCGCCCCCGTCGTCCTTATCACCTTGCCCGCCGCCCTGATCGCGGGCGGCCGCCTGGGCCTCCTCCTGCCCACCGCCGCCGCCGCCTTATTGGCCGCCTTGGCCTACGGCGGCGTCTTCGCCTTGGTTGGGCAGCTGGTCAAGTGGCCGGCCTGGTTGGGGCTTATCTTTATCCTGGGCTGGGAGTACTGGGTCAGCCAGGTGCCCGGCTTCCTCGGTCGCCTCACCCTGCTGTCCGATGTGCGCGCCATCGCTGATCTCAAGCCGGAGATCCCCGGCCTGCTGAGCTTCTGGGAGGCGCCGTCCCTGGGCGTCTCAGCCCTCCGCTTGCTGATCGTCGCCGTCGTCACCTTGGGCGTCGGCGCCCGCTTGGTCCAGCGCCGTGAGCACGCCCTGTCCAAATGAACGGGCGTCCAGACGCGCGCGGATGATCTGTAAGAGATCGACGATCCGATAGGGCTTGCTGAGGATCGCCCCAAAGCGCGCGGCGCGCGCGTCCTCCTCGCGCTCGAAGGTGTAGCCCGACATCAATAAGATCGCCCGATCCGGCGCGCGCGCTTGGCTCTCGGTTGCCAGCGCCCAGCCGCTGACCTCTGGCATGACCACATCCGAGACTAAAATGTCGTAGCCCAGCCCCGCGCGGATCTGCTCAAGGGCCAGGCGCGAGGTCTCAGGGGCGATGACCTTGTAGCCGTGCATCCGCAGGGCGTCTTGGGCCACGCGTCGCAGCTCCAGATCGTCCTCGGCCAGCAAGACGCGCTCGCCCGGACGCGCGTTGAGGTAGATCTTGGGCTTGCTCGCCGCCTCGATGATCTCGCGCCGCGAGGTCGGCCAGAGGATCTCCACGCACAGCCCCAGCCCAGGCGTCGTCGTGACGTCGATGAACCCCCCCGCCTTGGTGATGATGCCGTAGACCGTCGAGAGCCCCAGCCCCGTGCCTTTGTGGATCGACTTGCCCGAGAAGAACGGCTCAAAGATGCGCGTGGCGATCTCAGGCGCCAGGCCGACGCCGTTATCACAGACCGCCAAGTGCAGGAAGGTGCCCGTCCCCGGCGCGCAGGGCGTCACCCTGACCCCCTCCAGCCGCGCCTCACCCGTCTCGATGGCGATCCGCTGAGGGTGTCGCGCCTCGCCTTGCTCCAACAAGGCGTCTCGGGCGTTGATCACCAGGTTCATCAAGATCTGCTCGATCTGATCTGGATCGGCGTAGATATGGGAGATCCCAGGCGTCAGCTCGCAGATCACCTCAATGTCTTCAGGCAGCAGGCGCCGCAACAGCCTAAAGGTGCGCTCGATGTGGGCGTTGAGATCCATCACCTCAGGGCGCGCCGCCTCTTGGCCTCGGCTAAAGGCCAAGAGGTGCTTGGTCAAGCGCGCGCCGCGCTGCCCCGCCTCCGCGATCAGATCGAGGGCCTCGCGGACCACCTCATCCAGCCCCTCATCCAAGCAAAGCAGCTCCACCTCGCCGTTGATGATCGCCAGGATGTTGTTGAAATCATGGGCGATTCCCCCCGTGAGCGTGCCGATGGCCCGCAGCTTCTCGCTCTGCCGCGCGGCCTGCTCCAGCTGACGCCGCTGGGTGAGATCGCGCATCGCCGTCGCCCGCAACTTGACGCCGTCGCGCTCGAACATCCGGCCCTCAAGCTCACACGGGAACCGAGCGCCATCCTTGCGCAGCCCCACCGCCTCATAGGGCGACTCCACGCCGCTGAGCATGTTCTCACGGACCCGCTGACGCGACTCCGGGGCGATGACGTCCGTGCCGAACATCCCCAAGAGCGCCTCGTGGCTGTAGCCCGTCAGCTTGGAGGCGGCGCGGTTGGCGTCGATATATACGCCGTCTTGGGAGATAAAGATGCCCTCAGTGGTGGCGTCGGCCAAGGCGCGATAGCGCGCCTCGTTGGCGATCACCTGCGCCTCTGCGTCCTTCTGGGCGGTGATGTCATAGAGGGTGTAGATTAAACGAACGATCCAAACAACGTGAATCTCCATTCTAATCCATCTATATCTTGATGAATTTAGCTTTACTTTAAATTCAAACGACGCGCTTCCATTTGATTTTGCCGAATTGATCGCATTTTCTAGTTGATTTGACGAATCTTCATCTAAAAACAAACGATACCAATCATTTCGATGAAAAAAGTCCGATCTTGATCGTTCAAGGAGATGATGCGCCATTTGATTCAATTTAATAATGTGAGTGTCTTCTAATCCTCCAAGCATGATGCCCACAGAGAGGGCATCGATGATCACGCCCTCAGCCCCTCCCCAAGAGATGGGCTCATGCAGCGTACGCGCTTCGATCTGTTTTTGATTGACGTCAACCACGCATCCCCCTCGTCGCGCGGCCCCAAATTGCACGCGTGTGCGCAAAGGCTATGGCATTGGACGGCGCACTTCAAGGGCGGCGCGCAGCCGCTGGAGCGCCTCACGCATCGCCTCAGCCTTGGCGGGGTGCTGCGTCGTGACAGGGCGACGCGCCTGGGGATCGGCGTGGAGATCAAAGAGGTCAAAGCGCCCGGTCACGCCGCCGTAGCGCAGCCGCCAGCCCCCCTCGATCAAGACCATCTGTTGGGGTCGGGCGGGGGCCAGGGGGATCTCGGCGAAGATCGGCTCGCCGTCGAGGCGCTCTTGGAGCATCAACGGCAAGAGGCTGGGCGCGGCGAGGCGCAGGCCGCTGCGCAGCGAGGCGGAGGCCTCGACCCCCAAGAGATCGAGCAGCGTGGGCAAGGCGCTGGCGAGGGAGACGGGCGCGCTGAGGGTCCGCGGCGTCAAGCCCGGCACGCGCAGGATGAAGGGGACGCGCAGGCGCGCCTCGCTCAGCGGCTCATCGCCCTCCAGATCGGCGCCGCTGGGGCTGGTGATGAGGATGATGGCCTTGGACCACAGCGGGGTCAGCCGCAGGCTCTCCAGGAAGTAGCCGATCCATTCATCGGTGTAGCGGATCTCATGGTCATAGCGATCAAGCGGCGTGGGGCCGAAGTCGCGGGTGTTGGGGTGGCGGATGTAGGCGCCGTCGGGATCGTAGAGGTGCAGCCACAGGTGCAGGGGGCGGGCGTCCTCGCGCCCCGAGAGGTAGTCCAAGGCCGCCGTGACCACGGCCCCCGAGGTCTCCACCCGCGCCATCTCCGCGGGGGGGCGGATAAAGGGGCGCCACACGGCGAAGCCCTGCCCCAGCCCGCGCCGTGGCTCGAAGTCCTCATGGGCGCACACGCCCGCCGTCTCATAGCCCAGCTCGCCCAAGACCTCGGCGAGCGTGACGTTCTCGGCGCTGTAGCTGACGCGTGGGCGCTGATCGCGGATCAGCTCAGAGGGATAGCGGCCCGTGATCAGCGACGGCAGGGCGTAGATGGGCTCGCTGGAGGGGGCGTAGGCGGCGCGGAAGACAAAGGCCTCCTCGCCCAAGGCGTCGAGGGCGGGGCTGGTGGGGCGCCCGTAGCCGTAGAGGCTGAGGTGATCGGCGCGCAGGGCGGCGACCGTGATGAGGATGACGTGATAGGGCGGCTTAAGCCGCGCGCGCAAGGGTGAGCGCGGCGGCGGCGGCGGCGGCGGCGCGGCGAGGGCGGGCAGATCACGCCCATCGCAGTCCTCATCCACGCCGTTGCCTGGGATCTCCACGGCGCCGGGGTAGATCTGGGGCGCGCCGTCATGACAATCACCGCCGCCGAGGCGCGCCGCGTAGCCGTCCTCATCGGCGTCGAAGGGCGCCCACAGCGCCTTGAGCAGCAGCCGAGAGGTGGCCGCCCCCTCGGCGCTGAGGGCCTCGCTGACCTCGGCGCGCTCAAGGCCCTTGAGGCCCAACAGCGGCAGCAGGATCAAGGCGGCGAGGGCGGCGATGAGATCGAGCTTAAAGCGGGGGCGCCAGGCCCGCTCGGCCAGCGCGCCGCCCATGAGGAGCAGGGCGACGAGGGCCAGGAGGCTGAGGAGCTGTCCGCGCAGGGCCGTGGCGGAGAGCAAGGCGGCGCCCTCGCGCAGCGCTTGGAGGAGCCAGCCGCCGAGGATCAAGCCCACGAGGGCGGCGCTGAAGGCGGGCGTCACCAGGGGGGTGAGGCGCCGCCGGGCGCCCCACTCCAGCGCGCGAGAGAGGCCCAGGGCCAGCGGCGAGGCCAGCATATAAAAGAGCGCGGCGGCGCTGACCCCCAGGAGCGCGGCGCCCAAGGCGGCCAGCTCAGGGCGCTGGATGTGCGTAAAGAGGCGCTCATAGCCGAGGCGCAGCGCGCTGACGCTGAGGGGCAATGACAGCCCCACGATCCACAACAAGGCCACGGCCAGGGCGCGCTCATGGAGCCCCTCACCCCGGCGAGGCAGCGCGCGGCGCAGCAGCAGCCGCGCGAGGTTGATCGGGCGCAGCCGTGGCTCGACGAGGGGCGACAGCGCGCTGAGGAGCAGCCCCAGGAGCATCATCACGGCGGCGTGGAGGCAGGCGCTGACGAGGAGGGCGATGAGGCTGAGCTTGAGCGTCATGGCCGACAGGGCGTCGATGACGCCCAGCGCCGCGCCGATGAGCGCGCCGACGAGGACGGCGGCGACGACCCGCGCGCGCAGGGACGGCGTAGCGGCGATCAAGGGCGGCGCTCAGCGGATCGCAGCCTCATACACCCCCGCCCTTGAGCGCCGCCAGGGCTTGCTTGGCGACGCCATAGGCCGCCCGCGCCGCCGTAGCGTCGCCCAAGCGCAGCAGGAGCTTGGAGAGGTGCGCCCATAAGCGCGGATCTTGGCTGGCGGCGGCCAGCCCCTCATACCAGCCCAAGGCCACGCGGTCTTCGCCCATGGCCTCGGCCAGCTGCCCCGCCGCCCAGGCGAAGGGCTCGGCGTCCTTGAGGCCCTCGATCTCCGCGCTCAGGGACTCAAGCAGGGCGTAGCCGACGCGCGGCGAGGCCTCACGGGCGAGGAGGGCGGCCACATCCAAGGCCACCTCCAGCTGCTCTGGCCGCAGGCGCAGATAGCGCCGGGTCAGCTCGGGCAATGCCTCCAGGCGCCCCAGCTGCGCCGCCAGCTCCACCAGCCGCGCCGCCACCTGCACCTGATCGGCCTCCAAATCGAGCCGATCATAGACTCTCAGGTAGCCCTCGAAGGCGGCCTCGGCGGCGCCGCGCTCAAAGTCCACGTCGGCGCCCACCTTGGCCGCCCGCCACGCCGTGATCGAGGGATCGCGCATGGCGATCACGTCATAGCCATCGAGGCGCCCGACCTCAGCGCGGGCGAGGAGGGCGCGGGCCGCCTCATGATCACCCAAGCCCAGCGCCGCGAACGCCGCGTGATAGCACAGATCGGGGTGATCGGGGTGGCGCGCCAGCGCCCGATAAGCCAGATCCAGCGCCTCCTCGAAGCGCGAGAGCGCCACGAGGCCGCGCGTGGCCCCCACGGCGCTGTAAGGCACGGGTACATGGCGAATGACCAAGCCATAGCGCCCCGGATCGCGCTCGAAGAGGGCCAAGACCCGCAAAAACGCCTCTAAAGCGGGCTCGATCCGGGCGGCGATCCAGTGCTGAGAGGCCAGATAAAACCACGTCATCAGGTCATCGGGCTGCTCAGCGAGGCGCGCCTCCAGCAAAGCGATGTTGCGCTCGTCCTTGCCCTTCTCGGCGATCACCTCAGGGTCCGCGCCGAGGTGATCCAACACGATGTCGAGGCGATAATCGGTGACGATATCGGGGCGATCGCGGCCCACCTCCTCGTGAACCCGCCCGGAGAAGAACAGATCGGGGCGGCGAGGGAAGAGGCGCCCGCTAAAACCGTCGTTGAGGTAGCGCCCATCGCGGGTGTAGTTCTTGATTTTGGGGCAGACGACGCGCGCCGCCGTCGTCTCCTCCTCCATCACCGCGCGGATCATGCTGTGGGAGGCCGCCGTGACCCGCTCATCGGCGTCCAACACCAAGATCCAATCCCCTGTGGCGTGGCTCAGCGAGGCGTTACGGGCGGCGGAGAAGTCCCCGATCCACTCGAACTCGAAGATCCGCGCTTTGGCGGCGCGGGCGAGGGCCACGGTGTCATCCTGGGAGCCCGTATCGACGAGGATCACCTCGTCGGCGAGGCCCTCGACGGAGGCCAAGGCCCCCGCGATGAACTCGGCCTCATCCTTGACGATCATGCAGACGGAGAGGCGGGGCCTGGGCCGCGCGCGGGCGGCCACGGCGGCGGCGTCGATGGCCTCGCGGATCGCGCGCGGGGCGCGCCGCGTGGTGGGGAGCTTGGCCGTCGCGCTCTTGAGGCTGCCCGCCAGCCCTGGATAGCCCGGATCAAGGCGCTGGCAGTGCTCGAAGAGCCGCAGGGCCGCGCGGGCATAGCCCTGCTCAAAGAGGGCGATGCCCAGCAGGTTGGCGATGTGGATATTGCGCGGCCAGCGAGCCAGGGCGGGCAGCAGGAGGGCTTGAGCGGCTTGGCGCTCTCCGGCGTTGAGCAAGGCCAGCCCCTCGTGGTTGACCAAGGTCGCTTGATCGGGATCGAGCTGGCGGGCGGCGCGCCAAAGCCGCAGCGCCGCCTCGCCTTCGCGGCGCATGGCCTGGGCCTTGAGGTGCTCGGCGGACTGAGGATCACGGACGGTGGCGATCTGGACAGGCATCCCCGCACTTTGCCACGGCCTCGCCTGAAAGGTAAGCGCCGAGGCCGTGGCAGCGCGGGGCGGGGGCTGACCACGGGCTAGAAGTGCGTCACCAGGCCGAGTTGGCCGCCATAGAGCGGCTGGGTGGCCGCCGCGTTGACCTCGTTGAGGTAGGCCGCCGCCGCGCCGCCGGGCAGGAGGAGCTGGCCCATCAGGTAGGCCCCCGTCGTCGGGTTAAAGTACAGCTCGTGAATCCAGCCCAGCTCCACGCCGATGAGCCGCTGATCCAGCGCGTGGCGCGGCGAGAGGACCATCGCTGCGCCGCCGATGAGGCGCATCACATAGTCCCCCTCAAAGGCATAGCCGAGGGCCAGATCGGCCACGGCGCGCCCCGCCCGCTGCGTGGTGAAGGCCCCCAGCCGCGCGCTCATCCGCGCCGAGACGTCCTGGCGCCGATCCCCGTATTCGTCCTCGGTGAGGAGGAGGGTCGAGGAGGCGTCGCGGCCCGACAGCAGCGGCGCGGCGTTGAGATCGTTGCCGTCATGATCGTCATCAGGAGCGCTCAGCAGCCCGTTGATCACGATCGAGAGCCGCCCCAACTCCAGGGCGCCGCCTGCCTGCGCGGCCCAGGCCGCCAAGCGCTGCGCCCCGCCGCCCAGGGCCGCGCCCGCCCACTCGCCGCGCTGCAAGACCGCGTGCGCCCACAGCGCCCCGTCGGCGCGGCGCAGCCCCAAGACCAGCACGCCCAGCGTCAACGGGCGATCGACGATGTGGTGATCCCAGAGGCCATAGCCCGCCAGATCCAAGAGCAGCCCCCCCGCCGTGTGCTGGAGCGCCAGCCCCCCCACGGCGCTGTCATGCTCGAAGTTGTCCTCGCCCAGCCCCTCGGCGGTGTCATCCGGGGTCACGCCGCCCAGCAAGGCCAGCTCGCCGCCTTGATAGGTGTACGTCAGCCGCGCCGCGCCCGCGCGGTGGTTGAGGAAGAGCCCGCTGGGGTCCTCGATCCGCTGGTAGCCCACGCGCAGCGCGCCCCAGTCATCCAAGCGCTGCTGCGCCCAGATCTCCCGGTGGTAGGCGTCGAGCCCCTCGGCCTCCGCGTCGCGCTGGCTCCATACGCTCCAGCCCAGCTCTGCTTGGTAGTAGATCTGCGTGCCCTCCTGCGGCGTGAGCGTCACGCCAGGGCGAAAGAAGGTGGCGATCTGCCCGACGCTGGGGCCGCTGGGATCGAGGTAGCGGGGGGCCTCGTCGAAGTCGGCGTCGTTGTAGTAGACGCCGATCGTGGCCAAGCGCCCATGAACCGACACGCCCCGCGCTTGCCAACGCTTGATCGGGGGCTGCCAGGCCTCATTGAGCGGGTGAGGGGCGGCGAGGGCGGCGAGGAGGAGCAGGCTGATCATCGCGCCCCCCTCTCCAAGACGCGATCACCCTTGAAGAAGTAGCGCCAGCCGATAACCTCGACGCCCCTCGGCGGCTCGATCCGCAGCGCGTGGCGGGTTCCCTCGGCCTGCGCGTCGGGGTACCAGTAGAGGATCTGCCGCGCGGCATCGAAGTAGGCGCCGCCGTCGGAGATCCACACATAAAAACCGTCGGGGTATTGCCGCTGAGGGGCGTAGATCTCGGTCGGCGCCGTCGTCTCGCGCGGGTGCATCTCCAGGGTGTAGATTCGATCCGGGCGTGGCGCGCCGCCGACCGGATCCCAGGCGTGATATTGGCTGTAAAATCGCTGCTGGATCAGGCGCCCGCTGGTGGCGCGGGCGTAGGGGCGGGCGTAGGCGGGCCAGGCGCGGGGCGCGCCGTCAGGGTCGATGATCGAGAAGTCCTCGTGATTCCAAAGCTCCCCATATTTCGCGGAATTATCCGCAGAGAAGCACCACAGCATGTTGCCCACGCCCAGGTCCTCGAAGGCCTCGTAGTAGGCGTTGAGGATGTGCGCCGAGGTCTCGTAGCCCGCCTCACGGCTGGCCTCATGGCTGCCATAGTTGAAGTACGTGCCAAACTCGCCAAAGACCACCGGGGCGTTGCCCAAAAAGGCGCGGGCGTGCTCGATATGGGCGGCGAGGGGCGCGCGAAAATCACGGTAGAGCCACTCATCGGGGTTGAACTGGCGCGGCGAGACGTTGAGCCCCACCTTGGGGTAGATATCGGGGTACCAATGCGGGGCGAAGACGACCTGATCGACCCCTTGAGGGCGGGTCAACGGGCTGTCCCATTGAAATGAAGGGCCGGTCAGCGTCCGCAGGGTGGCGCCGGGCTCGATCCAGATGATCGCGTTGGGATCTTCGGCCTGCACAGCCTGCCCCGCGCGCTCAAAAAAGGGCTGGAGGTGGCGCTCATCAAAGGCCAGGTTGAGGTTGACGCTCGCCAGCAGGTCGATGTCGGCCAGCCCCCACGCCCGCAGCGTCTCGGGCGCGGTGTCCGGCGGCAATAAATTGAGGCCGATGATCAGCGCGTGGAGGGTTTGCCCCAGATCCGCGCCCAAGAGCCCCTCCAAGATCCCCTCCAGGCCCGAGGGGCCGTCGGCTTGGATAAAGGCGGCGGCGAGCGTGAGGAGGAGAAAGGTGCCGACGGGCTCGTTCATCAGGTCATAGCCGATGACGTTCTCATGCCGCCCCCCTCGCCGCGCTAAGGCGCGCAAGACCTCGATGTACTCGCCCTGGAGGTAGGCCTGGAGGCTGGGCAGCGCGGCGGGATCGGCGACCTCGTCGCGGCGCTTGGTCAGGCCATCGACGTCCACGACGAGCGCGGGGAAGACCTCGTCGCCGGCGAAGAAGGCGGCGAAGCAGCGATCAGCGTCGAGGGAGAGCAGCCCGTTGAGCGGCCAGTAGGTCCAGGGCAAGAAGTCGCTGCTCTGGTGGGGCTCAAAGTGGGGCGGGAGGCGCTCAAATGCGTCGTTGATCCACGCCGGGGCGCCGCCGCCGTCGCTGGGCATCAGCTGGTTGAAGAGCTTGAGCAGGTTGGCGAGGTTTTGGGGGTCTAAGGCGCCGCTCTCGCCGCGCATGGCCCCCAGCGCGCGGAAGATCCCCCAGTAGGGCGAGTCCATGTCCTTCTCGGGCAGCGCCGCCTGCACGACCCAGCGCGGCGCGCCGTGGCCGCGCACCCAGTCGGAGTAGGGCGGCAGCAAGGAGAAGAGCGTCGCCTCCAGGCTCCCCGGCGCGCCGTAGGGCGGCGCCTCGTTGTAGTAGGCGAAGAGGTGGCGGCTGAAGATGTCTTGGTGCATGTCGATGAGCACATACAGCCCATGAGCCTTGGCCTTGATGATCAGCGCCTCAAAGTAGTCGAGGTAGGTCAGATCGTGGCAGCGGCTGTCATAGCCCTCGCGCCCCACGCAGGTCCCCGGCCGGTAGGGCTGGATCGACTCCCAGTTGGTCAGCAGGCGGATCGAGTTAAAGCCCAAGCCCGCGATCTGCCCAAACCAGAGGTCGGCCTCGTCCAGGGGGAAGGGGCGGCCCACATAGCTGACGTCGCGGCTGGGGACGCACTCGGGGGGCATGGGGATCTCGGCGCGGCAGCGCGCGGCGAGGGCGGCGTCTTGGGGGAGCGGGTAGAGGGACGGGAACGCCTCGGTGGGCGGGGCCTTGTGGCTGCCGCTGACGTTGATGCCCCGCAGGTACACCTCACGCCCCAGGGCGTCGCGCAGGCGCCCCGTCTGCTGCGTGACCACGCGGCCATCGATCCCCTCATAGGCGGTCACGCCGACCCGGACACGGGCCAGACCCGCAGCGAAGGTGGCCTCCGTGGGGGGCGGCTCGCCTTGACACCCCCCCAGCCAGATCAGCCCCAAGATCCCCCAGTGATGTGCTCGCATCGCGCCTCCTTGATCGTCGGCCTCACGCCTCGGCGAACGCCAACGGATAACGCCTGATAGGGCGGCTTGGCTCTCCGCGCAAGGGACACGGCGCGCTCGCCCATGACCAAACCGTGATTTGCCCGCGCCATCATGCCCCACCCCCCTCATCGGAGCCTGCATATGACGTGGATCGGTCGGCGGCTTGGGCGCCTCATCCTTAAGGCCAGCGGCTGGAGCTATGAGCCGCCCCCCGCCTACTGGGCGCCCCGGCAGGTGGTCATCGCCTACCCGCACACCTCGCTCTATGACGCGGTCTTGGCCTTCTCGCTGTTTCAGATCATCGATAAGCGCGCGGCGACCCTGATCAAAGCCGAGGCGTTCCGTGGCCCCATCGGCTGGCTCCTGCGCCGCTTCGGCGCGCTGCCAATCACCCGTGATCGTCAGGCGGGGGGGGTGGCGCGGCTGGTGGAGGAGATCAACGCCCGCGATGAGGTCGCCTTGTGCGTCATGCCTGAGGGCACGCGCCGACGCGTGGCGCATATCAAGAGCGGCTTTTGGCATATCGCCAAGGCGGCGGGCGTGCAGATCGTCTGCACGTATGTCGATCCGCACCGCAAGCACATCGGCTGGATCGGCGCGCTGAGGCCCAGCGATGACATGGCCGCCGATATGTACGCCATCCAGGCGATGTACGCCTCGGTGGGCGCGACCCTCCCGCTGCCCAAGGGCCTGGCCCCCGCGCCCGACGTCGAGGCGGCGGCGTCTGCCGCCCCGCCCCACGCGCCTTGATCTCCTCGCCCTCCTCGTTAAGATGCCCCGTCTGATCGGGCGACGATGCCTGAGCGAGCGGCGTCTTTGAGGGAGGTGAGTTTGAGCGACAGCGATCAAGCGTTGATGCGCGTCGAGGGCGAGGAGCTGCTCAAGGCAGACGGCTTCACCCTCTACCTCGCCGAGATCCGCCGCTATCCGCTCCTCAGCCGCGAGGAGGAGATGGAGGTCGCCCACCGCTACTTTGATGACGGGGACGTCGAGGCCGGGCGGCGCTTGGTGACGGGGAACCTGCGCTTGGTGGTCAAGATCGCCTTGGAGTATCGCCGCGCTTGGGTCAACGTCATGGATTTAATCCAAGAGGGCAACATTGGGCTGTCAGAGGCGGTGAAACGCTTTGATCCAGAGAGAGGCGTGCGCTTTAGCAGCTTTGCGCGTTATTGGATTCGGGCGCTGATCTTACAGTTTATCCTTAAAAACTTCCGTCTGATCTCCTTCGCCAACACACGCGCCGGTCGCAAGCTGTTCTTTCGCCTTGAGCGAGAGCGCAACCGCTTGATGAATGAGTTTGGCGAGGCCACCCCCCGCCAGCTCGCCGAGAGCTTGGATGTCACCGAGGAGGACGTGGTGGCGGCGACCGCCCTGCGTCAACCCGCCCTCTCGCTGACCGCCTCGCGGGGGGGCGATGAGGAGGAGGGCCGCGCGCTGAGCGAGATCATCGCTGATCGCGACGTGGACGTAGAGGGGCAGGTCGTTCACAGCGCGCTGATGAGCACCGTCGAGGCGCAGATGCGCCGCTTCGCCTCGGCCCTCACCGATGAGCGCGAGATCGCCATCTGGTATGAGCGCCTCGTCGCGGAGGAGCCCATCGCCTTGGCTACCCTGGGGGAGCGCTTCGGCGTCTCCCGTGAGCGGGTGCGTCAGGTGGAGGCGCGTATGAAGAAGAAGCTGCGGGCCTTTTTAACAGAGGCGCTCGGGGATGATCTGGAGCTTGACTTTGCGCTCCTCGATTAAAAATTTTCTTTTAGAATCAATCCTTTGATAATTAAGCCAGCATAAAATCACGCGACACGCTGGACTTAAACCGCGCCCCCTCGATACACAGAGGCTCCCGCATCCTCAGCAGCAACCCAGACCAAGCGCCAAGGCGCCTTCATGCGCCCTCCCACGCTTGGTTGATCAACCCATTCGACTTGGAGGATCAAGTCATGATCGCACAGCAGCTGAATGAGCAACTTAAAGAGGCCATGCGGGCCAAGGATCAACGCCTCCTGGGCGTAATCCGTATGGTCAAGGCCAAGATGACCGAGCGTAAGACCAGCAAGGGCTTTAAAGGCGTCGAAGACGACGCGCTGTGGTTGGACGTCATCGGCGCGTATCAGAAGATGCAGGTCAAGGCCCTGGCGCAGTATGAGGCGCTGGGTGAGGTGGGCGCTGAGGCGGCCGCCGAGCTGCGGTGGGAGATCGCCTGGCTGGAGGGCTACCTGCCCAAGCTCGCCGACGAGGCGCAGACCCGCGCTTGGGTGGAGGCGGCCATCCAGGGCCTCGGCGGCCCCGACAAGGCCCGCGTCGGGCAGGTGATGGGCGCGGTGATGAAGTCGCACAAGGGCGAGGTGGACGCCAACCTCGTGCGCGATCTCGTCAACGCGCAGCTCAACGGCTAAGCTCGCCCCCCTGCGCCGCTTTGGCGCGCTGGGTGATCTAAATTTGATCACCCAAAACCTCCACTGAGACGCTAAGCTAGGCCCCCGCCGCTGGTCTACCTCTTGCTGAAGGGGCCGGCGCCCAAGAGAGGGGGAGCGAAATATGAACGTCAAGTTTTGGGGTGTGCGAGGGAGCATCGCGGTCAGCGGCGCGGAGCGTCAGACAGGCGGCAACACCACCTGCGTGGAGATCTCCAGCGGGGGGCATCGGCTGATCCTGGACGGCGGCACGGGGCTGCGCGCGCTGGGCGAGGAGATCGGCTTTACGCCCCTCACCGCGACGCTGCTCTTTACCCACCTCCACTGGGATCATATCCAGGGCGTGCCCTTCTTCTCCCCCGCGTTTCACCCCGGCAGCAACCTCACGCTCGTCGGCGTCGGCGGGCTGCGCGAGACGCTCTCGATGCAGATGCGCCCCCCCACCTTCCCCGTGGGCCTCGACGCGCTCAAGGGCGCGGCGGCCTACTGGGATGTGCGCCCTGGCTCCCCCTTCGAGGTCGGCCCCTTCCGCATCCGCCCCATCGCCCAGGCCCACCCCGACGGCGTCGTCGCCTATCGCATCGAGGCGGATAACCGCAGCGTCGTCTTCGCCACCGACGTCGAGCACGATGAGGACTCCGCCCGCCAGCTCATCGATCTCTCCGAGGGCTGCGATCTGCTGATCCATGACGCCCAGTACACGCTGGATGAGTATGAGGGCCGCGTGGGGCCCAGCCGCGTCGGCTGGGGGCACAGCGCCTGGCCGGTGGCCGTCGAGCTGGCCCGCTGCGCCCACGCCAAGCGCCTGGCCCTCTTCCACCACGATCCCAGCCGGGTGGACAAGGACATCAACGCCATGGAGCGCGACGCCCAGGCCCTCTTCTCCGGCACGTTCGCCGCCCGTGAGGGCCAAGCCCTCGCCCTTTGAGCCGCCGCCACGCTCACCCGCCTCACCGCGTGTCGCATGTCCTTTGACGCCCTCACCCAAAACCAGCTCAACGATCAGGTGGATCTCGACGCGCTCTTGGGGCGGCTGATGGACGAGGTCACGCGGCGCCTCGGCGCGGATCGGGGCACGCTCTATCTGGTGGATCACGCGCGCGGGGAGCTGGTCAGCCGCGTGGCGGATTTGCCTGAGCTGGCTGAGATCCGGCTGCGGCTGGGGGAGGGGATCGCGGGCTGGGTGGCGCGCACGGGCGAGGCGGTCTTTGTGCCGCGCGGCGCCGATGACGCGCGCCACGCCTCGCGGATCGACTCTCAGACGGGCTATCAAACACAGAGCCTGCTGGCGGTGCCCATCCGCGCCGCTGGCGAGGCCATCCTGGGCGTCTTGCAGGTGCTCAATAAGCCCGGCGGGTTTGATGAGGCGGACGCGGCGCGCTTGACGCGCCTGGGCCGTGAGATCGGCGCCGCCTTGGAGCGCACCAGCCTCGGCGCCCAGCTCCGCCCCGGCCACGCCCTGCCGCTGAGCTTCCGCTTTAACCACATCGTCGGCGCCTCCGAGGCCATGGGCGCGGTCTTCGAGCGCACCGCGCGGGCGGCGCGCACCGAGGCCATCGTGCTCCTGCGTGGGGAGAGCGGGACGGGCAAGGAGCTGATCGCGCGGGCGGTCCACGTCAACTCGCCGAGGGCGGCGGCGCCCTTCGTCAAGGTGGACTGCGCGGCGTTGCCCAGCCAGCTCATCGAGAATGAGCTGTTCGGCCATGAGCGAGGCGCCTTCACCAGCGCCGACGCCGCCAGCGCCGGGCAGGTGGCCGCCGCTGAGGGCGGCACCTTGTTCCTGGATGAGATCGGCGAGCTGCCCCTGGCCGTGCAGGGCAAGATCCTGAGGCTGCTGCAAGATAAGACCTATCAGCGTGTGGGCGGCGCGCGGGTCATCCGCGCGGACGTGCGTTTTGTCTGCGCCACCCACCGCGATCTAGAGCGAGCCGTCGCCGAGGGGCGCTTTCGCCAGGATCTCTACTATCGCTCGCGGGTGATCGAGATCCGCATCCCGCCGCTGCGCGCGCGTGGCCCCAAGGATCTGGATCGGCTGATCGACTACTTCTTCCTCAAGTACAAGCAGGCGCATGATCGCCCCGAGCTGGAGATCACCGCAGCGGCGCGGGCGCGGCTGCATGATCACAGCTGGCCGGGGAACGTGCGTGAGCTGGAGAACGCCCTGTCAGCGGCGGTGATCCTCTCTCCAGGTGACAGCCTAGATGTCTCACTCTTGAGCCTGAATGAGCGTCTTTATGATACGGATGTGGATTTATTTACCAGCCCGATTAAATCCATGCGCGCGATCGAGTCTGATTATGTTCGTTTTGTTTTAAATCGTTGCGAAGGCAATCGCAGCGCGGCAGCTCGTGTCTTGGGGATTGGTCGCAATACTTTATTGCGATATCTCAAGGAATAAAGATTAAAAGAATCAAAATGAGGCGAGATCAGCGCGGAGAGCGGACGAAGTGTGTTTATTTCACGATGATTCGGGCAAACGCGCCACCCCAGGCCGGGTTGGGCGCCAAGCCGTGACGCCCGCCGCCGGAGCTTCCGCGAAACTCATTGTTCCCCGAGATAAGCGCAGACACAGGATAAGTTAACTTTAAGACATATGGGGTCACATCAGGACAGTCTTGAACTTTGATCGCTTGTGAAATTTCGCTTGGCGCTTTGTTGTTTAAATAAAAGATTTGGTTTCCGGTGCTGTCAATACCATAAAAAAGCTCAACGACAACTGTTTTTGCATCAGGTACATTCGCTTGAAAGTCGAACCCATACTTAAAATTATTTGTATTTGTTCTAAATTCGCCACATTGAGCGACAGCCTGATTTTTTAAGCCCGTTTTAATCTCAACGACAGTCTCTGCGGGGACAACGGGCGCAGGCGCTGGCGCAGGCACCGGTGCAGGTGCAGGCACGGCTGCGGCTTTTTTACACTTATCGTAATCACAGCGACAAGGACACTTGGCAGTACACGCCGTCTGCGCTGGATTTACACCATAAGCATGACACTTTTTCTTCATGCAATAGTTAAATGCAACGATGCAATTGTCTGCCTCGGCGATAAGAGGCATGTGCATCAGGGTTAAGAATGTAAAAATGCCCGCGAGATACCAGCGATCCATTGAGAGATCCCCCTTCAATCATTCCAGATCGAGTAAATTCTCGATATTTTTATATCCGATGATGGTCGTGAGAAATCAATGAAAAAATTGATATAAATATATCGAATGTGCGTTTTTAAAATTAAATGAGGTTTGTGTTTTACTTTAGTTGTGACATTTTCTCGGCCATCACCCCCGCCGCGCGCGATGAATCGCGCGCGGCGGGGGCAGGCGCTCCGCTGCGAAAAAATCCGCTCTGCGGATTGTTTTCTTACTCCGGCCTGTCCGCCTTGAGCGGATGAA
>JAHJCH010000018.1 GCA_018813065.1 Myxococcota bacterium
CAATCCCCCCTCCATCACTCCCCTCGCGAGAGCTTACACTCTCCCTCGGGCCGCTCGCCTGCTGGCGAGCTTTGGGGGCTGGATCTGCGAGATGTCGAGGGCTTAGCCCTCGCCCTCTGCGCAGATCTCATCGCAGAGGGCGATAATCATCAGGGCATCGCGCAGGCGGCGCCGAGGAGGCAGGCGGTGAAGGTGCCCGGCATCGAGCCCACCCAGGCCCCTTCGATCAGCGCCTCCACCCGTCGATCTCGATCGGCGTCGAGGGGGACGGCGATGCCCTCCAAGGTGACCTCGCTGATCCCCGCCGCGATGGCGTTGACCTGCTCCAAGATCAGCTCGGCGAGGGCCTCGGAGAGGTACGCGCGGCAGGTGTCCTCGCCCAGCCCAAAGGCCAAGCTGGCGATGGCCTCGCAGGGCAAGAGCGCGGCGATCAGCGCTTGGACGGTCATCGGCTCACCGGCGTAGGCGGGCAGGAGCCAGCTCTCGACGATCAAGAGCGCCACGTGCTCCATGGGCAGCGGCAATGTGTGCTGGCCGAGCTGGAGCCGCCCATCCTCAAGGATCAGCCCCTCAAAGCGGCCCTCGGGGATCTCTTCGAGGCCCAGGCCCGCGTCGTCCATCTCGATGGTGAAGGTGCACGCCTCGGCGGTGTCATGGGGGCAGCCCTCGCGCCAAGTGAAGCCCATCTTGAGCAGGCGGTGGGTGTTGCCCGGCAGCAGCCCCTCGGCGGGGGTGTCCTCGGCGATGAGGATCTCGCCCTCGATCTCCATCGAGCGGATGATGTCATAGAGATCGCCAAAGACAGTCAGCGCCTCTAAGACATAAGGCGGCACGCTCTCCTCGATGACATCATCGATGTAGCCCGCCGCGAGGCCGATGGTGGTGCAGGTCATGGCGCTCAACTCCGCGTAATCACACAGGAGGCTGACGATCGCCTGGCCTCGGCTCCCGCCCACGCCGCCGCCAATCTCGGCCACCGCCGTGAGGATCTCGCTCTCGCCGCCCGGGATGAGCACGGCCATGTCATAGATCTCGTGGCTGCTGAAGGTGCCTTGGTAGCCAAGGGTGACAGGGGCGACGGGGATGACCACCGCCGTGTCTTGGTTGGCGATGATCTGCACCCCGTCGAGGCAGCCGCGCGCCGTCAACTGCGCGTCGCGATGCAGCTCCGCCAGGACGCTGAGGGCGGCCCCCGCCGCCAGGGGCGCGGAGGTGCTTGAGGCGTTGAAGTCGGCGGGATCTTCGATGGACGGCAGCTGCGTGATCTCAGGCAGCGCCGTGCCTGCGGCTAAGGCGTCGCAGGCGGGGCTGCTGTAGACCTTGAGGGTGGCAGGATCGCTGCGCAGGCCCTCGGCGAGCGCCAAGCTGACGGTGAGCGTGCCCTCGGTGTCCGGCGCGACGGTGATACGGAAGAAGACCGCCGCCGCGCCCTCGGCGCTGATCGCCGCTTGGAAGCTGATGGCCTCTTGGCCGCCCTGGATCTCCAGCGTGGCGCGGCCCTCGGCGTCGGTGCGCGCGCGCTGGGAGACGAGGGCCGCGCCGCCAATCAGGGCTTGGGGGGCGTTGGCGTCGTCGAGGAGCTGGCCGAAGACGTCCTCATCGGGGATGGGCGCGCCGTCAAGGGTGACGAGGCGCACGGTCAGCGGGGCGCGTCGGCCAAAGCGCACCAGCACATCGCGGGGGCCATCGAGGTAAAGCTCACGGCCAGGCGGGGGCGGGGGCGCGGCGTCCACCGCCGGGGCGGCGGCGTCGATCACAGCGGCGTCGGGCAGCGGCGCGGCGTCCACCGCCGGGGCGGCGTCGATCACAGCGGCGTCGGGCGGGGGGGCGGCGTCCTTGGGGGCCACATCGGTGGCGCCATCGGCGCAGGCCAGGAGCAGGAGCGCGAGGGGGAGCGTGAGCAGGCGCATAGGCAAAACCTCCGCCTCCTCCTACCCGATCACGGCGCAGATGTCATGGCTTGCGCCCCGTTGGCGCCTCGCTCACCGTCCGCGCGCTCACCGCCTGACGCGGTGCGCCGCGCAGATCCCCAGGCGCCTTGAGCTTGAGCGCCGCCTTGAACGCGCTGAGCGCCTCGCCCTCCAAGGCGCACCAGCGCCCTTGGGCGAGCTTGCGGCTCAGCTCACCCGGACCAAGACGCAGGCTGGTGACGTGGCGCCCCTCGGGCGTAAAGATGTGGGCGCGTCCACGCCGCCCCAACACCACGCGGGTCTGACGCTGGGCGTCGAGGAGCAGCGCCTCGTCGCTGGCCCGCCGCGCGTCCTCCACCGCCTCGCTCGTGGGCCGCGCCCCGTCCATATGCCGCGCCTTGGCGTGCGCCGTGCGGTCCTCTCGGGGGTTGAACAGCCGGATCAGATCGCCCCGCAGCCGGTTGAGGATGGGCCGGGCGCCCTCCTCCAGATCAAAGGGCGTGGTGTGCTCCACGGCGGCCTTGCGCCCCAGCGTCGCCAGCCGCCGCTCCGCCTGCTGGATCGTCCGCCGCAGCTGCTCAATATGGCCGCGCGGCGCGCCCTTGGCCGCCACGTCGATGAGGTCGAGCCGCTCGACGCCGATGAGGTTGAGCTTGATCTGCATGGGGCCGTCGCGGCGACGCACCTCCACAGCTTGGATGGTCCACGCCCCCCTCGGGCTCTCGGGATCGTCGAGGCGCTCGTGGATGAGCCCCACGATCACCTGCCCCAAGACCCGGTAGACCAGGCTGCCTTGGCCGAAGCCCGGCAGCAGATCCGAGGTCAAGTCCGAGGCGCGCTGGTTGAGCGCTAAGACGCCCGGCTGGGCCTCAAAGAGCGCGTCCAGATCCGGCGGGCGCAGCGCGGTGCAGAGGCCAAGGAAGCTGACCCAGCTGGGCTTGCCCGTGCCTGAGTAGCCCGCGAAGACGGCCTGGGGGTTGGGCGGCTGGGCGTGCGCGCAGTCCACCGCCGCGCACTGAAAGCAGTAGACCCGCCCCTCGCGCCAGCTCAGCTCGGGGGGGCGGGTGGCCTCAAGGGCGACGCGCAGCGCCGCCAGCCAGCTGCGGCTCTCGGCGCGCCAGGCCTCCGCCGCGCGCGGCGTCAAGTCCACCCGGATGGTGAAGCTCGTGGGGATGGCGACCTGCTCGCGGGCCGCGATCTCCTCGGCGATCTGGGAGAGCGCCTCAAGGGCGCGGCTGGCCTTGGCCTCAAGGCCGCCGCCACGTGGCGCGCGGCCACGATGCGGCGCGCTCGTCGGGGAGGTCGCCGACCGGCGATGATCTTTACGGGGCGTGTCGTTCACGAGCCGCACCCTATCAGAGCGCGCCAAACTTCACAGCGATTCTCGACGCGCTGGCGCGCACGCTGGGCGGATTAAAGGGAAATCAGGGCTGGTCCGCACGTTCAGGCGCGAAAGCGCCAGGCGCGGTTGATTTTCAAGAGTTGGCGCGCATAACTTCCTCCTACCAGAAATCAACCTGGGGAGACTCAATGAGACAGACCCTAAGCGCGCGCGTCGCCTTATTGGCGGCGCTCCTCGCCACCACGTTGCTTGGCTGCGATGACGGCGCCAGCAACACCGGCGGGGGAGACGCCACGCCAGAGCCGATCCTGCGGGACGTCGGCACAGGCGGCGGCGGCGGGATCGCGGGCGGCGGCGGTGCCCGCGTCGATGGCGGTGAGATCCCCATCGATGTCGGCCCCGGCGGCGGCGGCGGTGAAGCTGGAACCGGCGGCGAAGCTGGAACCGGCGGCGAGGCCGGTGTCGGCGGTGAGGCCGGTGTCGGCGGTGAGGCCGGTGTCGGCGGTGAGGCCGGTGTCGGCGGTGAGGCCGGTGTCGGCGGTGAGGCCGGTGTCGGCGGTGAGGCCGGTGTCGGCGGTGAAGCCGGTGTCGGCGGTGAAGCCGGTGTCGGCGGTGAAGCCGGTG
>JAHJCH010000150.1 GCA_018813065.1 Myxococcota bacterium
GCGCTGGCCTTGGCCTCGCCGCCGGTGACGGACGCGGCGGAGGCGTGGCGGCTGGCGGCGCAGATGGGCGACGCCTGCTGGCGCCTGGGGCGGCGGGGCGAGGCGCTGCACCACTTTGAGGCCGCCGCGCGGGGGCTCAACCAGCTGGCGACGGGGCTGCCGCCGACCCTCAAGCGCGCCTTTATGAGCGTCGTCGAGCACGCCGAGGTCTTCCAAGCGCGCGCCCGGCTGGAGGCGGGCTTGCCGCTGCGCCCCGAGGCCCGCGCGCCAGAGGCCCGCGCGCCCGCCAAGCGCTTCAACCCGGCCTGGGCGCATCGCTACCCGGCGCTGATCGGCCAAGCCCCGGCGTTGATCCCTGTCTTCCACGCCCTTGATCGCGTCGCGGGCTCCGAGAGCATGGTCTTGATCCGTGGCGAGAGCGGCACGGGCAAGGAGCTGGTCGCCTCGGCGCTGCATCAAAACTCGCCCAGGGCGCACAAACCCTTCGTGCGGGTCAACTGCGCGGCTTTCGTAGAGGAATTGCTGCTCAGCGAGCTGTTTGGGCACGAACAAGGGGCGTTTACGGGCGCGCACACCCTCAAGCGGGGGCGCTTTGAGCTGGCCGACGGCGGCACGCTCTTCCTCGACGAGATCGGCGACATCTCGGCCAAGACCCAAGTGGCCCTGCTGCGGGTGCTTCAGGAGGGCGTCTTTGAGCGGGTCGGCGGCGAGGTCAGCCTGCGCGTCAACGCGCGTGTGCTCTGCGCCACCCACCGCGATCTAGAGCAGATGGTGCGCGAGGGCGCCTTCCGCCAGGACCTCTACTACCGCCTGCGCGGGGTGATCATCGAGGTGCCGCCGTTGAGGGCGCGCCTGGCCGATCTGCCCAGCCTGGTGCAGCACTTCCTCGCCCAGCGGGTCGAGGCGGAGGCCAAGCCGCTGCGGCTGAGCGCCAGCGCGCTGGCGAGCTTGAGCCTGCACCCTTGGCCGGGCAACATCCGTGAGCTGGAGAACGTGATCCGCAACGTCGCGCTTTTTGCCGATGGCCCTGTGGTGGAGTACGCCGATCTGGCGCTGACGGGGGAGCGCTTCCCCCCCCCGGATGAGGTCAGCCTGATGCGCGCCGCCGAGCAGCTGACGGAGAGCCCCGCGCCGCCGCCGCCGGTGGTGGGCGAGGTGGCGCCCCAATCACCGCTCGACGAGGCCGCCTGGCTGGGGGCGCGTTTAAACGCGGCGGGGGGGCTACCTCAGTTTAAAAAGATGATTGAGATTGAGGTGATAGCCATGGCGCTGCGCGCCGAAGGCGGCAGCATCACCCGCGCGGCGGCGCGGCTGGGGATGAAAAGGCCGAGGCTTTCGCAGATAATCCTCAAGGACCCCACCCTCACACGCATCAAACAGGAGGCCCAATCGTGAGAGTCGCCCTCGCGTTGCCGTTCGCGCTCCTCCTCTGGGCTTGCGCGGAGCCCGCGCCGATCATCGAAGCCGCCCCGCTCGCCGAGCCCGCCCCAGAGACCGTGGCCGTCGATGAGCTGAGCCTGCGCCCTCGCCTGGAGCCGATCGGGCTAAGCCGCGTCGATGAGCGGCTGACCCTCACCGCCCTTGACTTCAACGCCGAGATCTTCCTGCTCCCCGAGGCCCTCGACGACGGCCCCCGCAGCGACGCGGTGGGCCTCAGCTTTCACTACGAGGAGGGTCAAGCCGTCACCTCCAGCGCCCGCGCGCTGCGCGTCTCCGAGGCGGGGCGCTTTCAGGTCTTGGTGCGCGTCCGCCCAGGCCCTGATGGCTACTCGGTCCGGCTGACGGGCCACCTTGATCACGAGGAGGGGGCGCTGACGGCCTTGGAGGAGCGCGGCGAGGCAGGCCCCATCGCCGCCCGCGACAAGTGGGAGGCAGGCCCCATCGCCGCCCGCGATGAAGACGAGGCAGGCCCCATCGCCGCCCGCGATGAGGACGAGGCTGGCCCCATCGCCGCTCGCGATGAAGACGAGGCTGGCCCCATCGCCGCCCGCGACAAGGGCGAGGCTGGCCCCATCGCCGCCCGCGATGAGGACCCCAGCGCGCTGGGGCTGCTGCGCCCCGATCGCCTCAGCCTCCTGCCCCTCTCGGTGGACTCCGAGGAGGCCTTTGAGTTCTACGCGGGCGTCGTGGACGTCGGCGAAGACGCCCAAGAGCTGTTGGTGACCTGGGATGTGCGCTTCTGGATTCGCACCCTGCTGGCCGACGTCGTTGATCTGGACACCCGCGCGCCGCTCACCCAAGCGGGCTTTCAGGACATGCCCAGCGAGTTCCGCCTCATCGCCCGCTGATCTCCCCCTCCCCCTCCAAGAGCACCCCCAACGTCACCGGCTCCAAACCCACGCGCGCCAGCTCTCGCAGCAAAAGCGACGTGGCTTGCGCCGTCTCCGCGCGTGACGCGCCGCGATCCCCGCCATCGTGCAACAGCACGATGTCCCCAGGCTTGATCCGCGCCAGCACGCGCGTGGCGATCAGCGCCGCCGAGGCTGAGCCGGTGTCATGGGCGTGGAGGCTCCACAGCGTCACCTTGAGGCCCAGCGCTTGGGCCACCCGCGCCAAAGGCGGGCTCTTGAGCCCCATCGGCGGGCGATAGCGCCGCCCATCCCCGCCCAGCGCCTCGACGATCCGCGCCCCGCGTTGGATCTCGGCGGTCATACGTCGAGGGCCATAGAGGTTGAGGGTGCGGGGGTGAGCGGCGCTGTGATTGGCCAGCTCATGGCCCTCGGCGACGATGCGCCGCGCCAGGGCGGGGTGCGCCTCGACGTGGGCGCCGATGCAGAAGAAGGTCGCCTTCGCCCCGCTGACGGCCAGGGCGTCGAGGATCAAGGGGGTCACGCGAGGATCGGGGCCATCATCAAAGGTCAGGGCCACGCGCGGGCGATGGCGCGGGCCGTGGGTGATGATCGGCAAGAGCCAGGGGCTTTGAGGCCGGGCGACGCCATCGGCCACGATCAGGCACAGGAGCAGGAGCCCCGCGCTCAAGGCGCCGGGCGAGGGGCCAAAGAGCCAGACCAAGGCGAGGAGCAGCGCGCCAAACCCCAGCCCGAGGCCATCGGCGCGGGTCATCCCAGGCGGGCGAAGGGCAGATCCGGCCAGCCCTCACCCTCGGGGCGCGACTCCAAGGCGCGGGCGAGGCCCCAAAGCGGCTCAAGGCCGCCCAGCGCCTCACCGGCGCCGAGATCCACCCCCAGCAGCTCTGGCCCGCGCGTGGGCGTGGCGCTGAGGCGCAGGGCCACGGCGCGATGATCGGGGGTCAAGCAGGCGATCTCGGGGTGGGCCACGGCGACGACGCAGAGGCACTGGCGGCAGCGCCCGGCGCGCAGGGCCAGCCAGGCCTGATACAGCGCCGCCGCGCCGGTCTGTGGCCCCTGCGTGACCGTCATATTCCAGCCGCGCAGCCCATAGAGGATGGCCAACTCCCCGGCCATGGCCCCATGCACGGAGCGCTGAAAGCTCTGAGGGCTGGCGAAGCGCGGCCCGCGGGCCTGATAGCCCTCCAAGAAGCTCATCGTCTGGCTGAGATCGGCCAGATCCAGGCCCGCGACCAAGCCCACCGTCTCATCCAGGGTCACGCCCTCGGTGATCGGCGCCATCAGCGGCAGGGCCAAGGCCGTCGGCGCGGTGAGGCGGCGCAGGGCGCTGGCCTCGAAGCGCGCGGGGGGGGCGGCGTACGTCTCGCTTGTGGCGAAGGCGGCGATCCAGACCATCAGACACTCCCGAAGATCAGCGCGGCGTTATTGCCGCCGAAGGCGAAGCTGGTGGAGAGGGCATAGGGCGTCGCCGCGCGCTGTGGCTGGCCCAAGATCAAGCCCGAGGGGGCGCCGGGGGCGGGGCGGCGGGTGTTGAGCGTGGCGGGGCGCAGGCCCTCGGAGACGGCCAAGGCGCAGAGGACGGCCTCCAAGGCCCCCGCCGCTCCTAATGTGTGCCCCAGGGCCGACTTTGAGCCGCTGACGGCCACCCCATCGCCAAAAACAGCCCGCAGCGCCGAGGCCTCTACGGCGTCATTGGCGGGCGTCGCCGTGGCGTGGGCGTTGATATAGGCGATCCGCGACGGCGCCAGCTCGGCGCGCGCCAAAGCCCCGCGCAGGGCGGCGATCACGGCGGCGCCGTCGGGGGCGGGGGCGGTGATGTGATGCGCGTCGCAGGTACACGCGCCGCCCAAGAGCCACGCCTTGGGCGCCCAAGGTGACGTGGGCCGGGCCAGCGCCAAGATCGCGCCTGCTTCACCCAAGCTCAACCCATCGCGATCCGCGTCGAAGGGGCGGCATGGCGTCGAGGACATCAGCCGCAGGTTGGCGAAGCCCTGATAGGTCGTCCGCGCCAAGCCCTCGGCCCCGCCCGCGAAGACCACATCCGCCTCGCCTTGATGAAGGAGATCCTGGGCCACCAAGAGGGCGTTTGCCCCCGATGAGCACGCCGTGGAGAGGGTCAAGCGAGGGCCTCGGGCGTCGAGGGCCTCGGCCACGGCCTGGGTGACGGTATATGGGGGGTGCCAGCGCAGGGGGGTGGGATCAGGATCGAGGCCTGCGGCGCGTTTGAGGAGCCACGCCTCGCCCAGCTCGATCCCCCCGGTGGTCGTGCCCAGCACCACCGCGCGGCGATGAGGTGGACAAGCGCGCAGATCGAGGCTGGCGGCCGCCTCCAAGGCCGCCGCCACGGCGAGGCGGTGTGTGCGCGCGCCCTCACCCGCCGCCACGGGCGCGACCGCCACAGGCGCGCACGCCTCCAGCTCGAAGAGATCCAGGGGGCGCAGGGCGCAGCGGGCGGCCAAGACACCGGCGCGCAGCGCGTCGAGGCCCGCGCCCAGCCCACAGATCACGCCCAAGCCGACGACGGCGACGCCCCCCTCGCTCAAGGGGCCTGCCGGTGAGTGGAGACGTAATCCGCCAGGGTGGCGACGCTGGCGAAGGCGGCGCGGCTGGTGGCCTCATCCAGCTGAGCGAGCTTGTAGCGATACTCCAAGGCCACCACCAGCTCCAGCGCGTCGAGGGAGTCGAGCCCCAGCCCCTCGCCGAAGAGGGGCGCCTCATCCTCGATGGCCTCGGGCGCCACCTTGAGGGAGAGCGTCTCGATGATCAGCGCCTTTAGCTCTGCGCGCAGCGTGTCCATACCAAAGCTCCTTGTCTCGCTTGGGGCGAGCATTTAAACAGGAGGCCGCGCAGAAAATCACGCCTTTTGGGAGGCGCCATGAGCCCTCACCCTCGCGTCTGGATTGGCCTTGGCGGCAACGTCGGCGACGTCGCCGGGCACCTCGCCGCCGCGCGCGTGGGCCTCGCCGCCTTAGCGGAGGGCGCCTTGACGTGCAGCGCGCTCTATGAGACAGCCCCTTGGGGGCCGATCCCCCAGCCGCCTTTCATCAACCAGGTGGTGGGCCTCGACACCCAGCTTGATCCGCCACGCCTGCTCGAAGCGCTCCTGGCCATCGAGGCGGGGCGTGGCCGCACAAGGGAGATCCGATGGGGCCAACGCACCCTCGACATGGACATCTTGGCTTGGCGTGGCCTGCGATGGCGCGCGCCGAGCCTGATCATCCCTCACCCGCGCCTGGAGGCGAGGCGCTTTGTCCTGGCGCCTTGGGCGGAGGTGGCGGCGGACTTCACCTTTGGGGGGCGCAGCGTCGCGGCGCGGCTGGCGGCCTGCCCCGACGCCTCATGGGCGCGGCGCTGCTCGGGATAGCGTGGGCCTCATTGACGGCGCCCGCCGTCGCCGCGCCTGCGCGGCTTGAGGATCGGGCCACGCCCACGCCCATCGCCGCCGCCGCGCCGATCCCTTGGGCGGCGGCGGCATTGCCTGGGCTGAGGGAGATGGCGGACCCGGAGTTTATCCGCGCTCAGCCAGCGCGGGTGGCGGCCTTCTTGGAGGCGGCGCCCGCGCGGCTTGATCCGACGCAGATGACCCCCGAGGCGGCGTTGCAGGCGGCGGAGATCTTGATGGTGGGGGGGCGGGCCTTTACGGCGGAGCGGCTCCTCAGCGGGGCCTACGCGCGCTGGGCGGATCGCCCGGAGGTGTGCCTGGCCTACGCGCGGGCGCTGTTATACCTCGGCCAGCCAGCGGCCCTACCTTCGGTGTTGGCGGCCTTGCTTCAGGGGCCGGCGCGGGCGGAGCAATTGGAGGCGCATTACCTCTTAGCGCGGGCTTTGGGGGAGCGTGGACGCAGCGCCGAGACGGACGCGCGGATCATTGAGCATCTTGAGCTGATCCTCAGCCGAGATCCGCGCTTCCGCGCCAGCGACGGCGCCACGGCGGCGGGCCTACGGGCGCTGATCTCTTCCCTGCGGGCGCCCAAGGCCACGCCGGGCTGACAGGGCGGACGCCTTGGAGTGGGCGGCGTACGCAGGGTGGGACACAAGCCTCAAGGGGTGACGGCGCGCTCGGGGGCCTTGGCGGGCATCGCGCGGCTCTCATCTGTGATGCCAGTCAAGGTCACCCCAGGCGCTTGGCTTGAGCTCATCGCCTCACAGTTTTTACGCGCCTCTTGGCGATTCCCGGCCGTTGTATGCGTAAAAGAACCATCACTCCACGTACACTTATAGCGGTGCTTCTCCACTCGCTGAACCCGTGGACGCTCCGCATTAGCATAAGACGGCATGAAGACCATCCCCGCAGAAATCGTGAGGATGCTCAACACAAAAGAGAGCTTCTTAAGGTTCATTTTCTTTTACTCCAAGAGGGAGAGCGGACGAGATCGCGTGTGCCCAATGTTGATTTTTTTGGTCGGGTTTGGTCGCGTTTTTTTTAAACCACGCTTTCGATTGCGTCCCTCGACACATCGGAAGGCTGAAGTTCAGGGTGAGCAGGCGGCGTGCGGGGGGATAAAACACGACAGCTGTCAGATTAACTGAAGATCCAACGCGCCGCCGTTGGGGCCTTGGGCGGGTGCTCAGCGGGCCACACGGAAGCCCAGGCCGTTGAAGCGATTCTTACCCTCGCGCTTAAAGCGAGATGTGGTGGTCAAGGCGCTGGCAGGGCTGCCCCAGCCGCCACCGCGATAGACGCGCTGGGTGCCCTCACCCTGACGCGGCTTGCCGTCCGCCGGTGGGGCCGCGCCCTCAAAGTGTACATCGGCGGTCCATTCATAGACGTTGCCCGCCATATCACACAGCCCCTGCGCCGTATGCCCCTTGGGCTTGGAGCAGACAGGCCAAGTACGCTCCGCCTCGCAGCCCTTGAGCCCCCCGCGTGGGTGCATCACCGCGTGCTCACAGGTCGCCTTGGCCGAACCCCAGGGATACTTCGCGTCTTGGCCTCGGCTCCGCGCCGCGTACTCAAACTCCGCCTCGCTGGGCAGGCGCCCGCCCGCCCAGGCGGCGAAGGCCTGCGCCTGAGCCCAGCTCACACAGTTGATGGGGTGCGCGTCTCGGTCAGCGTAGCCCCAGTTGCAGAGCGGATCGCGGCTCATCGGCGTGGGCGGCGTGCAGGCCTTGGCCTCCACGCAGGCGCGGTACTGGGCGACGGTCACCTCGGTCTTGCTCAGGGCGAACGCGGCGAGCGTCACAGGGTGGAGAGGCTGCTTCTCCGTTTGCCCCTTGAGGCCGCCCATTTGAAAGGCGCCCCCCTCGATCTGAACCCACTCCATGCCCTCCACGGTGGTCACCTGAGCGGCTGCGCTTGGCGCGAGCGCGAGCGCAAGATATAGGGCGTAGGCGTATCTCATCTTGTCCTCCTTGATGAGCGGCGCAGGGAGCTTAGCCGAGGTCCTACACAGACGCTACGCCCCAACCCGAGGTCCCGAGCGATGAGCTTCGGCGCGGCAAAGGGGCGCAGGGATCGCGCCGCTCGCCAGATAACCCCGCATTTTTTTCTTATGTCCGCCCCCGCGCCGCCGATGAGCACCACGTCAAGCGCAGGACGCGCTCGATGACAGCTCGGCAAGGACGCCGCCCGGACCCCCGGGGCTTCCATGGAGGAAGACAATGGGTTTTTCAATGAGGACCAACGTGTCCGCGTTGTCCGCGCAGCGTCACCTGCGAGGCAGCGCCGCGCGCATGACTCAAGCCTTTAATCGACTCTCAAGCGGTCAACGTATCCAGCACGCGGGCGATGATCCCACTGGCCTGATCATCAGCGCGCGCTTCACGCAGCGCATCCGCGGTGAACGCCAGGCGATGGATAACGCGCAGAGCGCCGCCTCTATGGCGCGCGGCGCCGAGGCCAGCCTCGACAGCGTCGGGGCCCTGCTGCAAGCCATCCGACCCCTCGTCATTCAGGCCGCCAACGATAGCCAGTCCCAGGCAGATCGCCTCACCCTGCAAGGCCAAATCGACGCCCTGCGCGAGGAGATCAACGCCGTGGTGACCCGCGCCGAGTTTAACGGTCAGCCGCTCCTGGATGGCTCCCTGTCCGACGCCTTCTTTAACGTCGGCCCTCACGCCCGACAGCGCCTCAGCTTTGGCGTGCGCGATGTCCAGGTCGAGGCCCTCGGCGCTTGGGCCACCGCTCAAGGCAACCCCGCCTCAAGCGCGCCCCTCGTCGCTGGCGATCTGTCCATCAATGGCGTCGCGATTCGCCCCACTCAGCCCCAGGATGACCCCCTCTCCACCTCAAACCCCGCCGCCTCGGCGATCGCCAAGGCCGCCGCCATCAACGCCAGCGTCGCCGATCATGGCGTCACCGCTCGCGTCCTGCCGACCGTCCTGGAGGCCGCCGGTCCCATCACCGCCGGCCCCCTCGATGAGATCGACGCGCTGTGGATCAACGGCGTGCTCATCGGCGGCTTTGAGGTCCTGGATGATGACGCCAATCACGCCCTGATGACGGCCATCAATGATGTCGTCGATCAGACCGGCGTCAGCGCCTCCATCAACGCCGCCGGTCACTTGGTCCTGCGCGCTGAGGATGGCCGCAATATCAACGTCGAGGCCCCCGGTAACGCCGCCGCCATCACCGGCTTGCCCGCCGCCATCACCCAGCAGGCCGCCCTCAACCTCGCCAGCGCCGCCCCCTTCGCCTTGGCTGGCAACGGTGAGGCCGTCATCGGCTTCGCGGATAATCAGGCCGTGGTCGTCAACGCCGATGAGGCCCTCGACACCCTCTCGGTCCTGTCTCAAGAGGCGGCGGAGTGGTCCATCCTCAAGCTGGATCGCGCCCTGGAGCAGATCAACGGTGAGCGGGCCAAGCTCGGCGCGGTGATCAATCGCTTGGAGGCCACCCTGGGCGATCTCAACGCGCAGCTGGGCCTTGATGAGGCCGCCCGCGCTCACGTCGCCGACGCGGACTTCGCCGCCGAGGCCAGCGCCTTGAGTCAGGCCCAGATCCTTCAGCAGTCGAGCCTGTCCATCCTCGCTCAAGCCAACAGCGCGCGGGAGGGCGCGCTGCGGCTCCTGGAGGGGTGATGCGCGAGATCATGAGGCTGACAGAGCTGAGTCGCAAAATCCAGATGGCCCTCAATCAGCTCAACTTGGCGCTCAAGCTCAAGAAGGATAACCCTTGGCACACGCCTCAGCTGAACCGGCCTGATCGAATCGTGGAGCCTGAAGATTAAGGCCCACGCGCGTATCTTGTCATAAGCCATTGCCATCCCAGGATGGGATGTTTTTTCGCATGAGGACACACGGAAGTGTCCGATCTCGCCCTTGATTTAGGGTGATTGTCACGGAGGACACACTATGGGTCTGTTCATCAACACGAACATCGCCGCGCTCAACTCTCAGCGCCGCCTCTTGCACTCCACCAACAGCCTCAACCGCACGTTCGAGCGCCTCTCCAGCGGTCGCCGCGTCAACAGCGCCGCCGATGACGCCGTGGGCTTGGCCATCAGCGAGCGCTTCAACGCCCAGATCCGAGGGATGGATCAGGCTGTGCGCAACAGCAATGACGCGGTGAGCTTGGTGCAGGTGGCGGAGTCGTCGCTGCAAGAGTCCACCAACATCATGCAGCGCATCCGCGAGCTGGCCGTTCAGGCGGCCTCAGACGTCAACTCCAGCTCAGATCGTGAGGCCATCCAGGCCGAGATCGATCAGCTCCAGGATGAGCTGGGCCGCATCGCCGACACCACGAACTTCAACGGCCAGAAGGTGCTCGATGGCACCTTCCTCGACAAGTTCTTCCACATCGGCGCCAACTTCCGAGAGACAGTGCGTGTGCGCGTGCGCGACGCGCGCCCCGTCACCATCGGTCGCCACGCCGTCAGCACCGGCGATCCCGTCACCACCGCCACCCTCGCCGCAGGCGATCTGTTCATCAACGGCGTCACCGTGCGGGCCACGCAGCCCGTGGATGACACCCTCAGCACCAGCGCCAACAGTGGCTCGGCCATCGCCAAGGCCACCGCGATCAACGACGGCACCAGCTTCCACGGCGTCTCCGCGTACACCAACCCGGCGGTGCGCCCCGGCTCCGGGCAGGCCGCCGGCGGCACGCTGGATGAGGCCAACTACATCGAGATCAACGGTCGGACCATCACAGGGCTCCATGTGGGCACCGATGACACCCCCGAGAACCTCGTGCGGGCGATCAACGCGGAGTTCGATAACACCGGCGTGATCGCCTCGCGCAACGCCGACTCGCAGATCGTCTTGACCGCTGAGGATGGGCGCAATATCGAGGTCGTGACGGTGGGCAACGGCGGCCTCGTGACCGGCTTAACCGCAGGCGTGAGCACAGGGACAATCACGCTGCACTCTGAGAACCAATACAGCCTCAGCGGCGCAAATGAGGCCTTCATCGGCTTCGTCGATAACGCCCTGGTCGGCGTAAACTCCGTTCAAGCCGTCTCGACCATCGACGTGACCACCCGTGAGGGCGCCAACTTGGCGTTGTTGATCACCGATCGCGCCCTGGCGCAGCTGGCGGAGGATCGCGCGGACCTCGGCGCGGTTCAAAACCGGCTCCAGTCCACCATCTCCAACCTGACGGCGGTGTCTGAGACGACCTCCGCCGCCCGCAGCCGCATCCTCGACGCCGACTTCGCCGCCGAGAGCTCCAACCTGGCGCGCTTCCAAGTGCTCCAGCAGGCGGGGACGTCGATCTTGGCCCAGGCCAACCAAAGCTCACAAAACGCGCTGTCGCTGTTGCAGTAATGAAGGGGGTGCCTTGTGAAGACGCAGTCGTTGGACCTCCGCCCGCAGCGCGCTCAGCCCAAGCCCCGTCGCGCGCGTAGGCGCGGCCACCTCGACGCGCTGCGGCGCGCCCTGGAGGAGAACCACGCGGCCGCGGCCGCCCCAATGATGTTGCCCGAGGCCCTGCTGGCCCTCTGGGCCGAGGGGGGATGATGTTCTGCCACTTCGCCACCGAGGATGAGAACCAACGCTTCGAGGGCTTCGAGGCGCGGCTGGCCGCCCGTGGCCGCAGCGCGGCGACGCGGCGCGCTTATCGCTCCGATTGGCAAGACCTCTCCCTCTTCTTGCGCCGTGAGCGCGGGGCGGCCTTCGACGGCGCCCTGAGCGCCGAGGCCCTCCACCGCTGGTGCGACTACGCGCGTAAGCACGCCAAGCGCGCCGCCACGATCAACCGCCGCCTGGCCTTCGCGCGGGTCTACGCCCGCCACTTGAGCGAGGCGGGCGTCATCAGCCCCGCCCAGGCCGAGGCGATCCAGGCCATGCCTCGCTTCTGCGCCCCGCCTCGGGCCGCGCGGCTGGGCGAGGCGGAGATCCATCGCTTGCTGGCCCAGGTGGACGCGCGCGGCTGTAGCCGCGATCAGGCCCTGATCTACACGCTGCTGGATACGGGGTTAAAGGCCAGCGATTTGGCGGAGATGGACGTGGAGGACGTGGACTTCGCCGCCGGGTGTCTCTGGCCCAAGCGCCGCCGCCTGGCCCACCCCATGCCCACCCGCGCCGCGCGGAAGATCGCGTGGAGCTTGGGCGAGCGCGGCTTATTGGCCTTGCCCGACAGCGGCGAGATCGTCTTGCCCGCCAGCGGCGGTTGGCCCCCCTCTGGGCGCCTGCCCCCGCCGCCGCCCGAGCGCCTGCCCCGCGCGCTGCGCTCGCCGATGCCCCTCGATGATGAGGGCGCCGTGGCGGGCTGGCCCTTGTTCGTCGGTGAGCGTGGCCGCCTGACCGAGAACGCCATCCAGCGGATCGTGCGCACCCACGGCGCGTTCGCCCGCGTCAAGGTCACGCCGCGCGGCCTCCGCGACGCCTTCGCCCTGCATCACTGGCGCGCGCATCAGGATCTCGTGGGCCTGGCGGAGTTGCTGGATCTGAGCAGCCTCGATGGCGTGCGGCAGCTGATCCGTGAGGCCACGCGGGAGGATCACGGCGACGACGCCCTGAGCGCTTGAGATGGGCCTCTATATCAACACCAACCTCGCCGCGATCAACGCTCGCCGGCACCTCGATCGGCAGACGGTGGGGCTGCGTCAGGTCCATGAGCGCCTCGCCTCGGGGCTGCGGATCAACAGCGCGGGCGATGACGCGGCGGGGACCGCGATCTCCGATCGCCTGACGACGCGGGTGCGCGGCTTGGCCCAGGCCAACCGCAACGCCGCCGACGCGGTGAGCTTGGTGCAGGTGGCCGAGGGCGCCATGATGGAGTCCACCCAGATCCTCCAGCGGATGCGCGAGCTGTCCGTTCAGGCCGCCTCGGATATGAACACCTCTGCGGATCGCGAGGCCATTCAGGCGGAGATCGATCAGCTCATTGATGAGCTGGATCGCGTGGGGGAGACGACCCGGATGAACGGGGAGCGCTTGTTGGATGGGGGCTTTATCGAGAAGTTCTTCCACGTCGGCAGCGACTTCCGCGAACGGACCCGTGTCAGCCTCTCCGACGCCCGCGCCAGCGCCCTGGGGCGCTGGGCCGTGGCCACCAGCGCGGAGGTCTTTCATAACCAGCTGGTGCGCGGCGATCTGATCTTAAATCAGGTAACAATCCGAGGCAGCTACAACAGCGATGATCTCCTCAGCACAAAGTTGATGGCGGGCTCGGCCATCGCCAAGGCCGCCGCCATCAATGACACCACCGCGTTTCACGGGGTTCAGGCCTACGTCAACGCGACCATACGATTGGGCAGCGGTGACGTGGTCGGCGGGGCCTTGGATGAGGCCAATTACATCAAGATCAATGAGCGGATCATCACCGGGATCACCATTGAGCCCGAGGACGCCTCGGACGCCCTCATCCGCGCGATCAACGCCGAGTTTGAGCACACGGGCGTAACCGCGCGGCTGGACGCCAACAGCCAAGTTGAGCTGCGGGCGGAGGATGGCCGAAACCTCGACGTGGTTATTTATGGCAACGCGGACGTGATCACCGGGCTGGCGACCGACACGGCGGCGGGCACCCTGACCTTGCACTCGGCGGATCAGATCGCCATGAGCGGGGCCAATGAGGTCCGCGCTGGCTTCGTCGATAACGCCCTCATCGGCGTCAGCGGGGCGCAGGCGACGAGCACGGTGGACGTGCGCAGCCGAGAGGGGGCCAACTTGGCGATCTTGATCATGGATCGCGCCTTGGAGCACCTCAACGCCGAGCGGGCGACCCTGGGCGCGATTCATAACCGCTTGACGACCACGCAGAGCCACCTGACGCATATGGGCGAGGCCCTTGAGGCCGCCCGCAGCCGCATCCTCGACGCCGACTTCGCCGCCGAGAGCGCCCAGCTCTCACGCCTCCAGGTGCTCCAGCAGGCAGCGACGAGCATCTTGGCCCAGGCCAATCAAGGCCCACAGAGCGCGCTATCGCTCTTGCAGTGATTGAGTAATTTTGAAGATTTTACGGTGATTTAGAAGAAGTCTTCGTCGAGGATCGGCGTGATCGTGCAGTCCGCCCCGCCGACGCGCGAGCCCCAGACGCGGTGGCTGGCTTGGTGCTCGCCGACGCCGAACTTCAACGGGAAGCCCAGCCCCAAGTCAAACTCCCCCAAGCCCTCCAGCGCGGCGAGGAAGCCCTCGGTGTCCAGCGCTGGCCCCACACGCTCCAGCGCCTCCTTGACCAGCCGCCCCGCGATGTAGCCCTCCAAGGAGACGAAGCCCGGCGCGGCGCCGTCGCCATACTCGATGAGGTGCTGGCGGTACTCATTGACTAAGGCGACCTGGGCCTCGAAGTGCGGCACGACGTGGGTGATGATCATGCCCTCGCAGAAGGGCGTCTCGATCCCCTGATCATTGGTAAAGGTGCCCTGGGCCGCCAGCCCTTGGGCGAAGGCCCGCGTGGCGGGCGACATGGCGGCGAAGATCAGCGCGTCGATGCCCTGGATGGCGGTGACCTCCTCGGCGCTCAGCGTCCAGCCCCCCGGATCGCCGGTGGTGTCGCCGTCCCGTTGCACGCGAAAGAAGGCGCGCCGCGCGGCGACGACGAAGGCGGCTGCGGGCTGAGAGGTCGCCGTCATCAACACATAGGCGTTCTTCTTCCCCGCGCTGTCGGCTTGGATCGCGTCGGAGGCCAGCCACCTCAGCAGCCGCTGCACCGGCTCATCCATGACCTCGGCCCGCGCGCCGACCTCATAGGTCCACACCTCGATGTCCTCCTCGGGGATCGAGTAGGGCGCCGCGCGCAGGACATCTGAGAGCCCAAAGAGCCCCGCCTCGCCGAAGTGATCGACATGACCCAGGTCGTCGGTGCCTTGGGCAAAGAGGGCGATGTTGCTGCCTGGCTGGGCGATCGTGCGTCGATCAAGGAGGTAGTTCGTCAGCGCCACCGCCTCCTCGCGGTAGCTCGCCCGATAGTGAAACAGCCACTTATGCGGCGGGCTGGGGCGCAGGTGCGGATCGCCGGTGTAGGGGGCGATGAACGGGATCTCATGGGCCGCAGCCCAGGGGAATGTCTCCTCGGCGGTCGGCGAGCCCATGTTGCCCAGCGCGGCGAAGACCCGCCGAGGCTCAAACATGGCCTTCATGTTCTCTAAGGCGCGGGCGGGCTCATAGCCGTCGTCGTGGCTCTCCAAGACCAGCTGGCGGCCATGCACGCCGCCTTGGTTGTTGACGTGCGCGAAGTAGATCTCCACGCCGATCTTCATCCCCAGCCCCAGATCGGTGGGGCCAGTGAGGTAGGCGCCGCTCTGGCCGAAGATGATCTGATCGTTGCTGACGCCGTTGGCTTGGGTGGGGAGGACACAGGCCTTTGCTTGGCAGATCCGCCCCCCCTCACAGTCGGCGTTGGCGTCGCAAGGCCAGTTGACGCCCTCTAGGGATGGGCCTTGGCAGCCAAGGAGCAGGAGCAGGGCGCCTGGCGCGGCGTAGGCTTTGATGCGCTTCATTAAAACGCGCCTCCGAGTGAGAGGCCCAGGCCACCAGGGCTCAGGCTGGGGTTGAGCCAAGCGGCGCCGCGCTTGGCCTCTGGGGCGCCGCCTTGCAGCAGCATGGCGATCCCGCCGCTGATGATTAAGGCGCCGCCGACGCCGCTGAGGATGGCGCCGAGGGTCTTACGGTTCTCGCCTTGGGTTTGAAGCTCCTTGGCCTTCTCTTGGGTGATCGTCGCGGGGTTGGCGCCGATGCCCTCCTCAAGCTCAGCGTGGGCGTCGGCGCCGAGCAGGTAGAAGGCGCCGCCCGCCACTAAGGCAGCGCCGCCTGCGCCAAAGAGGGTCCAGGGCAGCGCGCTGGAGGGCGGCGGCGCGACAGGCGGCGCGACAGGCGGCGCGACAGGCGGCGCGACAGGCGGCGCCTTGACCACCTCGGCGGCGCTCGCCTCCGCCGCTTTAAGGATCTCCAGCCTGGCCTTCGCCTTTGTCTTGACTGGCTCTTTGACGTCCGGGTGCGCCAAGCAGCGCTGGAAGCTCTCCATGGCATGGCGCGGATCGCCGAAGCCCTCTTGGGCGCGGCCTAAGTTAAAGAGGAGCTGAGGATCAGCGTAGAGCGCGTAGGCCTCCTCAAAGCGCGCCGCAGCGTCACGATACGCGCCCTTGTCATAGAGCGCGGCCCCTTCTAGATAAAGGCGCTCCACCCGCGCGCTGATCTCAGCGGGCTGGGCGAGGGTGGTCCATGCAGAGAGGGTGAACACGGCGAAGCTAAAAAGCCGCCCCAGTCTGAACATTGTTGCTCCTTGGGCTCGGGTCAAGGGATCGCCGGTTGATGGCGCTAATCAATGAGGCCAATGGTGGGCTTATCATCTCCGATCAAGCCGATGACGGGCTTGGCGGGCTTGGCGGGCTTGGCGGGCTGAGTGGCGACAGGCGGCGCGGCGACGGGCGACGCGGCGACCTCGCGGGCAGGCTGCTTCTTTGACGCGCGCCGCTGTTGGCTGCTGCGGGCGCGCGGCGGCGACGCCTTGATCCGCTTGGGCTGGGCCTCCTCCGCCTTGGGCTGGGCCTCCTCCGCCTTGGGCTGGGCCTCCTCCGCCTTGGGCTGGGCCTCCTCCGCCTTGGGCTGGGCCTCCTCCGTTGTGGGCGTCTCGGCGTCTGGCTGAGCCTCGGCCCTGGGCTTGAGTTCAGCGTCCAGCGCCTCCTCAACCTCCGCGTCGGCGCGCGCCGACGCGCTCCCCTTCATGGCGCCGCCCAGCGCGCCCTGAGCCTTGATCCCAGGCGTGGGGCTCGGCGCGCCGTCCTCAAGCCCCCCGCTGCCAATAAACACGCCGACGAGGAGCGCAAAAGCCAAGAGCCCCAAGACGCCAAACAGCGCGTGCGTGGGCAGCCCGCCGCCGCGCGCCGGGCGCATCGCCGCAGGCGCCACCATGGAGACGCTGGCGCTCATCGAGAGGCTCATCGAGGCCTCCTCCTCGAAGAAGAGGCCCAGCCCATGGCGCGCCTCGCGCAGCGCCGTGCGCATCTCCCGCGCCGTCTGAAAGCGATCCTCCGGCGACTTCTCCAAGGCGCGCATGACGATCTCCTCAAAGCGCTCGGGGATGGAGAGGTCAGGGCGGATCTCGCTGAAGCGCGGCGGCAGGCTGTGGACGTGGTGGCGCAGCAGATCGCTGGTCTTCGAGGAGGGGAAAGGCAGACGCCCCGTGAGCATCCGATACATGACCACGCCGAGGCTGTAGAGGTCGGTGCGGCAGTCGATCTTGTCGAGGAGGATCTGCTCAGGCGCCATGTACTGTGGCGTGCCGCAGATGTGCTGCTGCCCTGTCAGATCGGTCTGCTTCTCCTCGGTGATCTCCTCTGTGTGCTTGGCGATGCCAAAGTCCACGATCTTGAGGAAGGCGTCCTCGTTCTTGGAGGTCAAGAAGAGGTTGCCTGGCTTGAGATCTCGGTGGATGACGTGGTTACGGTGGGCGTGCTCTAAGCCCCGCAGCACCTGCTCGACGATCTGGGCCGTTCGCAGCGGTGAGAGGTTCTCTCCGCGATGCAGGAGGCTTTGGAGGGTGTCGCCCTGTAACAACTCCATGACCAGGTAGAGCGTCCCATCGGCCTCGCGCCCATAGTCATGGATGGTGGTGATATTGGGGTGATTGAGGGCGGAGGCGATCTTGGCGCCGCGCTCAAAGCGGGGATCGTTGGTGGCCTCTCCAGGGGGCAAGAGCTTGACGGCGACCTCGCGCTCATTGCTCTGCTGGATGGCCCGCCAGACGCTGCCCTCCATCCCGCCGATCCCGAGAAGATCGCGTATCTCGTAGCGCGCGGCGATCACCTGCCCCGTGAGGTTGGCGATGACCTTCTTGCCATCATGGGGGCAGATCGTGACGCCCGCCTCGACTCGGCTGCGACAGTGCGTGCAGATCCCGCTCATCGCCTACAGGCCTCTGCGCTTATTTTTGTGTTCTTCCGCACGGGATCTGTCCGCGCCGAGCCGGTGCGCCATGGATTTCACCTCAAAGCATGACCGCGATCTTGTGTGTCTCTGATGATAATTATTCCGACCTTTTGGTTGGGAATTTTTTACAATTAAACAAAAAAATTATACTTAAGGTGGGCACGGGAAGCATTGACTCGCGGCCTGTGTTCGGGCACGAGGTGAACAAAAGACGCGTTGGTCCCTGTGATGTATCCACTCTCCCCTTATCGATGGCCCCGGCTGAGGGGCGCCACGCTGCGGCAAGCGACGCGGCTCTTTCTGTGGAGGCCCTTGATGGGGCTCGTATGCGGGGGGCTCCTCAGCTGCACCTCGGCGGTCGCGCGGGGGGCGCGCGCGCCTACGCCGGGTGAGGCGCACCTCAAGGTGATGAGCTTTAACGTCAACTTCGGGCTGGGCGGTGATCCCGCGACCTTGGCGGCCATGGCGCTGGGGGAGGCGGATATCATCGCCCTCCAAGAGACGAACGCGCGCTGGGCGCGGTCCATCGAGGCGGCCTACGGTGAGGCGTACCCACACCGCCGCTTTATCGACGCGCCCGCCGCGGGCGGCTCGGCGATCCTCTCGCGCTACCCCATCCTCAAGCACCAACGGCTGTCCCCCAAGGCCGGCTGGTTCGCCGCCAGCCTCAGCCTCATCGACACGCCCCTTGGGCCGCTTCAGCTGCTCAACGTCCACCTGCGCCCAGCGGTCAGCAACAGCGGCAGCTTCGTGATGGGTTACTTCACCACCGAGCATATCCGCGTCGCTGAGATCACGGACTTCCTTGAGGCGGTCGATCCCACCCTGCCGCTGATCGCCTTGGGCGACTTTAATGAGGAGCCGGGCAGCGCCGCCCTGGCGCGCCTGATCACCGCGCGCAAGATGCACAACCTGTTGCCTGATTTCTATCCCAAGGCGACCACCTGGCGCTGGCGCATGTATGGCCTCGACTTCACGGCGATGCTGGATCACATCCTCATCTCCCCTGAGCTTGAGGCCCTCTCCGCCGAGGTCCTCTCCGCAGGGCGCTCCGATCATCTCCCAGTCTTGGCGACCCTGGTCCGCGCGGCGCGCTGAACAGCCATCGCGCGTGTCGATTTTTTTGTATTTTTTGTCACTGTTGATTCAAAAATGAATTTACAAAAATCAAAAATAAGCATATAAAACGAAAAGCAAAAACTGCCCCAAGCATGGGCGACCCAAACGCGATTCTGTAGAGAAATCAAATAGATGAGCGTTAAATTAGAAGCAGAGAAAATTAGCAAGATGAGTGAATACCAATTTTATCAATTCTTCGCGATCGATAAACCACTTACCAACGCAGCGAAAGCCGAGCTGAGGGAGATCTCCAGCCGCGCGGAGATCACGGATTATGGGTTTACGAATGAATATGAGGGCGGTGACTTAAATGCAGATCCAATGGAGCTTCTATCCTCATACTTTGATGTATTTATTTATACTTCAAACTGGGGTACTTATGAATTCGCGTTAAAAGTCCCCAGTAAGCTCTTTGAGGGGGTCTTTGATTGCTATCCTCAATATGGTCCTATGACAATTATGGAAGAGGGCGATCATACCCTCTTGCGTTTTATCCTCAATCATGAAGATGGGGACGTGACGGGGCACTTCCAAAAGAGCCGCCGCTGGCTGGATCGGCTTAAGCCGCTGCGCGGCGATCTCTTGGCGGGGGATCAGCGGCTGCTCTACCTTGGCTTCCTCCACGCCATCTCTCGTGAGGAGCTGTCCGCCGACGTCGCCGAGCCGCCCATCCCCGAGGATCTCGACGCGCTGACGACCCCCCTGCGCGCCTTCATCGAGTTTATGGAGATCGATCCACGGCTCCTCGATGTGGCGCTGGAGCAGGCGCCTGAGCCCACCTCGGAGGAGGATGAGCTGCCGCTGAATCACTGGCTGGCGACGCTGCCCGAGTCGCTCAAGGATGATCTGCTCTTGCGCGCGATCCAAGGCGATGAGCTGGCGATCGGCTTGGAGCTGCTGGCGATGTATCGGTCGCGGGGGGACGCCGACGCCCCCAAGCACGGGCCGCGCTCTATCGGGGGGCTGATCGCGCGCTATCACGGGGAGGCGCCGCCGCCCTCTGAGGGCCTCATCGGCGGCGCCTCAGCCAAGGCCCCCGCCGCCAAGGCCATCGCCGCGCGCCGCCGCCGCTTAGAGAAGGCCATTAAGCGCTCAGGCTCGGGCTGGGCCGAGGTGGACCGCCTGATCGAGACGCGCCAGCCCAGCTCCTATAAAACCGCCGTGGTCCTCTTGTCTGCCATCAAAGAGTCTGGCGTACCCTATGAAGAGTTGCGTATGCGCGTAACAACCTTACTTGACACACACAAGCGCAAAAAGAACTTCGTTCAAGCGGTTCGTCGCGCTGGCATCCTTTAATCCAAGTAAATTTTAGATTTTTTAGAGGATTAGATGAATCCCCGCGATATTTTTTGTAATCGAACCCTAAATTTAAAATCCATTCAAGCCATTGGCTATGACATGGACTATACCCTGATTCACTACAACGTCGAGGTGTGGGAGGGGGCGGCCTATCACCGCGTCCGTGACGCGCTGGCGGCCCGTGGCTGGCCCGTGGCCGATCTGCGCTTTGAGCCTGAGCGGGTGATCCGTGGGCTGATCATCGATCGTGAGCTGGGCAACTTGGTCAAGGCCAACCGCTTTGGCTATGTCAAGCGCGCTTATCATGGCACGCGGGCCATCGATCATGAGGCGACGCGCCGCCTCTATGGTCGCGTGCGCATCGATCTGCGTCAGCGTCGTTGGGTCTTCCTCAACACCCTCTTCTCGATCTCTTCGGGCTGCATGTACGCCCAGCTGGTGGAGCGCCACGATCAGGGGCTCTTAAAGATGGGCTACGCCGCGCTCTGGGACGCCCTGAGCGCCGCCCTGGATGAGACGCATCAGGCGGGCTTGCTCAAGGCGGAGATCATCGCCGATCCTCAGCGCTTCATCACGCCCGATCCCGAGGTGGCCCGCGCGCTCTTGGATCAGCGAGAGGCGGGCAAGAAGCTCCTGCTCATCACCAACTCGGGCTGGGATTATGCCGCGCCGATGATGCGCTTCGCTTTTGATCCGTATCTGCCCGGCACAATGACTTGGCGTGATCTCTTCGATTACAGCTTCCTCGATTCGCTCAAGCCCAACTTCTTCAGCACACGGATGCCCACCTTCGAGGTCGTCGATGACAGCGGCTTGATGCGCAGTTATAGCGGCCCGTTAAAGCAAGGTGGGGTCTATATCGGCGGAAACGCGGCCTTGGTCGAGGACAGCTTGGGCGTTGACGCGGGGGATATCCTCTATGTCGGCGATCATATCTTTACAGACGTCAATATCGCCACCAAGGTGCTGCGCTGGCGCACCGCGCTGATCTTGCGCGAGCTTGAGGATGAGGTCGCCGCCCTTGAGGCCTTCGAGCCTCAGCAAGCGCAGCTGCGCGTGATGATGGAGGAGAAGGCGGCGCTTGAGGCGCAGCTGCATCAGCGTCTCCTGCGCCGTCAGCGGATCAAGGAGGGGCATGAGCAGGGCGATCTCAAGGCCCTTAAGGTGGAGATCGACGAGGGCTATGGGCGCTTAAACACGCTCAATGATCAGATCGGGCCGCTGGCCGAGGCGGCCAGCCAGCTGAGCAACCCCCACTGGGGGCTCTTGATGCGCACGGGCAATGACAAGAGCCACCTCGCCCGCCAGGTGGAGCGCTACGCCGACGTCTACACCTCGCGCGTCTCAAACTTCCTGGCGGTGACGCCCTTTGGCTATCTGCGCTCCCCGCGCGGCAGCCTGCCCCACGATCTCTAAGCCCCGCCAGGCTACCTCGCGGGCGTAAAAGCGGCTAACCTGGGCGCGACTTATGACCCGGAGGCCGCCTTATGCGTTGGACGCTCCTCGCCCTGCTCGCCCTCACCCCCACGATCACCGCCGCCGCGCCCTGCGCCTCGGTCAAGGCCTGCGGCAAGCTCTGCAAGGGCGGCGATGGCGTGGCCTGCAATGAGCTGGGGATCATCTATCAGACCGGCCAGGGGACCCGCGCCAACGGCAAAAAGGCCCGCCAAGCCTATGGGCAAGCCTGCGACGCGGGCGTGCAGGCCGCCTGCGCCAACCTCGGCTGGATGCTCTTCGACGGCGAGGGCGGCGCGCCCGATCTGCGGCGCGCGTGGGGGGTCTTTATGGACGCCTGCGAGGCCAAGGAGGTGGACGCCTGCGCTGGCGCGGGCTTGATGATCGCCGATGGGCAGAGCGACGGCGGCGACATCAACAAGGCCCGCGCTTATCTGGGGATGGGCTGCGGCGGCGGCAGCGTCCCCGCCTGCGCGCGCTTGGCCGAGATGCTCTACCTCGGCGAGGGCGGCCCCAAGGATCTGCGCAGCGCCCGCGCCCAAGCCGATAAGGCCTGTCAGGCCAAGTCTCAGCGCGCCTGCGCCATCTTCGGCCTGCTCCTCGACGCCGGGGAGGGGGGCGAGGCTGATCCCGAGCGCGCGCTCACGCACCTCACCGCCAGCTGCGCGGCGGGCGTTGGCCGGGCCTGCGCGGCCCTCGGCGATAAGGCCCTCGCCGCCAAGGATAAGCCCAAGGCCTTTAAGCTGCTGTCCCAGGCCTGTGATGCGGGGGTGTCGGCGGCCTGCCGTCAAGCGGCGCCCCTCACCCATCAAGATCGCAAGGCGGCGGCGCTGCTTCAGCGTGGCTGTGATGACGCCGACGGCGAGGCCTGCGCTCTTCTGGGCGGCTACTACTTGGAGGGGCGCGGGGTGCGCCGCGATGAGGTCTATGGGCGCCTGCTCTATGGTCTGGGCTGCGTCGCCGGGGCGGGCCTGGCCTGCGGCGAGAGCATGGATCTCACGGCCAGGCCGGGCCTGGGCATGGTCTATAACGACGCCTCTCTGCGCTCTGGGCGCCTGGCCCAGCAGTGCCGAGGGGGTAAGGCCGCGTCTTGCTTGGAGCTGGCGGATATGCACCTGACGGGCTCTGGCGTGCGCACGGACGGGGCCAAGGCGGCGGAGCTGTATGCGCAGGCGTGTCGCCGCCCCCGCGCGGGCTGCGCGCGGGCAAAGTGGGTCGATCGAGTCCGCTGAGCGGGCGCTGATCGGCGTCCCAAGCCCACCACGCGCAGTCAATCACGCGGGCGCGCTCGCCGCGCCGGGTCCCCTCCAGCGTGATCGACAGCAGCGCCCCGCCCTCGCGGTCCAAATCCCCCAGGTTATAGGCGATGATCCCCCCCCCAAGACGCTCGATCGGCTGGGCGCGGTGGGCGTGGTGGCCGATGATCACGTCCGCGCCCGCCTCGATCAGCGCGTAGGCCAAGCGGATCTGCCCATGATCAGGGCGCGTCGCCCGCTCTCGACCCCAGTGCAGGGTGATGATCAAGGCGTCCACCGAGGGGCGCAGCGCGCGGATCTCCTCGGGGAGCCGCGCGCGCAGCCCCTCAGGGCCTCGCACGTCCACGCGGCGCCAAATGCGCGGCGAAATCCCCCGGCTGCGCACCGCCGTCACGCTGATGATCCCGATCTTGAGCCCCCCTCGCTGGAGGATAAGCGGCGCGCCGAGGCCCGAGGCGGCGATCTGGGCGGCGCGTAAGGCGCTGAGGGTGTCGTCGAGGCCCGCCTCGCCCGCGTCCAGGGCGTGATTATTGGCGAGGCTGACGCCGCTGACCCCCCAGGCGCGCAGCCGCGCGGCGACGTCGAGGGGCGCGCGGCGGCGAACACAGCGCCCAGGCGGGAGATCCTCTGGGCAGGGGATCAGTGGGGCGCGGGTGATCGGGGCTTCGAGGTTAATCCAAGTCAGATCAGCGGGTGGGCGAGGGGGCAGCGCGCTGGCCTCGAAGGCGTCGCCGCCGAAGAGGAGGCGCGCGGCCATGAGCGCGCTGAGCATTTGTCTCAGTCTCGCGACATCACCAGCCGCAGGATGTACCAGAAGAGGAGCGCCACGGCGGCGAAGAGGGCCAGGGAGGCGGCGACGTGGGCGTCGGTGGGGTAGTGACGCAGCACGTTGGAGGTGTAGTAGAGGATGTAACCCCCCGCGATGACCACCATCCCAAAGGAGAACAGGGTCCCGAGGTTAAAGCCGAAGAGGATCGAGCAGATGATCAGGCCCATGGCGGCGAACATGGCCATGGAGAGCACCCGCCCCAGGAAGCTGAAGTCGGTCTTGCTGAGGAAGGCCGTCGCGGTCAGCCCGCCAAAGGTCAGCAGGGTCATGATCCCGGCGGTGGGCAGCACCGATTTATCCGTGTAGTAGGCGGCGATGTACATCATCGGCGTAAAGATGATGGCCTCAAAGAGCACATAGAGCCCCAGCCCCACATACTGCATCTGCTTGGACTGCCCCCCCTGGGCCCAGCGCTCGGCCAGGTAGCCAAAGAGCATGAAGGCGCCTAAGAAGAGCAGCCAGTTGAAGCGGCTGGCGGCGATCATCTTGAGCATCGCCGGGGCCACGGGGGAGTTGATCAGCAGGGCGGTCAGCGCCGTAAACGCGAAGACCGCGCCGCCGAGGTGGAGGTAGGTCTTCTTGATAAACTCAGCGCGGGCGTCGGCGCCCGCGTAGGCCGCAGCCGTGTGCGCCTGGTAGCCACTGTAGCTCATGCTCATGCTCCTTTATTTTGAGTCTCGCGGGGGCCGCGGAGAGATGCCGCCTCGCGTGGTTAAGATGCCGCGCAAAGACGAAGATTGCGAGGGCCGCCCGCCTCTCTTAGGATAGGCCCTCGATTCAAGGCGCTGGGGGAGGCGCCATGGGCGCCATGACGACTATCAGGAGGCGTGGGTGAAGCGGCGATTTTTAGGGTTCCTCCTCGTTCTCTCTTTCCCCCTCGGCCAGAGCCCAGCTCAGCCACAGGAGACGGGGAGCGATGAGGCCTACCAAGCGGCGAAGAAGAGAGCCGCGCAGGCCTTTAATAACGGCGAGTTTGAAGAGGCGGCGCTCTTCTTCAAGGAGGCCTTTGACGTTCAACCACGAGGTAACCTCCTCTATAACATCGGCTTTTGCTTTGAGAAAGCCAATAATCTGCCCAACGCGGTGCGCTTCTATCAGCGGTTCGTCGAGGCGATGCCCAGTGACCCAAAGCGCGGCGCGGTGCAAGAGAAGATCAACGAGATTAAATTACAGCTCAAGGACCTCTATGTCACCGTTAACGTCACCTCCAACCCTCCAGGCGCCTTGATCTTCATCGACGCCAAGTCCAACGGCGTGATGGGCAAGGCGCCGCTGAGCTTTGAGCTTTTGCCCGGGGTCTATCACATCCTCGCCGAGCTGGAGGGCTATGAGCTGGCCAAGAAGAAGATCACGCTGGAGGATGCCCGTCAAGCCCAGGTGAGCCTGTCGCTGGTCTCCAGCGCGCGGGTCGGCTCCGTGACCTTCGTCATCCCCCTGCGCGGCGCCAAGCTCTTGGTGGACGGCGAGCTTTTGGGGCTGAGCCCCTTCGCCGAGCCGCAGCGGCTCAAGCAGGGCGCCCGCAAGGTTGAGGTGATCGCCGAGGGGCAGAAGCCTTGGCGGCGCGAGATCCAGGTCAAGGCCGGTCAGGCGCAGCGCGTGGAGGTGAGCTTCGCTGGCGATGAGGCTTATAGCGGCGGCGGCGGCGGCGGCGGCGGCAGCGTCTGGCCTTGGGTGACGATGGGCACCGGCGGCGCGCTCCTGTTGACAGGGGGCTTCTTCGGCCTTCAGGCCCAGAGCCTCTACGGCCAGCTCGAGGACAAGCGCGACAGCGATCAGCTCATCGCCCCTCAAGACATCGACACCGGCAACAGCCGCGTCAGCACCGCCAACATCCTCCTCGGCGCCGGGTCCGTGATCGTCACCGGCGGCTTGGTGTGGTGGTTCTTTGATCGTAAGCCCAGCGACAGCGCCGTAGACGCGCTGCCGTTGCTGGGCCTCGCCCCACAGGATGGCGGGGCGCGCTTTCAGCTCCAGGGGGCCTTCTGATGACGCGGCTGCTGCTCCTCGCCCTGCTCCTCCCCGCCTGCACCCTCGACTTTGAAGAGTTCCGCCCCTTTACGCCCGGGCAGCCTCGGCCCGACGCCGAGGCGCCCAAGGACGCGGGCGCAGAGGACGCTGAGGCCGACGCCCAACCCGACGCCGAGCCCGACGCCGAGCCCGACGTCGAGTGGCCCGATCGCGATGATGACGGCGTGCCCGACGGCGCGGATAACTGCCCCGATGATCCCAACCCCGATCAGGCCGACGCCGACGGCGATGGCTTTGGCGATGCCTGTGACGTCACCGACGCCGACGGCGATGGGCGCATCGATGATGAGGATAACTGCCCCAACACGCCCAACCCCGCGCAGCTGGACATGGATCGCGACGGCCTGGGCGACGCCTGCGATCCCGACATCGACGGCGATGGGCTGGATGAAGCCCAGGAGGCCGCCAACGGCACAGATCCCCTGCGCCCCGACACGGACGGCGATGGGCTGACCGACGGCGCCGACGCCTGCCCCCTCTTCGCCGATCGCGTGGGCTTGGACACGGACAACGACGGGCGCGGGGACGCCTGCGATATGGATGATGACGGCGATGGCCTCTTCGATTGGGATGACCCTTGCCCCGGCTCGGCGACGGTCAACCAGCCCGGCTGCGGCGGGGATCTCGACGGCGACGGCGTGCCCGACGCCAATGACACTTGCCCCGCCTTAGCCAACCCCGATCAAGCGATCACCCCATGTCAGAGCCGCTTCGAGGTGCTCGGCTACGATCAGGATCTGCGCGACGCGGCGGCCCTCGACGCCCGCGTGCTCCTCGCCGGCGCCAGCGGCCTCCTCGATCGCGCGCCCGATGGTCAAATCAGCCGCTTTAACAGCGGCGTGGGGCTCTCCGGGCACCGGCTCAACAAGATCTTCGTCGATGAGGGCGGGCGTGTCTGGCTGACGCATGAGCGCGGGCTGTCGATCATCCGCCCCGATGGCCTGATCATCAACCTCTTCGCCGATGATCTCGGGGGGCGCCCGCAGGGGCAGCTCCATGATGTCGTCGTCGATGGCCTCGCGCAGATCTGGGTCAGCAGCGAGCTGGGCCTCAATGTGTTGGCGGGTGGGGCTTGGGCGCTGAAGACCACCGCCGATGGGCTGCCCTCCAATGACACGCGCGGCCTGCACCTCGACGGCGCTGGCCGCGTGTGGATCGCCACGGCGGGCGGCTTGGCCAAGATCGAGGCGGGGCAGATTCAGGCCGCGCCCCTCGCCGCCGCGCTGGGCGGGCTGCGTGACATCGTCGATGACGGCGCCGGTGGGCTGTGGGTCTTCGGCGAGGGCGGCTTGACCCGCCTCAACGGCGTCGGCGCGGAGATCCCCGGCGCGGCGATCACGGGGATGAGCGTCTTGGGCATCGCCACGCGCGGCGAGGTCCATTACCTGATCACCGATGAGGGCGTCCGTCGCCTCGACGCGGCGGGGCGGCTCTACCCCACCAGCGCCGCCTTGCTCAACGGCGCGGCGCGGGCCATCGTCGGCCCCACCGATGAGGCTGATCCTTTCTGGTTGGCCACGGCGGGCGGCGCGGTGGCCCTCGATGGCTACTTCGCCAGCTTCCCCGCTGCGGATCTGCCGCAAGGCTGCGTCCGTGACAGCGCCCGCTTCAACGGCGCGCTGTGGTTGGCCACCAGCGCGGGCCTCTTCCGAGGCGTCGGCGACGCCTTCGAGGCCACCCCACCGGCGGATCTGCCCAGCCCCGACGCGCGGGTGATCCGCCAGGTGGGCGAGGAGATCTGGGTGGGCACCAACGCGGGCGTCGCCCGCTTCGACGTGACCGGGCTGGCCCTGGGGCAGATCACCGCCGCCGATGGCATCCCCAATATGCCCGTCAGCGACGCCCTGCGCACGACCCGCTACACCTGGCTGAGCACCCTCGGCGGGGGCCTGGCGCGTCAGCCGCTCGATCCCCCTGATGCCCCCTGGGAGATCTTCAACAGCGCCTCGGGCTTGCCCAATTACACCAGCGATCAGATCCGCGCCCTGGCCTTCGACGGCCAGCGCCTGTGGGCGGGCACCCTGGCGGGCTTGATGATCTTCGATGAGGAGACCGACAGCTTCCTCTTCCCCATCAGCGAGGTCGGCGCGCGCCTGCCCAATAACAGCGTCAATGATGTGCTGATCTTTGACGGTCAGGTCTTCGCCGCCACCGACGGCGGCGTGGCCTTGCAGACCCCCGAGGGGGCCTGGACCGCCATCCAGCGTGTCTCCCAAGACGTGCCCAACATCCCGCTGGAGGCCGGGACGGACTTCGCCCGCGCCTTGAGCGAGGACGGTGAGTATGTGTGGATCCTCCTCAACCCAGGGCGAGGGCAAGACTTCGGCGGCCTCGTGCGCTGGAGCCCCTCGGCGCCCGCCACCTTGTTCACCGCCGCCGACGCGGGGCTCTTGGAGACACAGGCGCTCGACGGCGCGGCCCTCAGGAGCCTCGACGGTGAGCTGTTCATCAGCTACTGCGGCGTGGACGGCGGGTTGACCCTGCTCGACGGCGCGGGGGTCGTCGCCGCCCGCGTCAAGGAGGGCCTCCCCGGCGACGGCGCCTACGCCGCCATGACCGAGAGCGCCGGCGGCGGCCTCCTCTTCGCCTCAGAGATCGAGGATCAGCGTTGGGTCTTTGAGCTGCGCGACGGCGCGCTGAGCCCCCTCAGCCTGCCCGCCTCGATCACCGCCCTGCCCGTGGACTGCGCCATGCCCCTGGAGGGGGCGCAGCTGTGGTGCATCTTGGATGGCTACGGGGTCGCCCGCTATATCCCCAACCCCGATCCGCAGCGCCCCGGGACGTGGAGCCCCTTTGAGCTGAGCGGGACGACGCCCACCTGCGTCGCCGCCCAGAGCCCCACCGTGGCCTGGGTGGGCACCACCACCGGGATCACGCTCATCGACGGGCCACAGATCAACCGCATCAACTCGGCCATGACGGGGGGCGGGCTGCCTGGGGATGAGATCCGCCAGCTGAAGCTGTCTCCACAGCGGCGGCTCTACGCCGCGACCCAGGCGGGGGTGGGCATCTATGACCTCGACGCCAACAGCTGGACCGCGCTGACGGAGGGGATCGACCTCGATGTCTACGCCGTGGCCCCCAGCCCGACCGATCCGAGCTTCTGGGTGGGCACCGCCCGCGGGCTCTTCCACGTCGTCGCGGGTCAGCCCCCCAGGCCACTGACCGAAGCCCAAGGCGCGCCGACCGTCGCCGTTTATGATCTGGAGATCGACGCCGCTGGGCAGGTCTTCGCCGCCACCGAGCTGGGGCTCCTGCGTGGCTCGCCCGACGGCGCCTTTGAGCTGCTGGGCTTTAATGATGGCTTGCCCGGTCGCCGCGCGTTGGAGCTGGTGTTGACCGCCGATGGCGATGTCTGGGTGCGCAGCGATGATGGCTTGGCGCGGCTGCGTTAGGGGGCATGATGGGGACGGCAGGGGCGCGCCACCTCGGGCGTGAGGTTGAGGGCTATCAGCTCACGCGGGTGCTGGGCTTGGGCGGGATGAGCGCCGTCTACCTCGGGGAGGCGGGCGCGCAGCGGGTCGCCATCAAGATCCTCCACCCCGATCTCCCCAAGGACATCCAGGCCGGCCAGCGGCTCCGCCAAGAGGCCCAGGCCATCGCCTGGATCGCCCACCCCCACGTCGTCCGCTTGGAGGGCTGGGGGCAGATCGACGGGCTGCCTTATCTGATCATGGAGCACCTGGAGGGGCGCTCGCTGAAGGCGGCCAAGGCGGAGGCTGAGGGCGGGCGGCTGGAGCGGGCCGCCGTGCTTAAGATCACCGATCAGATCCTCGACGCGCTGATGAGGGCGCACACGCTGGGCATCATCCACCGCGATCTCAAGCCCGAGAACGTCTACCTGCTCGACGGCCCCCAGGCCATCGGGGATCGCTGGGTCAAGGTGCTCGACTTTGGCATCGCCAAGATGCTGGGGGAGGGGGCCACCTCGATGATCCAGACCGCCCACGGCCTCTTCTTGGGCACGCCAGAGTACCTCCCCCCCGAGCTGGCCATGGGTGAGCCGCCCAGCCCCGCCTCGGACATCTACAGCCTCGGCGTCTTGCTCTTTGAGCAGCTGACGGGGCAGCTGCCTTTTACCGGCAAGAGCGCCACCGAGATCGTCGAGCGCCACTGCTTCCTGCCGCCGCCCGCCCCGCGCGCCCTCGCCCCTGAGATCCCCCCCGCCCTTGAGGCGATCCTCCTCCGCGCGCTGGAGAAGAGCCCAGCGGCCCGATACCCCTCGGCGGAGGCCCTGCGCGCGGCGCTGCGCCCCTTCGGCGAGGAGGCGGATCTTTCAAATGAGCTTCATGAGGCCCGCCCCGCGCTGGTGGAGGCGGAGGCGCGCCTGCGGGCGGAGGTCCAGGCGCGCTGGGCTGAGGCGCCGCCGTCGCTCATCGCCGATGATCTCGCCCGCTTGGATGAGGCCCAACGCGCGCTCCAGAGCAAGCTGCGCGAGGCGACGCCTCAGCCCTCGGACGCGGACGTGGAGGAGATGGCGGCGCGCGCCTTGGAGGTGGCGCGCCGCGCCGAGGCGCAGGCCAAGGCCCGGCTGAGCGAGCTGGAGGCGAGGCTGAGCAAGCTGGCGAAGCTGAGCCACGCCAGCTTGCTTGAGGGGCTCGACCCAGACAGCGAGGGCCCTTCGCTCATCAACCGCCTCTCACGCCACGCCGCTTGGGCGGCTGAGGAGCAGCGCCTCTTCTCCCAGCTCTCCGACACGGTGCGTCAGCACGCTTATCTGCTCAAGGAGGCGGCGCGCGCCGAGCTGACCTTGACGCATCAGCGCGCCCAACGCGCCCGGCGTCGCCTCCAAGGCCAGCTCCAGCGCGCTCAAGCAGAGGCGCAGGTCCGCGCGTTGACCCAAACCCGCGACGCGGCCCTGCTCAAGCTGCGGCTTGATTTGAGGGTCATTGGCGACGCTTGAACGGTCTTGTCTCGGCGTTGAGAGGGTGATAGCTTAGCGCGAGCCGGGCCGAGTCCGGCTCCAGGAGTCAAATATCATCCATTATCATGCGCACCCACAGATCGCGCAGGAAGCCGTTCAATGAACACTCAATTCGTTCTCTTTGAGCAAGAGCACGCGCAAGTCGTCAAGGTCTGTGACGCGCTGCAAGCTGATGCTTCCGCGAAGGCTGTCTTCCTGGTTGACAAGAATGGACAGCTCCTCGCCAGCGGCGGTGACACCAACGGGATGGACACCACCTCTTTGGCCAGCCTCACAGCCGGGAACATCGCCGCGACAGGGGGCCTCGCGCAGCTCCTCGGCGAGAAAGAATTTGCCATCCAGTTCCATGAGGGCGAGAGTGACAATATCCACATCTCACTCGTGGATCAGCGCGTCATTCTGGTGGTGATTTTTGATGAGCGTTCCTCCCTTGGCCTTGTCCGCCTGCGTGTTCGTCGTAGCTCCGGCGAGCTGGCGAAGATCTTTGAGAAAATCAACACAAAAGCAGAAGAGCAGGGGTCCACGGTGTTCTCTGAGATCACCGACGATGACATCGACAACCTCTTTGGCGATATGTGATCTGTAATGTCGTTCATCAACTACTCTTCTCGCGAGATCAACTGTAAGATTGTCTATTACGGGCCTGGTCTCTGCGGAAAAACCACGAACCTTCAATATATCTTCGCCAAGACCAACCCAGAGGCCAAGGGGAAGATGATCTCCCTGGAGACGGAGACGGAGAGGACCCTCTTCTTCGACTTTTTGCCGCTCTCTTTAGGTGAGATTCGTGGATTTAAGACCCGCTTCCACCTTTATACGGTCCCTGGTCAGGTCTTTTATGACGCCAGCCGTAAGTTGATCCTCAAAGGCGTCGATGGGGTCGTCTTCGTCGCAGACTCACAGGTTGAGCGTATGGACGCCAACTCGGAGAGCCTCGATAACCTGCGCGAGAACCTCGCCGAGCAGGGCTATGACCTCGATAAGATCCCTTACGTGGTTCAGTATAATAAGCGGGACCTGCCCACCGCCGTGGACGCCGATTATATGCGGGATCTGCTCAATCCCACTCGCGTCCCAGATTATGAGGCCGTCGCGACGACGGGCGTGGGCGTCTTTGATACGCTCAAGGCCGTCGCTAAGCAGGTCCTCGTCGAGCTTAAGCGCGGGCGTTGAGCCCTGCCTGCTTCAACTTCAATAGATATCCAGCGCGCCGATCTCCGCCTCAACCGCGTCTAAGATGGCTTGACTCTTCACCAAAGCCTTCATCGCGTTGTGGTCATTGTAGAGCGGGCGATCAATCTCCAAGAAGTCCACATGCTCGCGGATCTTCGCCTTGGCGGTCTGCACACCGCGTCCAGGCTGATAGCTGCGCAGATCCAACGCTTGGGCGGCGGCCATCAGCTCGATCCCCAAGACGCCCATGGCGTTGTCGAGGATCTGCTGGCTCTTAAGCGCGGAGTTCATCCCCATGGAGACAAAGTCTTCTTGGTCGGCGGCGGCGGGGATCGACTGAATGAAGGCGGGCGCGGAGAGGATGCGCTGCTCCACGATCTGCATATCCGCCGTGTATTGGCTGAGCATCATCCCCGAGAAGAAGCCCGCGCGCTTGCTGAGGAAGGGCGGCAGGCCCGCGCTGAGGGCGGGGTTCGTCAGGCGGTTGAGGCGGCGCTCAGAGAGCACGCTGACCATGGTGATCGCCGCGCCGAGGGTGTCGATGGGCAGGCTGACGGGGGTGCCTTGGAAGTTGGCGCCGGTGAGGATCTCATGGGCGTCGGGCAAGAAGATGGGGTTGTCGCCGACGCCGTTGATCTCGATCTCCAGCTGCGCGCGGGTCCAGCGCAGCTGATCGCGCGCGGCGCCGATGACCTGGGGGGTGCTGCGCATACTGTAGGCGTCTTGGACGCGCACAGGCTCGACCCCTGAGAGCAGATCCGAGCCCGCCATCAGCCGCCGCAGGTTGCGCGCAGAGGTCACGGCCCCTTGGAAGCCGCGCAGGGTGTGGAGGCGCTCATCATAGGGCTTCATGTTGGCCCGCAGCGCCTCAAGGCTCATCGCCGCGCCGATCTCCGCCTGCTTGATCCAGCGCTCGGTCTCATAGGCGAGGAGGCAGCCGATGGCCGTCAGCACGTTTGAGCCGTTGATCGTCGCCAAGCCATCACGGGCCTCAAGGCCAGGCGCCTCGATCCCCGCGCGGCGCAGCGCCTCGGCCCCTGGCAGCCGCTCGCCCTGATAGAAGGCCTCGCCCTCGCCCATCATCAACAGCGCGATCTGGCTCATCGGGGCGAGATCCCCCGAGGCGCCCACCGAGCCCTTGGAGCAGACCACCGGGGTGACGCCCTTGTTGAGCATGGCCATGAGCGTTTGAGTGATCTCAAGGCGACAGGCTGAGTGCCCGTGGCTCTGAACCTGGGCGCGCAGCAGCATCGCCGCGCGCACGACGGGGATCGGCATCGGCTCGCCGATGCCCGCCGCGTGGTTATAGACGAGGTAGCGCTGGAAGGCGCGGACCTCCTCCTCGTCCAAGCGCACCTCGGAGAACTCGCCGATCCCCGTGTTGACCCCATACATCGTCTCGCCGGCGTCGAGGCGCTCCTCGATGAAGCGCCGACACCGCGCGATCCGCGCCGCGGCCTCCGAGTCGAGGGCGACGACAGCGCCTTGATGCGCGACGAGGTGGACATGCTCCAGCGTAAGGTCCTGGCCGATGGTGACTAAGCTCATATGAGCCTCCGAATCTGGTCCACGGCTGGATAACGCGCTGGCTGTCGCGCGTCAATGAAGCAATCTTTAAAGAGATTGCGCCCTCTCATAGCGCGGTTTAACATCCCACCCCTTACAACCTCGGGGGGTGTTTATGAGGTGGCTCCTGCTCCTCGGCCTGATCTTCATCGGCGTCGCCTACGCGCAGCCTCAGGAGGCGGAGGGCTCAGTAGAGGCGCTGGCGCAAGCGGGCGCGGAGGCGTACCGCGACGGCGACTATGCCAAGGCCGTGGGTTTTTATATCAAGGCCCACCAACTCCAGCCCAACGCCCCATTGGTCTATAACATCGCGCTGATCTATGAGCGCAAAATTCAAGATCCAGAGCTCGCCATCCAGTTTTATCGGCGTTACATCGGCAGCGAGGACGTCGATCCCAACAAGATCCCCGAGGTCAACGCCCGCATCCAAAAGCTCAAGGCCGAGATCGAAGCCAAGAAGCGCGCCGCGCTCGTCGCGCCGCCCCCCAAGGAGGGCGATCCAGGCGTGGGCGTGGGCATAGGGGCCGCCACGCCGCCGCCCACCTCAAGCAACCTCGGCCCTTGGCTGCTGATCGGCGCAGGCGCGGCGTTGACCCTCACGGGGGCGGTCTTTGGTGGCTTGGCGAGCGGTGAGGCGGATGACTTCAGCGCGGCCGAGGGCCTCGATGACAAGCTCGATCACCGCGACGCGGGCCAGACCTACGCCTTAACCGCCGACGCCTTGATGGGCGCTGGCGTCCTGAGCCTCGGGATCGGCGCCCTCTTCCTCTTCAGCGGTGGCGATCAAAGCGTGGGCTTCCTCCCTCAAGCGGACGGCGGCCTCTTGATGATGGGAGGTGAGCTGTGAAGCGCGCCGCCCGTGCCCTCCTCAGCGCGCTGCTGCTCCTGGGGGGCTGCTCACTCAGCCTCGACTTTGAAGACGAGTGCCAGACCGATGAGGACTGCCTCGCCCATGGCTGGGCGCGCTACTGCAAGTCCAAGCTCTGCGTCGCCTCTGAGATGAGCGAGCTGATCGACACGGTCCACTGTCAGCGTGTCTACCCCGAGGGCTTCGATCGCAGCCAAGGCATCCTCTTAGGCACGCTGCTGCCCAGCACGGGCGCCTTGGAGAACTTCGGCCCACCCATGGAGGAGGCCGTCTACCTCGCCATCGACGAGATCAACCAAGCGGGGGGCATCGCGGGGCGCAAGCTCGGCGTCCTCTCCTGCGACTCGGGCACAGATCCAGACACCGCCGCCGCCGCCGCCCGTCACCTCGCCGAGGTCGCGCGGGTGCCTGCGGTCATTGGCCCCGCCAGCAGCGGCATCGCCACGCACGCCTTCACCGAGGTGTTTCATGACGCGGGGGTGTTGCTCATCAGCCCCTCGGCCACGGCCCCCTCGATCACCAACCTCCCTGACAACGGCCTCTTCTGGCGCACCGCGCCCACCGACGCCTTCCAGGGCGCGGCCATCGCCGCCCACCTCCAAGCCAGCGCCTTTGAGCGCATCGCCGTGATTAACCGAGATGACGCCTATGGCAACGGGCTTAAGAACGTCATTGAGTCGATGTACTGCGTCGATCAGCTCACCTGCGAAGACACACGCTACCTCGCCCGCACATACCGCATTGACTCGGACACGGCCATCGGCACGGATCAAGCGAAGATCATTACAGAGCTGACACAGTTCAATCCCAGCGTGATTGTGCTGATTGGGCTGCTTGAAGATGGATTTAACTTCTTAAACATTCTTGAAGAGGATGTACTCACTCAGTTTATTGTCTCAGATGGCCTTAAAGACCCCAAACTCTTTGAACTCAATAATGACAACATCAAAGATCGCCTCTTAGGGACGGCGCCCGCGTCCCCTGCGGGCGATAATTATCAACAATTTGTGCTCAGGTATAAGTCAAAATACAGTGGTAAAACACCCAATATATTTACACCGCAGTCCTATGACGCCCTCTATGTCCTGGCCTACGCGGTCGGCGCGCATCCATCAGGCCAGCGACCCACAGGCGCCTCAATCGCCGCCAATCTCAAGCGATTAACAGGCGGTGAACGCTTTAACGTCGGAGAGAACAGCTTTAACACGGTCCTTGAGATATTGCGCAGCGGGGCGACCTCCAGGGTGAACATCGACGGCGCCTCTGGGCCGCTCGACTTTGATCCTGAGACGGGTGAGGCGCCTTCAGACATTGAAGCCTGGCGCTTAGACACCACCGAGCAGAAGATCGTCAGCCTGGGGATCCTCTACTCCGCCGAAGGCGAACACTTTAACCTCAACGCGCCGCTGCCGAACCCGGACGCGGGCTTAGAGGACGCCACGCCGAGCGCCCCAGACGCGGGCTTAGCAGACGCCGCCGCGCCTGATGCTTAAACAAACAGGCCGCCCTTCATGAAGATATCCATTGAGATGCGCCGCGCGGGGCGCGTCGTGACCCTGGAGAGCGCGCTGCTGGGCGACGCGCTCTCTGTGACGATCTCAAGCGGGGGGGCGACGCTGCACCAGATCAGCCGCGCGCCCATCGGAGACGAGCCCATCTCGGCGCAGCTGGAGGCGCTCCACGATGAGCTTAAGACCAGCCTCCAGCGCGGTGACTTTGATGATCTGATCCGGCTTGACGCCCGCGACCCTCAGCCCCCCTCCTCGCCGCCGCTGAGGCCGCTCAGCGACAGCGACGCGCCGCTGAGCGAGGCTCACCCAGGCCCCGCCAAGCGCTGCCCACGCTGCGGGCTGCGCTATGAGGCCACGCGGCAGCGCTGCCCCAAGGACGGCAAGTCGCTGGTCGATGATCTCACGGGGGAGATCATTGGGGGGCGCTACGCCGTCAAGCAGCTCATCGGCGTCGGCGGGATGAACAGCACGGTCTGGAAGGCGTGGCAGACCTCCACCGAGCGGCCCATCGCCCTCAAGCTGCTGCCCAACCCCGATCAGCACGCCGCCGAGCGCTTCGCCCGAGGCGCCAAGATCGCCAGCAACCTCAACCACCCCAACATCACCACCATCCATGACTATGGCGTCTCTGGAGATCACTTCTTCTTAGCCATGGAGCTTTTGGAGGGCCAAAGCCTCCACGCGCTCCTCAAGCAGCTGCCTTGGCTGCGGGCGGAGCGGGCGCTGCACATCGCCGATCAGATCCTCAGGGCGCTGCAACACGCCCATGAGCGCCAGGTGGTCCACCGCGATCTCAAGCCGGGCAACCTCTTCCTGATCACGCGCAATGACGATCCAGACTTCGTCAAGATCGTGGACTTTGGCATCGCCAAGTTCGTCACCGGCGCCGACGAGGAGTTCGCCGAGCGGCTGGGCCATGACGTCACCGAGCAGCGCCAGATCTGCGGCACGCCGCGCTACATGGCCCCTGAGCAGATCACCCTCGGGGTGGTGGATCAGCGCACCGATCTTTACTCTGTCGGCGTGGTGCTCTACCGCATGTTGACGGGGCGGACCCCCTTTGAGGACGCCGACGCCCACAGCCTCTTCCGGGCGCACCTGCGAGACGATCCGCCGCGCTTCAGCGAGGTCCGCCCCTCGGTGACCATCCCCACGGCGGTGGAGGCGGTCGTCTTTCGCGCGTTGTCGAAGAACCCCGAGGATCGCTTCCGATCGGCGGCGGAGATGCGCGCCGCGCTCAAGCAGATACGCCGCCAAGAGGGCTGGATAGAGGATCAGACCAGCGCGTCGATGACCTTAGATCACTCCTCGCTGCTGCTGCCCCCGCCGCACATCCAGGGCAAGAAGCCTCGCGGCCTGCTGTGGCGGATCGTCTCGCTCATCGCCTTCTTCGTGCTCCTCGGGCTCGTCACGCTGCTGGGCCTCGACAAGCTGGATCGCCTGGCGGAGTCCCAAGAGGAGGGCGCGCGGCGGCTGACGACCCTTGAGCTCAACAGCGAGCCTGCCAAGGCCCAGGTCTACCGCGCGGGGCGCCTCTTGGGCGAGACGCCGCTGTCCTTGTCGCTGAGCCAAGCCCACCACCACCTCACGCTCAAGCACCCGCACGCTGAGGACACGATCCTGGAGCTGGATCTCAGCGAGGTCAGCGGCACGCTCAAGCACAGCGTCACGTTGACGCCCAAGCCCGACGCCGCGCCCAAGGACAGCGAGGCGTCGGACGCGGGCTTGATCCCGGATGCCCAGGTGAAGCCCGACGCGGGCTCACCCGAGCCCCCCAAGGTCAAGCCACCTCGCGCCAAGGGGAGTGTCGGGGCCAAGCTGACGGCCAAGGCCAAGGCCAAGCCTGAGCAGCCCAAGCCCAAGCCAGAGCCCAAGCCAGAGCCCAAGCCAGAGCCCAAGCCAGAGCCCAAGCCAGAGCCCAAAGCCACCAACCAGGGGGCGCGGATTCAGCTGCTTGACGAGCATGACGCGCCGCGCGATGGAGCGGCGAAGCCCACGCCGAGGCCCAAGCCCGCCTCCGATCAAGACAAACCCAAGATTGAGCTGCTTGACGATCTCTAAGCGGGCGCTGCTGGCCGCTGGCCTAACGGGGCTGACGCTGAGCGCCTTGGGGGCGACGCGCCCTCAGCTGCTGATCACCGCGCGGATACACACAAGTTGGGCGGCGCTGACCCCGCCCTTGATGGCCCTCTACGCGGGCCTCCTCGCCCATCACCTCCACCGCGACGCCCGCAGCCCGAGGCTACGGCTGCGGCTGTGGCTGACCTTCACCGTGGTCTTCTTCGGCCAGCTCGCGCTTGGCCTCTTGGGGTTGAGCCAGTTCTTGATGACCGGCGCGCTGCACCTGCCCATCCCCGCGCTGATCATCGCTGGCCCCATCTGGCGGGGTGGGGGCCTCTTTATGGTGATCCTCTTCCTCAGCACCCTCGCCCTGGTTGGCCCCGCGTGGTGCAGCCACCTTTGCTATTTTGGCGCGCTGGACAACCTCGCGGCGGGCGTCGGGTCGAGGCGAGATCGACGGCCCACGCCGCGCTGGACGCGCGGGCTGATCCTCGCCGCCTTAATCACGCTCGCGTTGGCCCTGCGCGGCGCCTCCTCCGCCTGGCCGCTGGGGCTGGCGTTGGCCTTTGGGGGGGTGGGGATCGGGGTGATCCTGACGGCCTCACGGCGACGGCGGGTGATGACCCATTGCCTCAGCTACTGCCCCATTGGTCGCCTCGCCACCGCGCTGGGGCGCCTCTCCCCGTTTCGGATGAAGGTGGACGTGGACGCCTGCACGCGCTGTGGCCTCTGCGCGCGAGTCTGCGCCTACGACGCGTTGAGCGAGGCCGATCTCAGCGCGGGCCGCGCGGCGCCGGACGCCTGCACGCTGTGCCGTGACTGTGAGCCGAGCTGCCCACATGACGCGCTGCGCTTCACCGCCTGGGGGCGGCGTGGCCCGCGCATCAGCGCGACCTTCACCGTGCTCATCGTCAGCCTCCACGCGATCTTCCTCAGCGTCGCGCGCATCTAGCCGCATCTAGCCTTCATCCGCGTCGAAGTCGGGCGGCGTCTCGCCGAACTCCTCTGTGATCTTCGCGCCTTGGAGCTGCGCGCCGCGGGTCAAGGCGTCCTCAAAGTTGGTCCCTCTAAAGACCGCCCCGCGCAGATCTGCCCCGCTGAAGTCCACCCCGGCCAAGTTGGTATCCACGAACCAGCTCTCACGCAGATCGGCCCCGCGCAGATCGGCCTCACGCAGATCCGCGCCGCGCAGCCGCGCGCCTTGAAAGCAAGCGCCTCGGAAATCGCCGCGCCGCAGCTCGGAGCTGCTCAAGTCCGCCTCGCTGAGATCCGCCGCGCGCAGCCCGCCCAGCTCATTGAGCCGCCCGGTCAGGGTCTTATAGCGGGAGGAGAGCTGACGCTCGGAGCAGGTCAAGCGCGCCACGTGCTCATTGGCGCCGCGCAGCCGCGCGGCCAAGATCGCGGCGAAGTTGCGATAGAGCTTATAGGCCAGGCTGGCGTCGAACTCCTTGAGGACAGACTCACGCAGGCCCAAAAGCACGGTGTGCCCCACGGCGATGGCCCGCGCTGAGCGAGGGGAGGCGTCGATGAGCCCCATCTCCCCAAAGCAATCGCCCATCTCCAAGAGGGCCAGCTCCTCCTCATGCAGCAGCCCCAGCCGCCGCGTGATGCGCACCTCCCCGGAGAAGATGATGTACATCACGCTGCCTGGCGCCCCCTCACGGAAGATCACCTGACCGTCCTCCAAGATCTGACGCTCTGTGACCTTCTTAAGCACGGTCACCAGCTCGCCATCGGTGAAGCCATTAAAGAGCCCGATGCGCTCACGAAGGCGCTTGAGTCGATCCAGGGCGATGTTCATCGAGGCACCTCACAGTTTATTGCGCTATCGGTCGCCGGGAGGTGAACAGTGAGGTTAAGCCGCCAGGAGGTTACACCGAAGCAGGTCCAGGTTTAGATGGAGCCTCATATGTCGATACGCCTCCGCCTCGCCAGCTACACAGCCAGCCTCCTTGGACTGCTGCTCCTCTCGATCAGCGTCTCAGCCTGGGTCAAGCACCAGCAAGCGCAGGAGATGGTCAAGATCAACATCGCTGGCAGGCAGCGGATGCTCAGTCAAAAGATCAGCAAGGATCTCTTGGCGCTCAAGTTGGGGCGAGCCCAAGCCCATCAAGATCTTTTAGAGAGCTTCAACCTCTTTGAGCGCAGCCTCAACGCGCTTTGGCGAGGCGGCGAGACGCTGAGCACCTCAGGGGAGCAGATCGAGATCACGCCCGCGCCTGAGGCCATCGTGGACATCGTTGAGGCGGGCGCGGCGCTTTGGGTGCCTGGCCGTGATTTACTCAGTGAGATTGTGAGAGGTCGGGCGGAGATTCACGCATCAGAGGGCGAAAGAGCACTCGATTGGATGCTTACGCATAACATTAAATTGCTATCACAAATGAACACAATTACAAACGCATTTCAAAGTGAAGTGGAGATTTTCAATAAAATTTCAATGATAATTGACGCTATTTCCATAATATTAGGTTTAATTTTGATGATAATTATATCAAATCAAATCAAAAAACATATAACAAAGCCTCTATATAAATGTGTAATACTCTCTGAATCTGTTTCAAAAGGAAAGTTAAACGAAACAATTAAGCATCATAACCAAAATGATGAGCTTGGCAGGCTATTTGATGCGCTTAATCTGATGAGCGTCGAGCTTAACCGCCAGATATATAAAGTCTCAACAGGCGCCAACACGCTCACGGCGGCCTCCGAGGGGCTCGCTGACGCCGCCGATGAGATCAGCGGCGCGCTTGAAGACACCACGCAGACGAGCGCGGCGGCGGCGGCCCAGGGGGAGGCCCTCAACGGGCAGCTCAACGGCGCGGCGCGCGAGGTCGAGGCTGCGGGTCAGCGGCTCACCGACGCGCGTGGGCGCGCCGAGCGCTTCGAGGGGGACATCCTGGGCATCGTCGAGGAGAGCGACGGCGTGGCGCGGGCGGTCACGAGCGTGGCGACGGCGGTTGAAGAGATCGCGGCGACGCTCAGCGAGATCGCCCACAGCACCCAGCGCGCCGCAGCGGCCTCCACCAAGGCCAACGACGTGGCCCGCGCCACGACGACCAACGTCGAGACGCTGAGCCAGGCGGCGCGGGAGATCGAGCAGATATTAGATCTGATCAAGGGCATCGCCGCCCAGACGAACCTCTTAGCGCTCAACGCCACCATCGAGGCGGCCTCGGCGGGGGAGGCAGGCAGGGGCTTCGCCGTCGTCGCCCATGAGGTCAAGGCGCTGGCGCGGCAGACGGCCACGGCCACGGAGAACATTGAGCGGACGATCTCGGGGATGCGTCGAGAGATGGATCGCGCCTCCAGCTCGATGAGCGCGGTGGAGGCGACGGTCAACGAGCTGGATGAGATCAACATCAACATCGCCGCGGCGGTGGAGGAGCAGAGCGTGGTGATCAACGCCGTGGGGGCTGACATCACCCACGCCGCCGCCCAGGTCACGGAGATCGACGCGCGGCTCAACGCCACCGCCGAGGCCAGCCGCGCGCTCTTGGGCGACGTCCGCTGGGCGGACGAGGCGCTCACCGTCGCCATCGAGGGGCCAAAGGGCCTCAAGCGCGCGGCGGGCGAGGCGAGGCGCCTCAAGGCGGAGATGGAGGCCCTCCACGCGCGGGCCGAGGGCGCGCGGGCGGGGGCGACGCGCCAACGAGGCGCTGCGCGTGATCTCAAGGCGCTGGCGGCGCAGCTCAAGGGCGTCGTTGATCACTTTGAGCTGCGGCGGGGTTGACCACCGCGCACCTGATGTCCTGCTGGCCTTCCTCAAAGGCGCCTTTGGGCAGAGACACAGCTTCCCCCTTGAGCTTAAGAATCTTGCTATAGTCGCCCGCCACGAAGGCGCGCCCGCCACGCGGGTGGCCGCCCCAGCAGAAAGGAAGCCGCCATGAGCGCCTATCGCCGCTGCGCGCCGTATTACGCCGCGCTGAGCCTCAGCCTCCTCGCCTTGGGGTGTGGCGAAGACGACGTCGACGCCGTCCCCGCCGACGCGAGCCTCACCCTCGACGCGCGTCAGGTTCAGCTCGGCGACGTTGGCCCCGCGTTGGACGCCGATCCCAATGCCCCGGACGCCAACCCGGACGCCCCCGATCCCAGCTGCGTCGATCACTGGGTCAAAGAGATCAGCGGAGTGATCCAATCCGAGGACGGCGAGGGGATCGCCGACGCGCTAGCGCAGATGTGCATCCGCCTCTCACCGGGGGGGCGGCTAGAATGCCTCCAGCCCAGCCGAGCCCAAGCGGACGGGCGCTTTACGATCCTGATACCTGCGGGTAAGGAGTGCATGGAGAGCGCCTCGCTGCGGATCATCAAGACCAACAGCGGCTACGCCACGAGCTACTGCGCTGTTGATCTCAGCCAGGCGCGGCTTGAGATGAGCGCGCCGCTGATCCTCTTCAGCGTCGAGCCCGCCACGGATCGCCCGCCGGAGGCCAACCCCCAAGAAGCCCGCGCCGTCACGTTGCCGGGGCAGATGACCATCGAGGTGACGCCTGGCGAGATGTTCGTCAGCGGCTCAGCGGGCTACGAGCAGATGGCGGGCGCCCCGCTTCGACCGGACCACGAGGGGATCTGCGCCCAGATCGACCGCCCCGAGCTTGACGGGATCTACCTGATCGTCCCGGAGGCCGACGTCACAGGCGAAGGCTTCCCCTTCCAGCTCCCGGTGATGGCGCCTGAGGGTGCGACGGCGGCGCTCTACACGCTGGGGGGGCTGGACTGCCACCTCAGCGACGGCGAGACGGTCCCCGAGGCCACCTGGATGCGCTTTGGCGAGGGCACGATTCGCGACAACAAGCTCACCGCCGACGCAGCCAACGGGCTCCCGTGCTTGGGCTGGCTTGGCTACAAGATCAACCGAGAATAAAGCCCAGGCAGCCGCGTAGCGCGCCGCCCAATCCATTGGAGAGAAGATGCGCCGACTCACCTTGACGCTCGCCTTAACGAGCCTGAGCCTCACCCAGCTGACCGCCTGTGACAGCGACGACGGCGGAGGGGGCGAAGCGACCCCTGACGCGGCGCGGGAGGGCGAAGTAACCCCAGACGCGGCGGCGCGGGAGGGCTACCCCAGCGGAGGCTATGGGGTCAGCGAAGGCGACACGCTTGAGGACCACACGTTCACGAACACAGACGGCCAGCCGTTTCAGATCAGCGAGATCTACCTTAAACCGACCAACAAACTCCTGCTGATCACCACCACAGCGGGCTGGTGTACCGCGTGTAGAGAAGAAGGCATCAAGATCAAAGAGATCTACGACGAATGGCATGAACGAGGACTAGATGTACTGATGGCGGTCTTCGAGGACGCCGACTACAGCCCAGCCACGGCGGAGTACGCAGCGGACTGGAAAGCGAGGTTCAGCTTCCCCTTCAACGTCGTCGCGGACACAGACAACCAGCTCTCGGCCTACTACCCACCGGACGCCACGCCGATGAACATGTTTGTAGACGTCAATGACATGAAGATCATCAGCATCAACACGGGCTGGGACGAGAGCCTGATCAACGCCATCTTGGAGAGCAAGCTATGAAGTACACGCTCCTGGCCGCGCTGCTGCTTAGCCTGAGTGCGCCTCAATCCCGAGCAGACGAGCGCCCCTTAGCCCCGGAGATCAAGGGCAAGAGCACACAAGACGAGCTGATCAACGTCGCTGACTACAAAGGCAAGACCACGATCATCCTCTTCTGGGCGACGTGGTGCGCGCCCTGCAAAAAAGCCATCCCGGAGTTCATCAAGATCCAAGAAGAGATCGGCGAAGACAAAATCCAGATCATCGCGATTAACATGGACGACGCCCAAACAAGATCGCGGGTAAAGAGCACGATCAAGCGCAACAAATGGAAGATGCCCATCATCCTTGACACAGACGGAACGATCGCCAAGAAGATCAACAGCACCAACAGCGCGCCGTACACCGTTGTCATCGACAAACAAGGCAAAATTGCATACAGCGAAGAAGGCTACACAAGCGATAACGCCGAAAAATGGGCTGAGAGACTCAAAAAACTCTCAACAGAGCCTTAAAAAAACAAAAAAACCCACCTCAGATGACCCACAAAAAAAACACAAAAGCCATCAAACTCGTAACAATGATCATGTTAACGAGCGTCGCCCAAGCCCAAGTCACGATTAACCAAAAATTAACCGCCAGCATCTACAGTGACAACAAAAATGGAGTAGAAGGAGACGATGGCTACAAACTCATCGAAGAGAGGCTTGAGATTCGTGGAAATGGACAAAACATTGAAGCGTACGCGAGGATAGACCTCACGAAGTTCATCGACGCGCCGAGCAGCGACTACAGAGACGACGAGCGCCTTGAGCGGCTGCTGACCAGCTACCACCTTGGGGACTGGCGGATAGACATTGGAGACATCCACCTTGAGATGGGTCGAGGGATCGCGCTCTCGCTCAAGCCGATAGAGAGCGCGGGGGTAGACACAGCGCTGAGGGGTGGGCAGATGGCTTACCAGAGCAAAAAAATCGAATTCAATATTTTTGGTGGAGAAGCCAACCCGGCCAACCTTGACACGCTCTCACAAAAACATGTCGTTGACACACCTGACCGAATCATTGGAATACGAGGACAAATACAAGCGAACAAAGCGCTACCAACGATCGGGATATTTGGAATTTATCTAAAACCAGACGATCAAAAACTAAACGAGCTTCTCAATGCAGAAAAAGAAGACCAGAACATCACGACGGGGATAACAATACAAGCAAGAGAAATTTTGAACACATTTGACATATACATAGAAGGAGACTACCAAAAAAGGAGACTCATCGACCAAGAAGAGACAGGAAAAGCGATTTACAGCACGATAGACCTTACGATCAAAGAGACGATCATCCTGATCGAAGGCATTTACCTCAATGGATTTGAACAAAGGGGGAGCCCGCACACCGCGACGGACACGCGGGTCAGCTACAACAGGCCGCCGACGCTGGAGCGGATTGACCAAGAGGTCTTAGAGACGAGGGACATCCTTGGGGGTCGGATACGGCTAGAGAGACCGATCATCAGCGAAGACTACGTGGGTCACATCAACGGGATGTATCGAATACAGAGCCCTGACAGTGAAGAAGAGATCACGCAGATTCATGGCTACGCGGGTTTAGAGATCTACCTCCCGGACAAGCTGGCGTTCAGCGGGGGTTACCGAGACGAGAGGTACAGTGGGGGCGCATTAAAGGGAGAAAAGCTCAAGAGCATGATCCATGGAGAGGGAGATCTCACGGTGGGGCTTGAGGGCTACGAGTTACACGCGCAGAGCACCAATGAGCTGAGGCGTCGCCCGAGCGACGGGGACAGTGGCGGTGAGAAGCGTTACGCTCGCGGGAGCACCTTGCTTGGGCTGGAGCGAGGTGGCCGCATGGGCCTCACGCTTGAGTATGGCTACGACACGGAGAAGGAGGGTGTGCGTCAGCATTTCTTTGCGGGCATCGCGCACTGGAAGTTCTTAGAGGGTCAAAAGCTGCGTCTAGCGGCGGGCACGCAGCGCGGCGGGGTGAAGTGTATTGCGGGGATTTGCCGTGAATATCCAGCATTTGCGGGCGCGCGTTTCGAGTGGCTGGGTCATTTTTAGTGTGTGGCGAAAAAAAATCAAAAAAGGGTCTTGACCCTCGATGAAGATTGGGTAATATCCACCCCGCTCAATTGATCCGGCATAGCTCAGTCGGTAGAGCGATCGGCTGTTAACCGATTTGTCACAGGTTCAAGTCCTGTTGCCGGAGCCCAAGACGCTCAAGCTCACCAAGCTTGGGCGTTTTTTTTTGCCTGATTACAGCGGTGGTTGGGTTGCCTTGCCTCCTTGTTGTGTTAAAGGTTCCGCGGACTTAGGGGTCTTTTAGGCTGGTTTAGCTTGGACCTGAATGCTCTCTGAACTGGAGAGACTCTAAGCCCATTCTCTCCGCTTTTTCTCTCTCTACTCCGAATCTCTCCGTTTCTCTCTGTTTGTTCTCCGTTTCAAAAGGGCCTTTTTGGGGTCGGTCTGGTTAACTGTAACCCTCGATAAAGCCCCGTGATTTGGGCGAAGTGGAGCGCCTGCGTCCTGCGCTCGGGGAATTGCGCCAGTCGCCTCTTTAGAGAGAATCGTAGAGAAGTAGAGAGTTCTTCGAGGGGACTAAATAGTAAAAAAGCGCGACGGGGCCTTACGCAGGCGAGAGGGGGCATGTGATCAATCTCCAGAACCGAGGCGCCCGGAACAAGCGACACTCCACTCACCTAACTGACCGGCCAAGCCTCCGCCATATCAACATAGATTTCCCTACATCACCACGTCGCCGCCGATTCACCCACCAAGGCCCGCCGCCCACTCAGTTCGATTGAGTTTGCTGACATCATCACACCGTTTGACCAGATTCTGCTTGAGGTGGAGTGGGGGGAAGCCTATCTTTAGGGCGCCAGGAATCAGCAGTAGGTGGGGATCGTGTCACGATTACGATTGTTTGAGGTGAGTCAAGGGATTTCCTATGCCCTGCCGAAGGTTCCAGTTTCCAGGCGACTTGATAGAATCAAACTTATCATAAACACCACTAATCTTCTCTCGTATCAAATGACCAATCAGAACCAAGTTATGGCTTACTCCCCCTCGTTTCGTGGACGCCGTTTGCTTGCTCAATAGTCTATTTCGCTAGGGTGTGTCTCCGCAATCGCGGATACAGCTACGCAGCCAAGCTCCTGGGCTTGAGGCGACCAGGCTCCTCATCAACAAAGACCTCCTGGCGGAAGGCCGGAGAGAGGGCATTCCATACAAGCTCGATGCGCGCGGATTGGA
>JAHJCH010000151.1 GCA_018813065.1 Myxococcota bacterium
ACTCTCCGGCGCTGACGCGCCTCATTCGCCAAAGTCTATCAACTTTGGCTCATGACAACCACGCCGTGGTTTTGGAGAGTAGGTCGCCGCCAGAAATTTATCAAAGCCCCGCAGGTTTTTTATCTGCGGGGCTTTTTTTATGTCCAAAATCCATCGAAGGCGACCAACTCTCCGGCGCTGACACGCCTTATTTGCAAAACTTTATTAATTTATTGTTTTTTTCTTAATGTCTTTTAGGTGTTTTTGCTTCAATCGTAAAAATTGCACATACTTCGGCCAGCCTTCGCCCGCCTCTTCTTCAGTTAATCCATAAAGATAGCCCATATGATAGACAGGATCTTTCGGATCAAAGATCCCCTCCTCTCCCTGGTCGTCGCCGACCACCGCGACATGATCCCAAAGCCGCTTAGAGATCGGTAGGCCCGCGTAGTTGATCACCATGATGTCTCCTCTTTGAATCTCTGATCCAAAGCGGAGCCGCTGCGCCTCAAGGGGCGCGCCGAGCTTGTCTGTTTTAAAGAGCCCCTCGCTGTTGAGGAGCAAGATCTCTGTTATTGGCGTGGCGAGGCGATAGAGCCCGGTGACGCTCGTGTACTCTATCCGCGCTCCCGCCTTGCGTAGCCCACCAATGATGACATCCGCGCAGTCCGCGCCTTGATGCTTGTCTGTTTGATGCCGTCGCCCCATCCCCGCGCTGCCAAAGACGTTGGGTACGTTGAAGTAGCTCGTTAACCAGCCGACCCAATCGTCACGATCGCGATAGCTTACTCGAAAAACGGTCGTTTTAATTCCTCCTCGTTCAGTTGCCTCAACTCCATCCGTTTTTTGACGCCAATTTAATCCTTCTACTTCAATCTGATAGCGCATTGTGCCAAGACCTTGAGTTTTCGGCCATGGATCGCTGGGTATGATCTCTTTAATTGTAAAGTTGCTCAACTTATGATCTAATTCCGTTTTTTTATACTCAATTTTGTCATATCCGAGCCATTTTCCGTGCTCTTTTCCAAATAGTTTGGCGTTCGAGTACGCAGGATTTCCAAAGTTCGGTGAAGCAGTCTTGGTATGGTGTGGTAACGGCTCAATCTGACTCCATTTAAGAGATGTATATTTGCTCTCCTTAAACGGTCGAATGCGTGCTTTATCGATCTGATGTGGATCTTTAAGCGCAGGCGCATCGGTGTAGTAGATTTTGCCTTGAGTAAGCACGGCGTAGAGCGTCACGCTTTGGCCCTTGCGCGCCTCCACAGGGCCAAAGCGCGCTACACCCGCTTCGCCGATCCGCGCGGCGATGCGCAGCCGTTGAGGGGCGGCGTGGCTGAGGGAGGCGTTGATGAGCAGGAGGAGTGTTAATCGGTGTGTTTTGCGCATGGGCCTTAGCCTAGCACTTCACCCGCCACTTCACCCGGCACTTAACGCGCCCTCAACGCCCTCAATAATGCGCTTGAGGCCCTCTTGGAGGAGCCCCGGCGGGGTCAGCAGGCTGAGCACAATGTACGCGCCTCGGTCATTGAAGTCGTAGAAGTACCCCGGCTGGATCAGCACCCCTCGCGCTTGGAGCAGCGTCAACGCCCAAGCCTCTTCATCCTGGGTCGCGGGGAGCTTGAGCGTGGCGTACCAGCCCCCCTCGACCTTGAGCGCCTCGATCGGGCGCCCCACGCAGGCCGCTTTGATGTGATCGAGGTTGGCGCGCAGCCGCGCGCTGAGCGCGTCGGTGAGGCGGTGGCGGCTGTCGAGGAGCAGCGGCAACGCCTGCTGGATCGGACCGGCGACGGAGAGGTAGGTGTCAGCGATCAGCTCTAGCCGCTCCAGCAACGGGCGAGCGAAGCTCTCCGGCCCGCCAATGATCGCCCAACTCAACTTCATCTGGGGCAGCCCCGCCCACTTGGACAGCCCCCCCAGCACGATCGCCGGCCCCCCCCAGCCAATCAGGCTCGCCACCCCATCCGGTTCAACATCCAGCGGGAAGGGGCGAAAGACCTCATCGCAGATGATCGGGATCTCAAGCGCGGCGAGGGTGTCCAGATCCCCACGCTTGAGCTGTTGGCCTGTGGGGTTATTGGGGTTAACAATCAGCAACGCGGCGAGCCCTCGCGCCGCCTCAGCGCTGGGGAAGATCGGGCTCCAGCGGCCATCGTAGATCAGCGGATAGCTGGTGGTGGCGACGCCCTCAAAGGCGGCCAGCTGCTCAAAGAGCGGGTAGCTGGGCCTGGGGATGGCGATGACATCACCTGGATCACACAGCGCCTTGAACAGATATGCGTAGGCCTCGCTGGTGCTGGCCGTGAGCATCACGCGCCAGGGCTCAACGCCCAGCAGCTCAGCGATGGCCGCGCGCGCACGCGGCGCCCCAAACGGCGCGGCGCGATAGGTCAACCCCGCCGGATCGCTCAGCGCGGCGCGGATCAGCGCGTCGCTATAAGGGAGCCGCGCGGTCGTGGGGTTGCCCCGCGTGAGGTCGATCAGCGGGCCTTGATGGGCGCTCAGGGCGCGGGTGAGCGGGTTGAGGTGGGCGTCATAGCGGCTGCGGCGAGAGAGCGGGCGCATCCTCAGCTCAAGGGGCTTCGTCGATTCTTAAGCTCGTTGAGGATGGCCTCCGCGCGGCGCATCAGGCGAGCGTCTTCTTGAATCCGCGCTTGTATCTCATCTTGGCGCCGCTGCTCAGCGGCGGCGTGGGCCAGCGCGGCGACGTCCGCTTCACCCGAGGGCAGCTCGATGGGCGCCTCTTCCATGAGGATCTGCTGTTGGGTCTTGAGATCGATCTCGTGCTTGTGTCGCTCGGCCTCGTAGTACCCGATCAGCGTCTCCAGGTTGAGCGGATCCAGGGCGATCAGGCCCTCTAGCTCATCCTTGAGCTGCGCGTGTCGCCTCAAGCCCACCTCAACCTCGTCGTTGAGGCGCGCGATCTCCACCTCAGCGTCCGCCTGGCAGTGGGCGAGCGTCTGCTCCAGCTCGGCGCGCTCCTGCGCCCAGCTGTCCGCGTCCACGCTGCTGCTCTCCCAGCGCGCCCTGTCCCGCGCGTGCCGCTCCTTGAGGGCCTCAATCTCGATGCGCAGCGCCTCGATGTGCGTCTCCTCAGTGCCGGGGAAGGGGCGGGGCGCGCTGATGCCCTCGATGGGCTCATCAAAGTCGGGGAGGCGCTCTTCTTCGTTCTCTTCGGCGAAGTCAATGTCCTCAAAGCCCGGCTTAAGGGGCGGCTCGGATGGTGGCTTGATCGCTTGTTGAGGGATCTCAACAGAGATGAGGATCTCCTCCTCTTCACTTGTCGGCTCTAAGAGCGGCGCGTTGAGGCTGCGTGTTCGTCGGCCCCCAAGGAGGAACCCCACGGCGCCGGCTACACCAATCGCGACAAAGAATTCAAACGCAGAGGGCTCGAACATCACGTCCTCAAGTGCAATGACCCATGGGCTGCGCGTCCACCTCTCAGGGACGCACGCTGCCCCTCTATACCCGATCGGCGCTTACCTTTCCCGACAATTCGCCCGCTCAGGCATCGGGGGCGCAGCGGGTCAAGATGCTCAACATCTCCTCCGCAGAGCGCGCTCGCCTCAGCTCATCCAACAAGGGCGTCTCCATCACCATGCGCGAGAGCGTGGCCAGCAGCTGCAAGTGTGCTTGGCGCTCGCTGGGGGGGCCGAGCGTGACGAAGAAGACATCCACGGGTTGACCATCCATGGCTTGATAATCGATGGGCTGAGCGCTGGTGTAGACGCCCAGCCAGGTGCGCTGCGTGTTGATCAGCGTGGCGTGAGGGAAAGCGACGCCGACGCCGACGCCGGTGTTCTGTGTGCGCTCTCGCTCCCACAGCGCCTCATCGATCTGCGCCGCGCTGAGCCCCTCCAGCGCGGCGAAGGCGGCAGCGAAGCCATCGAAGAGGGCCTCCTTCTTCGTCGCGCTCAGGCCCCAGCCGATAAAGCGGGGGTCGATGAAGTCCGCCAACGGGCACGCCACCCCGCCTGGAGAGACCGCGCTGTGTGTCTCCTGTCGCGGCGTCTGGAGCCGCAGCACAGAGCAGAGCGCGCGCGCCGTGAGCTTATCCTTTTGGGTGCTGAGGAAGCGCATGGAGGCCCCCTCCTCGGGGGCGCCCATCACCAAGAGGTCATAGCTGGCGCTGGCGGCGGCCAGGGCGTCGGTGAAGCGCCGCCCTCGCAGCACGCGCGTCTTTGAGGGGATCTTGGAGAGCAGGTGGATTTGATCGAGGTAATCCGCGCGCGCCTGAAGCTGGGCGGCGGGGGCGTCATTGGGGACGAATTGGGCGAAGGTGACGCGCGCGCCATAGAGATCCGCGAGGTGCGCGGTGGTGCTGACGACCAGCGCGTCATCTGGACCAGGCTCGACATAGGCGAGGATCTCGCGGAGGTAGCGTACGCCCGTGTCGTGAAAGAGGGCGAGGTTGCAGGGGAGGTGGCTGCGCAGCCAAAAGCGGGGGTTTTGGAGCAGCAGGCCAGCGGGGCGGCGGCTCCAAGACTTGACCATCCACTGCGTGCTGTGGCGGTTGGCGTAGTCATGAACGGTCTTGGGCAGATCGCGCGTGACCTCATCCTCGAAGCGCAGCTCCAGCCCCTTATCCTCGGCCATGGCGCGGAAGCGCCGTTGCAGGGAGTAGCTCACTGGATCATCGAGGATATCACCCACCGACATCTGCTCTGGCACTTCGGTGAGGTGAACGATCTGCACTGGCGCGTGATCGGCGAGGGCCGCGCCGATCTCCACGAGCATCTCGGGTGAGCGCTCTTGGTCAAGGAGGGTGACGACGACGTGGGCCTCCTCGCGCGCGCTCTCGGGGCACTCCACGGCGGGTCGGCGCTGCGTCTCGATCAGATCACGGCGCGGCCCCATGCTCAGCAGCACCCCGCGCGCGTCGCTGCGCCGCCGCCCATAGCCGTAATAGAGCGCCAACCCCGCCAAGCCAAGGGCCAAGATCGCCACCAAGGGCGCCAGCCCCAGCATCAACAAGAGCGTCAGCTCCAGCACGATCCCCAAGACCTGGACCCACGGATAAAAGGGCGCGCGGTAAGCGGGCTTATACCACTGCGCGCGGCTCTCCCGCAGCAGCACCACCGTGACGTTGACGCCGATGAAGAGCAGGATCTGGAAGGCGGAGGCCAGCTTGGCGATCTTGGCGATGTCGAGGAAGAGGATGGCGACGCCCATCAGCGCGCCCGTGGCGAGGATGGCCACGGTGGGCGTGCGGGTGCGCTCGCTGATGTGCTTGAGCGCGCTGGGCATCAGCGCGTTGCGCGCCATGGCGAAGGGGAAGCGCGAGGAGGCCAGGAGCCCGGCGGTGGCCATGGAGGTCATGGTCAAGACGCCCAAGACGGCGGCCAGCACCCCGAAGCGCGGATCAATCGCCATCGTGAGGCTATAGACCGGCTTGAGATCACCACGCAGCGCCTCTAGGGGCAAGACGCCGACGAGGGTGGCCGAGACGGCGACATAGAGGATCGTGACGAGGGTCAGCGAGAGGAGGATACCTCGGGGGAGGTTGCGATCCGGGTCCTTGATCTCCTCGGCGATGGCCGCGACCTTGGTGACCCCCGCGTAGGAGACAAAGACGAAGCCAGCTGCGGCGATAAGCTGGAGGGGATCGTCTGAGAGCAAGGGCTGGAGCCGCCGAGGATCGACCTTATCGAAGCCCAAGATCACCAAGCCGATCAGCACGGTGGCGGCGAAGAGGACGACGACCTTCTGCGCCGCGCCGACCTTACGCACGCCCAAGATGTTGAGGAGGATGACGCCGCCCAACAGGGTCAGTGAGGTCGGCTTGATCGGCAGATCCGCCAGCACGAGCAAATAGGCGCTGAAGCCGACGAGGGCGAAGCTGCTCTTGAGCAGCAGCGAGATCCACAGCCCCAGCCCCGAGATGGTCCCCGCCAGCGGGCCAAAGGCGCGGTTGAGGTAGACATAGGTGCCGCCGGACTCAGGCATCGCCGTCGCCAGCTCCGACTTGGACAGGGCGGCGGGCAAGACGGCGATGGCCGCCAGCAGATAAGCCGCCCACAGCGCGTTGCCGCTCTTGAGGACCGCCAAGCCGGGCAAGACAAACAACCCTGAGCCGAGCATGGCGCTGATGCTGATGGCGACCACCGCGAAGAGGCCAAGGGTGGGCTCTAGTTTCTTCATCGAGGCAGATCCTTAAAGGCGGGGCTTTAGGCGAAGCGCGCCCACGCGCGAAAGAGCAAGTACCCCAGCGACATGACCGTGAGGAGGCCAATCGAGGTGAGGCTGAGGTACCTCAGGCCCCGGCTGGGGCGCATCGCTGGGGGCACCTCCTCGCCGCAGACGGCGCGGTGATTAAACCAGGCCAGGGCGGGGGCGGTGAGGAAGGAGAGCGTGGTGGCGAGATCCACCAGGGGGGTCAGCGCCCCGATCATCAAGAACAACAAGGCCACGGCGCCAGCGCCGATCAGCAGGAGGCTGCCCCAATAGAGCCGCTTAAAGGCGGCGTCCTCGGCCTCACCCGCCCAGGGCTGCTCCTCGCTGTAGAAGCGGCGGATGAGCACGGCGAGGGTGCGTGGCAGGCCATCGACGACGGCCAAGGTCGTGGAGAACATCACGGCGAAGGCGGAGACGCTGATGAGGGGGCGGCTCCAGGCCCCCAGGGCGGCGGTGTAGAGATCGACGACCTGGGCGGCGAAGCCCGCGGCGGTGTCGCTGAAGACCGCGCCGGTCCCGTGCATGGCCCCCGCGCCGAGGATGACGAAGCACAAGGCCAAGCCCGCTGCGCCCCAATAGCCCAGGTGAAAATCGGCGATCACCGCGCGCATGGAGGGGCGCTTGGCGGTGTCATCAGCGCGGGCCAGGGTCCACAGCGAGTGCCACACCGCCACGTCAACGGCGGAGGGCATCCAGCCCACCAGCGCGGCGGCGAAGGCCATATCCTTGAGCGTGAAGTCGCCGAAGAAAAAGCGCGTGTGATGCCAGTCGATCTTGGGCAGGAGGAGCAGCGCCGCCGCCAGCGTCGAGAGGGTCAGCGCCAGCACGATCACCTTATTGATGGCGTCGAGCACGCGATAACGGCCAAAGGCGATGATCACCGCCGAGAGCGCCATGAGCAGGGCGGCGAGGGTCTGCGCGGGCAGGGTCAAGCCCAGCGTGATCTTGGCCAGGCCCGCCGTGACGATGGACACCGCCGCTTGGATGGTGAACATCGTGCCCACGGTCAAGATGAGCACGATGATCAAGGCCAGCCGACCTTGGCGGCGATAGCCCTCAAGCAAGCTGGTGCCTGTGGCGGCGGTGTACTGTGGTCCAAAGCGGAAGGCGGCGTACTTGACGACGTTGGCGAGCAGGACAACCCACAGCAGGCCAAAGCCATAGACCGCCCCGGCGCGCGTGGACTGGACCAGGTGGCTGACGCCGATGGCCGCCCCGGCGAGGAGCAGCCCGGGCCCGAGGGCCTCAAGGAAAGGACGACGCGATGACATCTGCGCTCCGTAGGGGGGAGAGGGCGCTGAAAATAGCACAGCGTGGGGCGCGTGGGGCGCAGCTTGGAGCGTGGTCACGCCGGGCTGGAGTAGCCCTCCTCCGAGGGGCCATCATCCGCGTGGTGTGCTGGGGGGTGCCCCTCGTGACCGACGCGTGGGCGTATAGAAGCGCGGCGCGTTGCGGCTGAGGGCGCGCTAAAGCTGGACTCCGCCTTGCTCAAGGGCTATTCCCCGCCAAAAGTGGAGCACTCACCTTGAGCGATGACGCGCGCGGCCATATCAAACGGGGGATCTTCTGGCTGGGGCTCGCCCAGCTCATCGCCCGGCTCCTCGACGCGGGGAGCGTCCTGATCATCCTCATCTTCCTCAGCCGCGAGGCCGTGGGCCTGGCCACGCTGGCCTGGGCCATCGCCGTGATCTTAGAGGCCTTCAACGGGCTGGGGATTGGCGCGGCGATGCTGCAAGCCAAGACGATCAGCGCCCGCCAGATCGACGCCATCTTTATCTTCACGATGAGCATCGCCGCGCTCCTCTTCTTGGGCGTCAGCCTCGCCGCGCCTTGGATCGCCAGGGGCTATGGCGCCCCTGAGCTGACGCCGATGATCATCGCCTCGGTCAGCAAGCTCCTCTTCGTGGGCGCCGCCCTTGTGCCGCTCCAGCTGCTCAACCGCGCCTTAGCCTTCAAGCAGATCGGCGTCGCGCAGACGCTGGCCTCCCTCGGCGCCTCCTTACTCAAGGTGGCCTTGGCGGCCACGGGCTTTGGCGCCTGGGCCTTGGTCATTGGCTACACCAGCCATGGCCTCTTCCTGCTGATCGGGGTCGGCCTCCTCCAGCCCTACCGCCCGCGTCTGCGGTTCACCCTCACCGAGATCATCGAGCGCTTCGGCGAGATCGCCGACATGATCCGCTTTGGGCTCAAGGTCGCCACCTCGGGGGTGATCTACCACTTCTACCGCAACGCGGATTACCTGCTCCTGGGCGCGTTCTTCGGCAAGGAGGCTGTGGGCGTCTACCGCGTGGCCTTTGACATGGCCATGACCCCGGCGATGACCCTGCTGGGCGTGGCCAACCGCGCCGCCTTCCCGGTCTTCTCTCGGTTGGCCGCCGCCCGCGACCAGCTCGCCGACGCCTTCCTTTGGATTCAAGGCAGCCTGGCGCTGCTGGTGGCCCCTATCGCCGTCTTCCTCACCTTCGCCGCCACGGATCTGCTGCGCCTCATTGGTAAAGATGAGTGGCTCGCCGCGGGGCCGATCATCTCGGTGCTGTGTTGGGCGGCGCTGCTGCGCTCATTGGCGCAGATATTCCCCCAGCTTTTCCACGCCTGCGGCAAACCGGAGTACGCCATCTACGACTCACTGCTGAGCGTCGCGCTGCTCATCGGGATGTTTTGGGGTGCGCTGCGCTTCTTCAGCCCCCACTTTGGGCTGATCACCATGGCCTACGCTTGGCTGCTGAGCTACCCCGCGCTGCTGCTCTTTCTATGGCTGTTTGCGCGACGGCTGGCGCCGCTCAGCGCGCGCGCCTACCTAGGCCAGCTGCGCCACCCCGCCGCCAGCAGCCTCGCCGCCGCCGCCCTCGCCG